>DASPXV010000144.1:0-18554 GCA_035637115.1 Vicinamibacterales bacterium
GCGATCGCGCGCCGGTCGTGATGGTGAACAACGAGCACTGGCACGAGAAGGCGACACTGGAGAATTGTGCGAAGTTGGTCGATGACTTGAAGAGCAAGGGCATTTCGGCGCTCTCGGGTTGTCACTTGCAGGTGGAAAAGTGACGCCTACCAATTCCCAACTCCCAATTCCCAACTCCCAACTCCCAACTCCCAATTCCCAATTACGTTTTGAACTTGGGAGTTGGGAATTGGAAGTTGGGAATTGGGAGTTGGGAATTGGAAGTTGGGAATTGGAAGTTGGGAATTGGAAGTTGGGAATTGGTAGTTGGGAATTGACATGGAGCCCATACTCACGCGACACGTCAGGGAGCCGAACAGCTACACGCTCGACTTCTTCCTCAAGCACGAGGGATACGAGGGTCTGAAGAAGGCGCTCGCGATGCAGCCGGATGCGCTGATCGACATGGTGAAGGCATCCGGGCTCCGCGGCCGCGGCGGCGCGGGATTTCCGACCGGCATGAAGTGGCAGTTCGTCGACAAGAAGTCGCCGAAGCCGAAGTACATCGCCTGCAACGCCGACGAGAGCGAGCCCGGCACGTTCAAGGATCACGTGCTGATGGAGCGCAACCCGCACCTCCTCTTCGAGGGATGCCTGATCGGCTGCTGGGCGATCGGCGCGAAGGTCGCCTACATCTATATCCGCGGCGAGTTCTACCACGTCCAGCGGATCATGGAAGCGGAGCTGAAGAAGGCGTACGCGCAGGGCTACGCGGGCAAGAACATCATGGGCAGCGGGTGGGATTGCGACATCGTGCTCCACCGCGGCGCCGGCGCGTACGAGGCGGGCGAAGAGACTGCGCTGATCGAGTCGCTCGAAGGCAAGCGCGCGCAGCCGCGCATCAAGCCGCCGTTCCCCGCAGTGTCGGGACTCTATGATGCGCCGACCGCTGTGAACAACGTCGAGACGCTGTGCAATCTGCCGTCGATCGTGCTGAACGGCGCCGAATGGTTCGCGAAGCTGGGGCCGGAAAAGAACGGCGGCCCCAAGTTGTTCTGCGTCAGCGGCCACGTGCAGAAGCCTGGCGTGTACGAAGCGTCGATGAACACGACGCTCAAGGAACTGATCTACGGTTACGCGGGGGGAATCCGCGCCGGGCATCAGCTCAAGGCCGTCATCCCGGGCGGATCGTCCGTGCCGATCCTGATGCCGGACCAGCTCGATACCCCGGCGTCGTTCGACGGCGTCGCCAAGGCGGGCTCGATGCTCGGCTCCGCCGGCATCATCGTCATGGACGAGACGACGTGCATGGTCTGGACGGCGATGAACCTGATGCACTTCTACAAGCACGAGTCGTGCGGCAAGTGCACGCCGTGCCGTGAAGGCAGCGACTGGCTCTACAAGATCCTGTTCAAGATCGAGCGCGGAGACGGCGAGATGCGCGACCTCGATCTGCTGACGAGCGTGTCGAACAACGTCGCCGGCAAGACGCTATGCGCGTTCGGCGACGCAGCGGCCACGCCGCCGCTCACGACGCTGAAAAACTTCCGCGCCGAGTTCGAGGCGCACATCCGCGAAGGCCGGTGCACCGTACCTGCAGAGTGGCGCAGTTCGAAGGCCGTGGCGGTGCACTCATGACGCCACCGCTCGTCGGCCAGCGGGCAGGGGGCAGGGTTGGACGTCGCCTCTTCGTGGGGTCGTTCACTGCCCGACGTCGAGGCATCATGCCCTCTGCCCGACAGCCGCGCATCAGCGTCAGAAGGGCGCGGTAGGAATGCCCGCCTTCATCAGCCCGACACTGATTGCGCACCTGGTCCTGATCTTCGTCATCTTCAATTGCCTGGTGCTGTCGGCCGCGTTCATGGTCTGGATGGAGCGCAAAGTCTGCGCGTACATCCAGGATCGTCCCGGCCCGAACCGCGTCGGACCCGAAGGGCTGCTGCAGCCGTTCGCCGACGTCATCAAGCTCCTCTTCAAGGAAGACCTGAAGCCGGCGGCCGCCGACACGCTGATCTTCCTGATCGCGCCGGTGATCTCGACCGCGACCGCGTTCGCCGCGTTCTCCGTCATCCCGTTCGGCAGCGAGACCACGCTGTTCGGGCTGCTCAGCGAACCCCTGCGGCTGGAAGTCACCGACGTCAACGTCGCGGTCCTCGTGATCTTCGCGATCACGTCGATGGGGATTTACGGCATCGTGCTGGCGGGCTGGAGCTCGAACAGCAAGTACTCGCTGCTCGGCGCGCTGCGCTCGTCGGCGCAGATGATCAGCTACGAGCTGTCGTACGGCCTCGCACTGGCGTCGGTGATCCTGCTCGCAAATTCGTTGTCGCTGCGGGAGATCGTCACGAACCAGTCCGGCTACTGGTTTCACGTGATCCCGAAGTGGTACATCTTCCTGCAGCCGATCGGGTTCCTCATCTACATGACGGCGGGCGTGGCGGAAACGAACCGCGCGCCATTCGATTTCCCGGAAGCGGAGCAGGAGCTCGTCGCGGGCTACCACACCGAATACAGCAGCATGTCCTTCGCGCTGTTCTTCCTGGCGGAGTACATCAACATGGTGACCGTCTCGGCGGTCGCCACCAGTTTGTTTCTCGGCGGATGGCTCGGGCCGTTCCTGCCCCACTGGCTCGGGTGGCTCTACTTCCTGCTGAAGGTCTTCCTCATCCTCTTCTTCTACGTGTGGATGCGCTGGACGCTGCCGCGCTACCGGTACGACCAGTTGATGGAGTTCGGGTGGAAGTGGCTGCTGCCAGCCGCGGTGCTGAACCTGATTGCGACCGCGGCGCTGGTGATCTGGCTAGGCTGATGGACGCCAATATCATCTCGTTCTATATCTTCGCGGTCATCGCGGTGCTCGCGTCCCTTGGCGTCGTGGGGCAGCGCAACCCGATGCACAGCGTCATGCTGCTCATCGTGTCGTTCGGCGCGCTGGCGGGACTCTACGTCCTGCTCGATGCCCCCTTCAGCGCGGTCACGCAGATCATCATCTACGCGGGCGCCATCATGGTGCTCTTCCTCTTCGTGGTCATGCTGCTGAACGCGCATACCGAAGATGACATTCCGAAGACGACGATCGGGCCGCGCGCGCTGCGCATCGGCGTGCTGCTGTCGCTGCTGCTCGGGGTCGAGGTCGCGGTCGCGCTCTCGCGACTCGGGATCACGTCCTTCAACAACGACCCGGGCATGGTGTCGGCGATCAGCTCGGTCAGCCGGATCGGCACGCAGCTCTTCACGACGCATTCGTTCGCGTTCGAAGTGACGTCGATCCTGATCCTGGTCTCGATGGTCGGCGCCGTCGTCATCGCGCGGAGGGAGCACTGAGTTGCTCACGCTGAACCACTTCCTCATTCTCTCGGGCGTCCTGTTTTCGATCGGGACGATCGGCGTGTTCCTGCGCCGCAACCTGATCACGATCCTGCTGTCGATCGAGATCATGCTGAACGCGGTGAACCTGACGTTCGTTGCGGCCGGTCGCTACATCGGCACCGTCGACGGGCAGATCATCACGTTCTTCGTCATGACCGTCGCCGCCGCGGAAGCCGCCGTCGGCCTCGCGCTCGTGATTTCGCTGTTCCGCCATCGCGAGACGCTGAGTCCCGAGGCGTTTACTTCACTCAAGTGGTAGAGATGAACGAGCCCACGGCTTCCGCACAAAGGCACGAAAACACAAAGGCACAAAGCCTATTTGGCTTGGTGTCTTCGTGTCTTTGTGCCTTCGTGCGAATGCCGTCGGTGCGGGCACGATAAGCGCTGATGCTGTTACTGATTCCACTTCTTCCGTTCGCCGGCTTCGTCATCAACGCGCTCCTCGGGAGGCGCCTGCCGAAGTCCATTTCCGGCGGCCTGGCGTGCCTCGTCATGCTGGCGTCGCTGGCGATTTCGGCGGCAAGCGTGTGGACGCTCGTGAGCCATCCGGATATCCCGTGGCTCGAGGCGACGTACTACCGCTGGATGTCCTCCGGCGATTTACAGATCCCCGTGCAGTTCCGGCTCGATCACCTGTCGGCGCTCATGATTCTCGTGGTCACGGGCATCGGATCGCTGATCCACATCTACTCGACGGCGTACATGCACGAGGAGACCGACGGCGAATACGCGCGGTACTTCTCGTACCTGAACCTCTTCGCGGCGTTCATGCTCGTGCTCGTTCTCGGATCGACGTTCCCGGTGATGTTCGTCGGCTGGGAAGGCGTCGGCCTCTGCTCGTACTTGCTGATCGGCTTCTGGTACAAGAAGAGGTCCGCGGCAGACGCCGGCAAGAAAGCATTCGTCGTCAATCGCATCGGCGACTTCGGCTTCATCCTCGGCATGCTGCTGATCTTCTCCAAGTTCACGACGCTCGACTTCCAGGCGGTCGCGGCGAACGTCAACACGCTCCCCGTCGAACACTCGATGGGCTGGGTCACCGTCGCCACACTGCTGCTGTTCCTCGGCGCCACCGGCAAGTCTGCACAGATTCCGCTCTACACGTGGCTGCCCGACGCGATGGAAGGCCCCACGCCGGTGTCCGCGCTCATTCATGCGGCGACGATGGTGACGGCGGGCGTCTACATGATTGGCCGCAACGCGGTGCTGTTCCAGCACACACCGATCACGCTCGCGGTCGTCGCCGGCATTGGGATCGCGACGGCGCTGATGGCCGGCACCATCGGACTCGTCCAGAACGACATCAAGCGCGTGCTCGCGTACTCGACGGTCTCGCAGCTCGGTTACATGTTCCTGGCGATGGGCGTTGGCGCCTATGCGGCCGGCATCTTCCATCTCTACACGCACGCGTTCTTCAAGGCGCTGCTATTCCTCGGATCCGGCGCGGTGATCCACGCGCTGGCGGGGGAGCAGGACATCCGCAACATGGGCGGCCTGAAGAAAGCGCTGCCGATCACTTACTGGACGTTCCTGATCGGCGCGATCGCGATCGCCGGCGTCCCGCCACTCGCAGGTTTCTTCTCGAAGGACGAGATCCTGTGGCGGACGTTCGCGGGGGGCCACCGGATCATGTGGATCATCGGGTTGGTCACCTCGTTCCTGACCGCGACCTACATGTTCCGTCTGGTCTTCCTGACGTTCCACGGCGAGCGCAGGCATGATGCACCCGCAGCACCCGCTCATCCGGAAGAAGAAGAGCCCGCCGCGCACGGCGTCGGCCACGCCGCTGCTGCCTCCGCGTCTTCGGTGCACTCTTCGGACATCGGACATCGGGCATCGGGCATCGGACATGGCCACGGCGCGCACTTGCATGATGCGCCACCCGCCATGACGCTCGTGTTGATCGTGCTGGCCATTGGTTCCGTGCTCGCGGGGCTTGTCGGCATCCCGCACGTGCTCGGCGGCGGCAATCGCATCGAGAGGTTCCTCGACCCCGCGTTCGAAGCGCACGAGATGGCGCCCGCGACTGAGTTCCAGGTGAGCGAAAGTCGCGTTCGCGCCGGAGCATCGCCAGCGAGCGAGGCGGCGGCTGCTACGCGCGAACCAACGGCCGAAGAGCAGGGCGACGCCGAGTGGATGCTGATGCTGCTCTCGAGTGGGATAGCGGTCGCCGGCATCGTCATTGCCGCCTATTTCTGGCTGCGCAACCGCAAGGCCGCGGCGAGCATCGCGCGCGGCGCGGCGCCGGTCTACACGCTGCTGTTGAACAAGTACTACGTCGACGAGCTGTACAACGCCCTCGTCGTGCAGCCGATCAAGCAGATCTCCACGCTCGTGTTGTGGAAGGGGGCGGACGCCGGCCTGATCGACGGGACCGTCAATGGCGTGGGCTTCGCCGTCCGCGAATCGAGCGGCTCGCTCCGTCGCCTGCAGTCCGGCTCGATCCGCGCCTACGCGGCGTCGCTCTTCTTCGGGGTCATTCTGATACTCGGGTGGTACTTGCTGCGGTGATCGATGACCGATGGCCGATGGCCGATGAGATCGGACATCGACAGTCGGGCATCGGACGCATCCGGACGCATCGGACATCGAACATCGGACATCGGACAGATGCTCTTATCAGTCATCGTTTTTCTGCCTCTTGCCGGCGCGCTGCTGGTACTGCTCGCCGGCGGGCGTGGCGATCGCCCGGAGCGCGAAGGCACCGTGCGCGCGGTGGCGCTGGGCGTGTCACTCGTCGCGTTCGCCGCGACACTGTTCCTGTGGTGGCGATTCAATCCCGCTGAGCCTGGCTTCCAGTTCGTCGAGAACCATCCGTGGATGCCGCAGTTCGGGATCTCCTATCACCTCGGCGTCGATGGCATCAGCCTGTTCCTCGTCGTCCTGACCGGGTTCCTGACGCCGCTTTCGCTGCTGTGCTCATGGGAATCGACCCACAACAACGTGAAGCTGTTCTCGTTCTTCATGCTCGTGCTCGAGAGCGCGATGCTCGGCGTGTTCGTCTCGATCGATCTGTTCCTCTTCTACATCTTCTGGGACGCGGTCCTGATCCCGATGTACTTCCTCATCGGTATCTGGGGCTACGAGCGCCGCATCTACGCCGCGGTGAAGTTCATCCTCTACACGATGGTCGGCAGCATTCTGATGCTCGTCGCGATCATCGGCCTCAGTTACGCGCACGGCACGATCTCGGGGCAGCCGACGTTCGATCTGCAGCAGCTGTACGGCACCGCGCTCACGTGGCAGATGGAGAAGTGGTTCTTCCTCGCCTTCGCCGTCGCGTTCCTGATCAAGGTCCCGCTCTTCCCGTTCCACACGTGGCTGCCCGACGCGCACGTCGAGGCGCCGACCGCGGGCTCCGTCATCCTGGCGGGCGTCATGCTGAAGATGGGGACCTACGGGCTGCTCCGCTTCGCGTACCCGCTCTTCCCGCACGCGTTCTCGTACTTCGCGCCGTACATCGCGCTGCTTGCGGTCGTCGGCATCATCTACGGTGCGCTCGTCGCGATGGTGCAGCCCGACATGAAGAAGCTCGTGGCGTATTCGAGCGTCAGCCACCTGGGCTTCGTCGTGCTCGGTCTCTGCTCGAACACGATCCAGGGCGTCGAGGGGGCCATCTACCAGATGCTCAACCACGGCGTCAGCACCGGCGGGCTCTTCATCATCGTCGGCATGCTCTCGGACCGGCGGCACACGCGCCTGATTGCGGAATATGGCGGCCTCAAAGCCGTGATGCCACGGCTGGTCGCGTGCTTCATGATCGTGACGCTTTCGTCGATCGCGGTGCCCGGCTTCAACGGGTTCATCGGCGAGTTCCTGATCCTGCTCGGCAGCTTCCGCTGGATGCCGTGGATGACGTCGGTCGCCGCGTCGGGCGTGATCCTCTCGGCCGTCTACATGCTCTGGATGTTCCAGCGCGTGAACTACGGTGACGTGACCAACGAAAAGAATCGCGCGCTGCCCGACCTGAGCACGCGCGAGTGGGCGCTGATGATTCCGACCGTCGCGATGGCCATCTTCATGGGCGTCTTTCCCGCGATCTTCCTGAGGACGATGGAGCCATCGGTGATGAAGGTGATCGATCTGATCAACGGGGTGGCGCGATGATGAACAGCCTCGCGGCAACCATTCCGATTCTCATCGTCGTCTTGTCGGCGATTGCCGCGATGCTGGCAGAGGCAATCCGCCATCCCGGCGAGCGGATGTACATCGCGGGCTTCGGCCTGATCGGTCTCGCCGGCGCTGGCGTTGCATCGGTCTTCCTCTGGGACACCGACGCCGTCAGCTTCGGAGTCGTCCGCGCGGACAACTTCACGCTGTTCATCAACATCATCCTGTGCATCATCGGCATCCTCACGATGCTGTTTTCGCACGAGGTGGTGGAGCGGGAAGGACTGCCGGCGGGTGAGTACTACGCGCTGACCCTCTTCGCGATCAGCGGCATGATGCTGATGGTCGCGGCGATCGATCTGCTGGTCATCTTCCTCGCCCTTGAAGTCCTCTCGCTGTCGGTCTACGTGTTGACCGCTCTTCGCCGCGCCAGCGCCGCGGGATCGGAAGCGGCGTTCAAATACTTCCTGCTGGGCGGGTTCTCCAGCGCGTTCTTCCTTTACGGCATCGCGTTCGCGTTCCTGTTGTCGAACGGGTCCACGCGGCTCGACGTCATTGCGCAGGCGATCGCGACCGGTCCGAACGCGACCGTGTCGCTGCTCGCAATGGGCCTTCTCGCGGTCGGGTTCTGCTTCAAGGTCTCGGCGGTCCCGTTCCACATGTGGACTCCCGACGCCTACGAAGGGGCGCCGACGATCGTTACGGCGTTCATGTCCACGGGCGTGAAGGCCGCCGCGTTCGGCGCGTTCGTGCGGGTGTTCCTCTCGACGTTCGAGCCGATGCAGGGCCAGTGGATCCAGGTGCTCTCCGCCATCGCGGTTGCGACGATGGTGCTGGGGGCCGTCATGGGCGTGCTGCAGAACAACGTCAAACGGATGCTCGCGTATTCGAGCATCGCGCACGCCGGCTACCTGCTGCTCGGCATCATCGCGGCGAACTCCGCCGGCAAGGCCGCCGTGCTGTTCTACCTGCTGACCTACGCGGTCGCCAACCTTGGCGCGCTCGGGATCGTCGCGCTCCTCGGCACCGCGGAGCATCCCCACGATCAACTGCGCGACTTCGCCGGCCTGTGGAAGACGCGACCCGCGCTCGCCGGGCTGATGACGGTGTTCCTGTTGTCACTGGGCGGCTTCCCGCCCACCGCGGGCTTCGTCGGCAAGTGGTACATCTTCTCCGCGGCGGTCCAGGAAGGACACTACGCGCTCGCGATCGTCGGCGTCCTTTCGAGCGTCGTCTCCGTCTTCTTCTATCTCCGCATCGTCGTCATGATGTACATGACGGAAGAAGGCGCCGTTCCCGTGCGCCCGCACGTCTCCGCCGCCGCGATGGCCGGCCTGGCGTTCGCGATGCTCGCGACGTTCTACCTCGGAGTGCTCCCGACGCGCGTGATCGACTACGCGCTGCAATCCATACAAACGATTTTTTAGTAGTACCTCCTGTCACGGACGATCTCACGCCGAGCTCGCAGAGCCCGCAGAGAACTCTTGGTTTTCATTCAAATTACTCCGCGTGCTCCGCGTCCTCTGCGTGAGTACGTCCGTGACGGGCGTACAATCCGTTTTTATGCTCGTCGCATTGACGCGCGCGGTGCCTCGTTCGATCGATCGCTGCGAGCTGACCCACCTGGAACGTGAGCCGATCGATTATCCGCGCGCGGTGGAGCAGCACGCTGCCTACGAAGCTGTGCTCGAGCGCCTTGGCTGTCGAATCGAGCGGCTGCCCGACGCGCCCGAGCTGCCGGACTCAGTATTCGTCGAGGACACGGCGATCGTGTTCGACGAGATAGCGGTCATCGCGCGCCCTGGAGCAGCCTCGAGGCGTGAGGAAGTGGAGGCGATGTCGGCGGCGCTGCGTCCGTATCGCCGCCTGGCGTTCATCCAGGCACCCGCGACGCTCGACGGCGGCGACGTGCTGGTCACGCCGCGGCGTGTGTTCGTCGGGATCACAGACCGGACGAACGCGGACGGTGCGCGCCAGCTCGCGACGCACGTCGCCCCGTTCGGATTCCAGGTCATCGCTGTGCCGGTGAGTGGATGCCTGCACTTGAAGAGCGCCGTGACGCTTGCTGAGTGGCTTCCACCTTCCGCCTTCGCGCGAAGCGCTTCGGCGGACCGCCGTAGCCTTGGCGGAGGCTGGTCAGGTGGAAGATCCAGCTTACTCATCAATCCCGACTGGGTCGATCCAGCCATCTTTGAAGGTTTCGACTTGATCGAGATCGATCCTGCAGAGCCGATGGCGGCGAACGTGTTGCTCATCGACGGCCGCGTGGTCTGTGCCGAGGAATATTCCGCGACGCGACGACGGCTCGAGGCGCATGGCGTCGTGACCGTCACCGTGCCAGCCGGCGAGCTCGCGAAGGCTGAAGGCGGTTTGACGTGTGGTTCTGTCATCTTCAGACTTAACGCGGCTTGACGAGCGCGCGCCGACGAGATACCTTTCACCGGCATACGCGCTGTATACCGGTGACGGGAGGAGGGGCCCGAAGCAGGTCTGCAGCCGCAACTCTCGCGTTGGCGCGGCGTTAGCTCCCCTCCTGTAAGCCTCGCATTTCCCTGTACGTTTCAAGGAGCAGTTGCATGACGAGTACTGCACGAAGGCTGCTGTGCGCCTTCTTCGCCTTCGCGGTGGTCGGGTTTCACGTGTCCGCCGCATTCGCCCAGGGTGGCGTCACCTCCACTCTGACTGGGACCGTCACCGACACCTCGGGCGCGGTGATTCCCGGCGCCAGCGTGACGGTGAAGCGCGCCGAGACCGGTTTGACGACCGAGGCGGTGACGAATGCCGATGGGCAGTTCACGGTTCCCGCGCTGAATGCCGGGACGTACAGCGTCACCGTGAGTCTCGCCGGCTTCAAGACCGTCACCCTTAACAACGTGGTGCTGAACGCGGGCGTTCCTGCCGGCCTGAAAGTGACGATGGAAATCGGCGGCATCGCGGAGCAGGTGGTCGTGCAGGCCGCGTCCGAAGTCGTCAATACGCAGTCCTCGACGGTCTCGACCACGATCAACGCGAAGCAGATTTCAAGCCTGCCGCTGACCAGCCGCAGCGCGCTCGATTTCGTCGTGAACCTGCCGGGTGTCAACACGCCGGGCACCGCGCGTAATTCGACCGTCAACGGCCTGCCGCAGGGCGCAATCAACATCACGCTCGACGGCATCTCGATCCAGGACAACTACCTGAAGACGTCGGACGGTTTCTTCGCGCGCGTGTCGCCGCGCCTCGATGCGATCGAAGAAGTGACAGTCACTTCGGCGGCCAATGGCGCCGACAGCGGCGGCCAGGGCGCGGTGAACATCCGGTTCGTCACGAAGTCGGGCACGAACACGTTCAAGGGCAACGTGTTCCATACGCTGCGTCACGACGCGCTGAACGCGAACACCTTCTTCAACAACCGCGACCTGACGGATCCGGTGACGCACAAGGCGCCGAAGTCCGAGCTGCGCCAGTACCAGCCGGGATTCAACGCCGGCGGCCCGATCGCGATTCCGGGCCTGTGGAACGGCCGCGACAAGGCGTTCTTCTTCTTCAACTACGAGGAGAACCGCCAGCCGAGCAAGCGCACCGACAATCGCATTATCTTGACCGAAGCCGCCGCCAACGGCGCCTACACCTACGGCAACACCACGGTGAACCTGCTGCAGCTCGCCGCGGCCAACGGCCAGACGGCGACGCTCGATCCGGTCATCTCGAAGCTGTTCGCCGACATGCGTACGGCCAGCGCGAAGGGCTCGATCCAGAGCCTGTCGGATCCGATCCTGCAGCAGGCGACCTTCCAGATCGACACGCACAACTACACGCCGTATCCGTTGGGCCGCGTCGATTACAACATCACCAAGAACCACCGGCTGACAGGGTCGTTCAACTACAACCACATCAACTCGACGCCCGATACGACCAACACGCGCCAGCCTTTCTTCCCCGGTTTTCCGAATACCGGCAGCCAGCAGTCCACGCGCTACACCACCTCGGAATCCCTGCGATCGAACGTCGGCGCGAACCTGGTGAACGAGCTGCGCGTCGGCGCATCCGGCGGCGCGACGTTCTTCTCGCCGGAGCTCTCGCCGTCGCTCTTTGGCGGGAACAGCTTCGGTGATCAGGGGGGCTACTACCTGAACATCGGCAATACGACGACGTCGTCCTGCTGTTCCACCGCGCTCGCCAATGCCGGAAATACGGCGAACTTCTCGGCACGCGAGGGTGCGACGCGGGTCGTGGAGGACACGTTGAACTGGCTGAGGGGCAGCCACAACATGAGCTTCGGCACCTCCTGGACGTACGGCCACGTCTGGCTGAAGAACCAGCAGATGGTTCCGGAGCTCCGGTTCGGCATCGCGACCGGCGATCCCGCGGCGGCCATGTTCACGACGGCGAATTTCCCCAACGCTTCGAACACGCAGCTCACGAACGCGCGCGCGCTCTACGCCGTGCTCACCGGGCGCGTCGCCTCCATCCGCGGGACGGTGCGCTTCAATCCCGTTACGAACCAATACCAGTACCTCGGTCAAGGGCTGCAGCAGGGCCACATGACCACGTGGGGCTTCTTCGCGCAGGACAACTGGCGCGTGAGGAGCGACCTCACGATCAACGCCGGCCTGCGTTACGAGCTGCAGACGCCCTTCCGTGCCGAGAACGACAGCTACTCGACGGCGAGCCTCGCGGATCTCTGCGGTGTTTCCGGCACTGGCCCCGACGGCGCGTGCAACCTGTTCAAGCCGGGCACGCTGACCGGCCGTGCCCCGACGCTGGTGAACTACACCAAGGGCACGCCAGCGTTCAACACCGACTTCAACAACCTCGCGCCGAGCCTCGGCATGACCTGGCGTCCGTCCTTCAGCAACGGGCCGATGCGCAGGCTGATGGGGGAAGAAGGCGACACCGTATTCTTCGCGTCGTACGCGATGTCGTACGAGCGTCTCGACCTGTCGTCCTACACGGGCCCTCTGGGTACGAACCCCGGCACGCGGCTGGATCCCGTCCGCGATACGACGCAGTCCGGCCAGAACGCGCTGAACAATGACGGCCTCGGTCTTCCTGTCCTGCTGCGGCAGTCGACGCGGCTCGGGCCGGGACTCTTCCCGCAAACCCAGAACTATCCGATGAGCCCGTCTCGCACGGACAGCATCGACATCTTCAACCCGAACATCCAGACGCCATATTCGCAGACGTGGGCGGCGGGCATTCGCCGCAAGATGAGCCGGGACATCGGCGTGGAGGTGCGCTACGTCGGATCCCGCCATCTGCAGGGCTGGGGCACGTACAACCTGAATGAAACCGACATCGTCAACAATGGTTTCCTGAAGGAGTTCCGCCAGGCGCAGGCCAACCTGCAGGCGAACATCGCCGCCGGCCGCGGCAGCACGTTCGCCTACACGGGCGTGCCTGGGACCGGACCGCTGCCGATCTACCTTGCGTACTTCACGGGCACGCCGATCTCGCAGGCTGGCGACGCATCGAAGTACACCGGTTCGCTCTGGTCGGACACGAACTTCACCAATCCGCTCGCGGTTTACAACCCGCAGCCGTTCACGCCCGCCGGAACGAGCGGGACGACAGGACTTGCCGGGGATCCGCAGCGCCGCGCGAACGCGGCGGCCGCCGGTCTGCCGGTCAATCTGTTCCTGCTGAATCCCGATATCGCTAATGCGAATTTCGAGAGCAACATCGGAAGCACAAAGTACGATTCGCTGCAGCTCGACGTCACGAAGCGGATGTCGCAGGGGCTGCTCCTTCAGGGCGGGTACGTATTCGGAAATTCTTACCAGTCCGTGCGCTATTCACTGAAGACGCCCTATCAGCGCGTGCTTCAGACCGGCGATCCGGGAAGCGTCACGCATGCGTTGAAGTTCAACTGGGTGTACGAACTGCCCTTCGGCAACGGGCGCCGATTCCTCGGTTCATCGCACGGGCTGATCGATCGCCTCGTCGGCGGCTGGGAGTTTGACGGCATCGCGCGAATCCAGAGCGGCCGGATGGTCGACTTCGGCAATGTGCGCCTCGTCGGCATGTCGCAGAAGGATCTGCAGAAGGCGTACAAGTGGTACGAATACGCTGCGACCGGCATCAGCGCAACGGCGCCGGTGAACATCTACCTACTTCCGCAGGACATCCTCGAGAACACCATTCGCGCATTCAGTACGAGCGCAACTTCGGCGACTGGATACGGCACGCTCGGCGCGCCGACGGGGCGGTACATCGCGCCGGCGAACGGGCCCGGCTGCATCGAGACAGCCGGAAACACGGCGTTCAGCACCGTGTCGTTCAGCAACATCGGAACGATCGGCGGCTTCGGGGAGTGCGGCGTCAGGACACTCCCGTTGACCGGGCCGATCTACCAGCGGTGGGACATCAGCGCGGTCAAGCGGACGCGGCTCGTCGGCCGCACGATGTTCGAGTTCCGCGCCGATCTGATCAACGCGTTCAATCACCCGAACTTCACGCCAGTGGGCTTCCCGACGATTGCGAACGCGTCGAACGCGGACAACTACCGCGTCACCGGCGTCCAGGAGAATTCCAGCCGCGTGATTCAGCTCGTCACGCGTTTCAGCTGGTAATCGCCTGATCGCTTTGCTACATGTCGGGCAAGGAGCGATCGCTTCGCTTCTTGTCGGGCATGGCGACTCTTGTCGGGCAGGGTTTCCCTGCCCGGCAAGTAGCGAAGCGAACAGCCCTGCCCTCTGCCCGGCAAATAGCGAAGCGAACAGCCCTGCCCTCTGCCCGACACGGAGCGAAGCGATCAGCCCTGCCCTCTGCCCGACAGCGAAGTCGCGAAGTCGCCTGTGCCCGACAGCGAGCGAAGCGAGTTCCCTGATACTCCCCCCTGTCGCGTCCAAAAGTTCGGATTTTTCCGCTCCAATTCTCTGTTCTTGACCGGTAGTGGTCCTGCCGTGTAGCTTTTCCCATACACGGAAATGTGCGGTCGTGCGTTTCGTCCCCATTGGCGGAATGCCTGACAAACGGTGAGCGTCTGCTCTCCGTTTTTTCCGTGTATACAGCGTGAATACCCCATGGTGATGCCGATCCTTTTCCGGAGGAAGGGCATTGGAAGGATGGAGCTATCAATGAATCGCAGTGTGTTGCGGTTGCGACTCGTCGTGTTCCTGGCGGCGGTCTTCTGCGCGCCAGGCAGCGCCTGGGCGCAGGGCGCCACGAGTCAGACCCTGTCAGGTACCGTCGTCGATGCCTCGGGCGCGGTCATCCCCGGCGCCGACGTCAGCGCAAAGCATATCGGCACGGGCGTCGTTTCGACGGCTGTCTCCAACTCTGAAGGCCTCTTCTCCATTCCCAGCCTGCCCATCGGTGCCTACACCGTCACGGTCACGCTGCAGGGATTCAAGACCGTCGTCATCAACGACGTCGTGCTGACGTCGGGCGCCGGCGCGAATGTCAAGGCGACGATGGAGGTCGGCGGCGTGACCGAGCAGGTCACGGTGTCGTCCTCGTCTGAAATCATCCAGACGCAGAGTTCGGGTGTGACGCAGACGGTCAATACGAACCAGATCAGCAAGCTGCCGATGACCTCGCGCAGCGCGATGGACTTCGTCAACCTGCTGCCCGGCGTCTCGTCGCCCAGCGGCAACCGTAACGCGACGGTGAACGGTTTACCGCGCACGGCGATCAACATCACGCTCGACGGCGTGAACGTCCAGGACAACACCAACAAGGGCACGTCGGGCGGCGACGGGTTCTTTGCGATCGTCAGCCCGCGTCTGGACGCGATTGAAGAAGTGACGGTCTCGAGCGCGGCGCAGGGCGCCGAAGGCACCGGCAACGGCGCCGTGCAGATCAAGTTCGTCACCCGTTCGGGCACGAACAGCTTCAGTGGCAGCGGGTACGAGTACTACCGGAGCGACAAGCTGAACGCGAACACCTGGTTCAACAACCGCGCGGGCGTGGCGAAGCCGAAGCTGAAACAGAACCAGGTCGGTTTCCGTGCCGGTGGGCCGATCGTGATGCCTGGCTATGACGGCCGCAACAAGGCATTCTTCTTCTTCAACTACGAAGAGCTCCGCCAGCCGTCGGATACGACGCGCAACCGCAACGTGCTGAACCCGGCGGCGCAGAACGGCCTCTTCAGCTGGGCGACCGGCTCCGCGAACGTCCTTGCCCTTGCGGGGGCGAACGGCCAGACCTCGACGGTGGATCCGACAATCGGCAAGCTGCTCAGTGACATTCGCTCGGCGATGGCAACGACGGGCTCTCTCGCCCCATCGGACGCGAACGTCGATCGCTACACCTATAACATCGGCGTCTCGTCGCTGCGCCGGTATCCGACCGCGCGCGTCGACTACAACATCACGAACAAGCACCGGTTCAACAGCGCGTACAACTACCAGAAGTTCACCGATTTTCCCGACACCTTGAACAATGCGGACCCGTCATTCCCGGGTTTCCCCGTCCAGGCGGGACAGTCCTCGGTCCGTCTGTCGTGGAGCAACGGTCTGCGTTCCACGCTCGGACGCAACCTGGTGAACGAGGCGCACGTCGCGTATGCCGGCGCGCCGGTCAAGTTCTTCACGGAATTCAACAAGGACATGTTCACCGGCACGCTTGCCAACCAGCAGGGATTCCGGATCCTCTTCCCGACGGTCGGCTCCGCGCTGCAGGGTGCCACCCCGCGCAACCCCGGACCGTCGTCACGCGACGCGAACACGCTGGACATCACCGATTCGCTCACGTGGCTCAAGGGTTCGCACACGCTGACGGTCGGCGGCGGCGTCTCGAATTATCGAATCTGGCTGAAGAACTCCAACCTGGTTCCGACGGTGACCACCGGCATGCTGTCGACCGACCCGGCGGCAGGATTGTTCACCGCTGCGAATTTTCCGGGCGCATCGACGACGCAAATCACCGCCGCGCGTGATCTGTATGCGTTCCTCACCGGCCGCGTCACTCAGATTGAGGCCGATGCGCGCATCGACTCGAGCGGCAAGTACGTGTACGTGGGACAGGGGCTGCAGCGCGGCGCCATGAAGGAGTTCGGCGGCTTCGTGCAGGACCAGTGGCGCATGCGGCAGAACCTGACGGTGAATGCCGGTCTGCGCTACGACATCCAGGAGCCGTTCCAGGCCGCCAACAGCAACTACACGTTCGGCGATCTCACGAACATTTGCGGCGTGTCCGGCACGAAGGGATCGGATGCGTGCAACCTGTTCCAGCCGGGAACGCAGCCGGGCGTTCATCCGGTGTTCCAGCAGTACAAGGAGGGCGTCAATTCGTACGCCGTCGATTACAACAACGTGGCGCCGAGTGCGGGTGTCGCGTGGACGCCGACCGCGCGTCCGGGTTTCCTGCGCTACCTGATGGGCGAAGGGGACTTCGTCGTCCGCGGCGGATTCGCGACCGCGTTCAGCCGTCCCGCGCTGGGCGATTTCACGGCGATCTTCAACAACAACCCGGGCATCACGATCCCGGTTACGCGCAGTGACGCGGCGGGCAACCTGATTCCCGTGGGATCCGCGCCGCCGCTGCTGCTCCGTAACTCCTCGCTCCTCGGAGCGCCGGCTTTCAGCGAGACGCCGACATATCCGATCAAGCCGACGCTGATCACGCAGTCGATTGCCGGCTTCGATCCGGACATCCAGATGCCGTACTCGAATACCTATCAGGTGGGCATCACGCGATCGCTCGGCAAGACCATGGCCTTCGAAGCCCGCTACGTCGGCACGCGCGGCTACGGCGGCTGGGACGATCTGAACTACAACCAGATCAACATCGTCGAAAACGGATTCCTCAAGGAGTTCCGTCAGGCGCAGGCCAACCTTCAGGCCAACATCGCGGCGGGCCGCGGGAATACATTTGCGTATACCGGCGCGCCGGGCACCGCGCCGCTGCCGATCTTCCTCGCTCATTACAGCGGGCAGTCGACTGCGAACGCCGGGAACAGCGCGCTCTATACTGGAAACAACTGGACGAATACCACGTTCCTTGGTTTCCTGGCGGCCCAAAACCCCAACCCGTATGGCTTCGCGTCGACAAACGGGACCAACGGGTTGCTCGGCAACTCCGCATTCCGAAACGCCGCTCTCAGCGCAGGTCTGCCCCAGAACTTCTGGGTCGCAAACCCCGACCTGATCGGCGGTGCGCTCGTGCGGTCGAACCTCAATGAGACGCGCTATAACTCGCTGCAACTCGAACTTCGCCGCCGCCTGTCGCAGGGCCTGCAGTTCCAGACCAGCTACGTTCGCGGCCACGGCGACGAGTCCGTATTCCTAGGCTTCGGCGGTGGCAACGTATTCCGCCGCGACACCGGGGATCCCGGGGATCTAAGCCACGCGTTCAAGTCGAACGTCGTCTATGATCTGCCGTTCGGCCGCGGCCGCCGCTTCGGCGGCAACTCCGGCGGCATCATGGATCGCGTGATCGGCGGCTGGCAGGTCAGCGTTGCGTCCAAGGTCCAGAGCGGACGCCTGGTGAACCTCGGCAACGTGCGCCTGGTGGGCATGTCGAAGTCCGACGCGCAGAGTCTGTTCACGGTGCGGCTCGACGACGCGGGCAAGCAGGTCTACATGTGGCCGCAGGACATCGTCGACAACACGATCCTGGCCTTCGCCGTGAGCGCCACCAGCGCGAGCGGTTATGCCGGCGCGGCCCCAACGGGCCGCTACTTCGCGCCCGCCAATCGTCCCGACTGTATCGAAACCGAAAACAACACGGGGGCATGCGGCGTCGGCGCGTTGACGCTGACCGGGCCGATGTTCCAGCAGCACGACATCGCGGTCCGCAAACGCACTTCGATCGGGGGGCGTGTCAATTTCGAGTTCGCGGCGGAAATGCTCAACGCGCTCAATCAGCACAACTTCACGCCGATCACCGGGTTTTCAACCACGGGCAACCCGCCGGGGGGGATCACCTCCAGCAGCACGGTAGCGGGTTACCAGTTGACGGGCCTGAGCGGGACGAACACCGCCCGGGTCATCCAGATCGTCACGCGCGTCAATTGGTAAGACGTATCTGGAAATCGGGTAATCGGATAATCGAACGGGACGGTGCTACGGCGCCGTCCCGTTTTTGTTTTGCTCACTTCGCTGTCGGGCAGGGGTAGGCTCGCTACGCTCGCCTGTCGGGCAGGGGTGGGCTCGCTACGCTCGCTTGTCGGG
>DASPXV010000145.1:0-40762 GCA_035637115.1 Vicinamibacterales bacterium
CCGAAGGCTGTCCCGCCGAAGTGCGACGCGCGAAGGCGGACGGCCCTCGCTTGCGGCCGCGGGCGCTCCCGACACATCGTGACGCCAAGTCTCATCGATCGACTTCCCCAAAAACGGGGTCCACGGATCCCATGATCGCAACGACATCCGCGACGCCGCATCCCGGCAGGATGTGCGGCAGCACCGCCAGATTCGAGAAGGACGCGCCGCGCCATTTCATGCGATACGGCTTGTTGCTGCCGTCGGCGACCAGGTAACAGCCGACTTCGCCGCGCGGCCCTTCGACGCGCGCGTAGGCCTCCCCTTTCGGCACCTTCACCTGCGCGAGCGACTTCACGCCGGGTCTCGACGAGATCGGCCCTTCAGGGAGACCGTCGATCGCCTGTCGGACGATCCTGATCGACTCGCGGAACTCGACCATCCGCACCAGATATCGCGCGTAGCAGTCTCCCGCCGTTTCCACCGGCACGCGGAACTGGAAATCCTCGTACGACGAGTACGGCTGATCGCGCCGCAGGTCGAAATTCACGCCCGAGGCGCGGAGCAGCGGACCGCTGACGCCGACGTCCTGGGCGAGTGTCTTCGAGATGACACCCACGCTCTTCGTCCGCATCGTGAAGAACGGGTTGTCCTCGAGCATCGCCTCGTACTCCTCGAGGCGCCGTTCGATGAGCGCGATGGTGTTCCGACAGAGCGTCGTCCAGCCCTCGGGCAGGTCGTAGCGGACACCGCCGACCTGATGAAAGCCGTAGAGCAGTCGCGCGCCCACGAGCGCCTCGAACAGATCGAGCACGAGCTCGCGCTCGCGGATGCAGTACAGGAAGATGGTCGCGCCGCCGCCCAGCGCGCCTCCCATGTCCATGCACCAGGTGCCGAGCCACAGACAATGTGATGCGACGCGCTGAAGCTCGCCCACCAACACGCGCAGATACTGCGCGCGCCTGGGGACGTCGATCTGCGCGATGCGCTCGGCCGCCATCACGTACGCCAGCTCGCTCGACATCGCCGCGACGTAGTCCGTCTTCGACGCGATCGTCGGGTACTGCACGTAGGCGAGCGTCTCGGCGAGTTTCTCGTGACAGCGGTGCAGGTAGCCGATCACCGCGTCGACGCCGACGACGGTCTCCCCTTCGAGGGTCAGGATCGCGCGGAAGACGCCATGGGCCGAAGGATGCTGCGGCCCCATGTTCATCGTCAGCCGCTCGCTGCCGGTGTAGTCGATGGCGCGTACGTCAGGCATGCGCGGTGGCTACCGGTAGGGTGGATGCGGCGTGTCGACCGCGTAAGACTTGAGGAGCGGATGCCCCTTCCAGTCGTCCGCCAGCAGGATGCGGCGCGGATCGGGATGGCCGACGAAGCGCACGCCGAACATGTCGAAGCACTCGCGCTCCATCCAGTCGGCGCCGCGATAGACGGGCACGATCGACTGGCACGTCGTGTTCCCCGGCCCGAGTTTCGTGCGGAGCTGCACCGCCAGGTTCGTCTCGAGGTTGTCCACCCACGCGACGACTTCCAGTCCGTCTGCCTTCCAGTCGATTGCCGTGCAGAACGAGAAGAACGCGCAGCCGAGCGTGTCTTTCGTGAAGCGCGCGACCGCTTCCCACTGCTCCGGCGGGACTTGCGCGATGACAGGTGCAGCGCCACCTGCGGTCACACCCGCAATCGTCCCCAGCAGCTCGCACGCGCGCTCGGCCGTCACTCAGTCCACCTTCGGCGAGGGCTCGGCGCGCTGGCCCGTACGACGGAAATGAGAGATCTGATCCTGAAGCAGCAGCAGCCCGTTCAGCAGCGATTCGGGCGGCGGCGGACACCCGGGGACGTACACGTCAACCGGGATGACGCGATCCACGCCTTTCACGACGTGGTAGCCATTGCGGAAGGGACCGCCGGAGTTCGCGCACGACCCCATCGACACCGCCCACTTCGGGTCCGGCATCTGGTCATAGATGCGCTTCAGCATCGGCGCCATCTTGATGGTCACCGTGCCGGAGACGATCATCAGATCGGAATGCCGCGGTGAGGCCCACGGCACCATGCCGAGACGCTCGACATCGAAGCGCGACGCGAACGTCGCCATCATTTCGATCGCGCAGCAGGCCAGGCCGAACGAGACCGGCCAGACCGACGATTTGCGCGCCCAGTTGAAGAAGCCGTCAGCGACCGTCGTCAGCGCGAAGCCGCCCGGAAAGTTGTGGATGCCTTCGGTGACCTGCTCGAAGAACGCGGAATGCTTGTCCCCCGTCTCCGGCCGGCGCTGATGGTGCTCCTGCCACTCCTGAAGATCCTTGATGTTTTTCCAGACGGGGGCCGGGACCTCGGGAACCGGCGTTTTTATTTCCACTCGAGGATCCCTTCCCTGTAGGCGTAGACCCAGGCCAGGCCCAGGATCGCGATGAACGCCCCCATTACTTTCAACCCGCCGACGCCGAGGGCGCGCATCGTGACCGCCCAGGGAAAGAGGAACACCACGAGCGTATCGAAGACGATGAAGATCAATGCGACGAGATAGAACCCGACGGGGAACTGGACCCAGGCCTCGCCGATCGGTTGCGCGCCGCACTCATAATTTTCGGACTTGGACGCGTACGGCCGCGAGGGACGAACCGCCCACGCGCCGGCCAGCGAAACGGCCGCAAAGGCGAGGATCAGACCGAAGAATATTGCGACAGGCAGATATCCGTTCAACATGAAATCTGAGGATCGGGGATGGGCAGAGCATAACATGCGCCATGCGCCCAGAAGGCGGAATCCGGCCTGATCTTCCGCGCGCTGACGGGTTTTCGGCAGCCATTTCGCACTAGAATCGCCGGAGCAACGGACCCACCCATGCAGATCATCAGAAACCGCAAAATCTACGACATCGCCATCGTCGGCTCGGGCGCGGGCGGCGGGATGGCAGCAAAGGTCCTCACGGAAGCAGGCGCGGACGTCGTGATGCTGGAGGCCGGCCCGATGTGGGATCCGGTCAACGGCTCCTACATGTTCAAGTGGAACTACGACAGTCCGCGGCGTGGCGCCGCGATCCCAACACAGCAGTTCGGCGAGTTCGACGCGGCGTTCGGCGGCTGGACGCTCGAGGGAGAGCCTTACACCAGCGCGCCGGGCAGCACGTTCGACTGGTTCCGATCGCGCATGCTCGGCGGACGCACGAATCACTGGGGACGCATTTCGCTGCGGTTCGGCCCCGACGACTTCCGTCGCAAGAGCCTCGATGGGCTCGGCGACGACTGGCCGATTACCTACGACGACATCAAGCCGTATTACGACGAGGTGGACAAACTCGTCGGGATCTTCGGCACGAATCTCGGACCGAGATTTCCCAACGAGCCCGACGGTTTCTTCCTGCCGCCGCCGACGCCGCGCTGCTACGAGCTCCTGATCAAGCAGGCGTCGGAAAAGTTGAATATTCCCTGCGTGCCGTCGCGGCTGTCGATCCTGACCCAGCCGCTCAACGGGCGGATGGCGTGCCACTACTGCGGCCAGTGCAACCGCGGATGCGCCACGCATTCGAATTTCTCATCCCCGTCCGTGCTGCTGCCGCCGGCGCTCGCCACCGGCAAACTCACCATCATCGCGGACGCGATGGCGCGCGAGGTGACGGTCGATGAGAACGGGCTCGCCAGCGGCGTCGCGTACGTGGACAAGAAGACGATTCGCGAGAATCACGTCCGCGCGCGGATCGTGGTGCTGGCCGCGAGCGCGTGCGAATCGGCGCGCATCCTGCTCAACTCGAAATCCCCGAAGTTCCCGCAGGGGCTTGGCAACTCCAGCGGCATGGTCGGCAAGTACCTGACCGACTCCACGGGGACCGGCGTGACGGGCTTCATCCCGCGAATGATGGACAGCCATCCACATAACGAGGATGGCGTCGGCGGGATGCACCTCTATATGCCGTGGTGGCTGGACAACAAGCAGCTCGATTTCCCGCGCGGCTATCACATCGAGATCGGCGGCGGACGCCGCATGCCGGGCGCCGGATTCCTCGGCAACATCCATGCGTATACGGGCGTCGAAGCGTCGGGAACGCCCATCTCGTTTGGCGGCTACGGCAAGAACCTGAAGCGCGACTACCGTCGCATATATGGATCGACCGTCAGTTTCGCCGGGCGCGGCGAGATGGTGCCCAACGAGGAAACGTATCTCGAGCTCGATCCGCGCGTCGTGGACAAGTGGGGCATCCCGGTGCTCCGCTTCCACTTCAAATGGAGCGACTACGAGATCAAGCAGTCGAAGCACATGCAGGAGACCTTCCGCGCCATCATCCACGAGATGGGGGGAACGCCGCTCTCGGCGATGCCGACCGCGGCGGACAACTACGATCTCGCGCCCGGCGGACGGATCATCCACGAGCTCGGCGTCACCCGCATGGGCAACGATCCGAACACTTCGGTGCTGAACAAGTACTGCCAGGCGCACGACGCAAAGAACGTGTTCGTTGCCGACGGAGGTCCGTTCGTCTCGCAGGCGGACAAGAACTGCACGTGGACCATCCTCGCGCTGGCGATGCGCACCAGTCAGTACATTGCGGATGAGCGCAAGAAGGGGGCGATCTGATGCCGAAACTGAATCGCCGATCGATGCTGCGGCTGCTCGGCGCTGCTCCGCTGGCTGCCGGCTTCACGTGGACCCAGGCGGAGGCGGCGCAGGCGACAAAGGCCGCCCAGACGGCACGCCGGACCGCCGCCTACAAGCCGAAGTTCTTCGCGGCGCACGAATACGCGACCGTCCGCGTGCTGGTGGACATCATCATCCCGAAGGACGAGCGCTCCGGCAGCGCGACAGACGCCGGCGTGCCCGAGTTCATGGACTTCATCATGATCGACCAGCCCGCGCGGCAGACCGCGATGCGCGGTGGTCTGGCATGGATCGATCTCGAATGCGAGGACCGCTATGACAAGCGTTTCCTCGAGTGCACGGCCGACGAGCGGACCGCCGTTCTCGACGACATCGCGTGGCCGGCCAAAGCGAAGCCGGAGCTCGCGCACGGCATCGCCTTCTTCAACAGCTTCCGCGACCTGACGGCATCAGGGTTCTGGTCGAGCAAGATGGGCGTCGAGGACCTTCAGTACACGGGCAACGTGATGGTCCCGGAATGGAAGGGCTGTCCGGATGAGGCATTGAAGAAGCTGGGAGTGGTGTGAAAACATCTGTCGCCATGTGGACTGTCCTGCTCGTCGCAACCCTCGCCCAGACTCCCGACCCGTCGCAGTGGCCCGTACCGAAAGAGCGGGCGGTGGAGCTTTACACCGCTAACTGCCAGGCCTGCCACGGTCCCGGCGGCAAGGGATCGCCGCTGATGAAGGGCTCCGCGTTCATCAAGCGCCAGTGGAAGCACGGTACCCGTCAGCAGGACCTGGTGAACACGATCACCGACGGTGTGCCCGGGACGATGATGCTGCCGTTCAAGGACAAGCTGCAGCCCGACGAGATCGCCGCGCTGGCGATGCTGGTCCGCTCGTTCGACAAGGCAGTGAAACCCGCGGGCGTCAAGAAGTGAGTCGGCAGGTCCCTCGACGAGGCTCGGGACAGGTCAACGTCGCGCTCATCGGCTACGCCTTCATGGGCAAAGCCCACAGCAACGCGTACCGGCAGGTCGCCCACTTCTTCTCGCCGCGCTTCACGCCGCGTATGAAAGTGATCTGCGGCCGCACGGCGGCCAACGTGCGCACCGCTGCGCGCGAGTATGGATGGGACGAGGCGGCGACGGACTGGGAGCAGGTCGTGAACCGCAAGGATGTCGACCTGGTGGACGTCTGCACGCCCGGCGACTCGCACATGGACATCGCGATCGCCGCCGCCCGCGCGGGTAAGACCGTCTTCTGCGAAAAACCGCTGGCCAACAGCGTCCGCGACGCCGAACGCATGCTCGCCGCCGTCGAAAAGGTGGGCGTCGTCCACATGATCTGTCACAACTACCGCCGCGCGCCGGCGGTCATGCTGGCAAAGCAGCTGATCGAACGCGGCGACCTGGGCGAGATCCGCCACTACCGCGGGACGTACTTGCAGGACTGGATCACCGATCCGGACTTTCCACTCGTCTGGCGTCTCGACAAGAACAAGGCAGGGTCCGGCGCGCTGGGCGACATCGCCGCGCACTCGATCGACCTCGCGCGGTTCCTCGTCGGCGAGATCGAAGAGGTCGCCGGCGACCTGAAGACGTTCGTGAAAACGCGGCCGCTGCCGGACAACCCGAAGAAGAAGGGGCGCGTGACCGTGGACGACGCGTCGACGACGCTCGTGCGCTTCAGGAACGGCGCGATCGGCACGATCGAAGCGACGCGCATGGCGCCCGGGCGCAAGAATTACAACCGCTTCGAGATCAACGGCAGCCGCGGCAGCGTCGCGTTCGATCTCGAGCGCATGAACGAGCTGGAGCTCTACCTCGAGTCCGACCCGGCGAACGTGCGCGGGTTCCGGCGGATCCTCGTGACCGAGAACGGTCATCCGTACGTGAAGGCGTGGTGGCCGCCGGGACACATCATCGGCTACGAGCACACGTTCACGCACACGGTGTTCGACCTGCTCGAGGGGATGGCGCGGGACAAGGTGCCGCAGCCGAATTTCGTGGACGGCGTTCGCAACCAGCGCGTGCTGGGCGCGATCGAGAAGGCCGCCGCGACGCGCCGGTGGGTTTCGCTGCCTTCCGCCTGAAGGTGGAAGCTACCGGGTTCAGATTGGAACGTGTAGCTTCCGCCTTCGGACGGAGGATCCGAACGTGTAGCTTCCGCCTTCAGGTGGAAGATCGGAACGTGTAGCTTCCGCCTTCAGGCGGAAGTGGGAGGCTAGATGAAAATCGGCGTGTTCGCGGTCCTGTTCGGTGACAAGCCGTTCGAGGAGACGCTCGACTACCTCGTGGAGCTCGGCGTCCAAGCGGTCGAGATCGGTACCGGCGCGTATCCGGGCAACGCGCACTGCAACCCGGCAGCGCTGCTGGCGAGCGACAAGAAGCTGAAGGGGTTCCGCGAGGCGGTCACCAGCCGCGGACTCGTGATCAGCGCGTTGAGCTGCCACGGCAACCCGCTGCACCCGCAGGCGAAGATCGCGCGCGACCACCACGACACGTTCATGCGCACGCTCGATCTCGCGAAGGCGCTCGACGTGAACACGGTGATCACGTTCAGCGGCTGCCCGCCGGGAGACGCGAAGGGCGGACAACCGAGCTGGATCGTGTCACCCTGGCCCCCCGAGTTCTCCGAGATGCTGGCGTGGCAGTGGAAGGAACGCGTCGAGCCGTACTGGAAGGACACCGCGAAGGCCGCAAAGAAGGCGGGGATCCGCGTCGCCATCGAGATGCATCCCAACTTCGTCGTCTACAACCCGGAGACGATGATGCGCCTGCGCGACATCGCGCCCGGCACGATCGGCTGCAACTTCGATCCGAGCCACATGATCTGGCAGGGCGTGGATCTCGCGACGGCGATCCGCACGATCGGCGATGCGATCTACCACGTGCACGCCAAGGACTGCCGCATCGATCCGCGCAACATCGCGGCGAACGGCGTGCTCGACGCGAAGAAGTACACCCGCGAGCTCGAACGATCGTGGATCTTCCGGACGTGCGGGTACGGCAACGACGCGCTGGTCTGGAAGGACATCGTCTCGAACCTGCGCCTGGTCGGCTACGACCACGTGCTCAGCATCGAGCACGAGGACAGCATCATGTCGCCGGCCGAGGGCTTGAAGAAGGCGATTGCCTTCCTCAAGGACATCGTCATCGCGGAGCCCGCCGGCGAGGCGTACTGGGCGTAGTCATTGGCGATTGGCGATTGCCGGATTGTCGATTGGCGATTCACGGATTGCCGATTGGAGATTGCCGATTGACGGATTGTCGATTGGCGGATTGCCGATTGACGGATTGTCGATTGCTGATTACGGCGAGCCACAGCGCCGCAACGAGCACCAGATCCAGTACGAGTTTTACAATCCACGAGGCCAACGGTAGCCGCGGAAAGAGCCAGCCCGCCATGAACGCGGCGCGCACGCTGGCAACGACAGCGCCGGCGATCATCCAGGAGTGGAGCACCGATGGCGCGCGTCTGAACCAGCGCGAGGGCAACACGAACGGCGCGAGCACCAGCGCCGTGGCCGCATAGAACGCTATCGACAGGGGCTCGGCCGAGAGCGGCCGGGCCGACTCGCCGACGATCAGACCCACCACGTACGCGCCCGCGATGACGGCTGCCGGCGCGCGCAGCAGCGGAGCTATTTCGCCCTGAGCATCCCGGGGGAGTTCCACTTGATCACGTGGTAGGTGGCCGGCACGCTGCCCACGTTCCTGATCGCGTGCAGCTGGTTGGCCGCCTGGAAGATGATCGAGCCCGGCCCGACGCGCTTCAGTTCGCCGTTGACCAGCGATTCGACCGTGCCTTCCTTGACGATGAGCAGCTCCTCGTCCGGATGCTGGTGCGGCGCGTGTGGCGTCTCGCCGGGATTGAGCGTCGTGATGTGGATCTCAAGTTCGTCGAGGGTCGCGGTCGGACGCTGAACGACGCGCCGCACGGCGCCCGTCTTGTTCGGCGTAGCCGTGAAGTTATTCCAGTCGAAGATGGTCGATCCCATCACGTCAGGCGCGGCCGACACGCGCGCCGCGGCCACGGCCGCGAGGGTGAGTGACGCGGCGACCGCGGCCACGAACAGGTCTCTGCGGGTCAACATCGAACCTCCTTCCTTAGTGCAGGTCATGGTACCATCCGCGCTCACATGAATCGGACCATTCGCTTCAAGCTGTTCCTGATGATGGTACTGGAGTTCTTCATCTGGGGTGCGTGGTATCCCCTGATCTTCGGCTACCTGCCAAGCCTGGGATTTACGCCCACGGAGCAAAGCTGGATCCTCAGCACCTTCCCGCTGGCCGCCATCGTCGGCATGTTCTTCAGCAATCAGTTCGCCGATCGAAACTTCGCCGCCGAGCGCTTCCTCTCCGCCAGCCATCTGATTGCGGGGGTGGCGATGCTGTCGCTGGTGTGGACCAGGACGTTCTGGCCGTTCTTCGGAGCCATGCTCGTCCACTGTCTGCTCTACGTCCCCACGATCTCGATCACGAATTCGATCGCGTTCACGCACATGAAGGACGCGCAGAAGGAATTCGGCATCGTGCGGATGGGAGGCACGATCGGCTGGATCCTCGCGGCGTGGCCGATGACGTTCATTCTCGTTGACTGGGACCGCGTGCACTCCACGGCCACGACCGGGTTCGTGAGCTGGCTGGGAACGGTCCTCGGGTCGGGCCTCACCGGACCGGCACTGCAAGCGGGGACGAAATGGACGTTCGTCGTCGCCGGCGCCGCCTCGCTGATCCTCGCCGCGTTCAGTCTCACGCTGCCGCACACGCCGCCCAAACGGGTGACCACCGGCGCGAACAAGTTTGCCTGGCTCGAAGCGTTGAGACTGCTCGCCGCGCCGTTCATTCTGGTGCTGTGGCTGGTGACCTTCGTGGACTCGACGGTGCACAATCTGTTCTTCAACTGGACCGGCACCTTCCTCGCAACGGCGCCCACCGCGGGGGGCGTCGGCATCCCGGGGAACTGGATCATGCCGGTGATGAGCATCGGCCAGGTTGCCGAAATCCTCACCATGGCAGTCCTCGGCGTGACGCTGAAAAGACTCGGCTGGCGGACGACGATGATCCTCGGGATTCTGGGCCATGCCGTGCGCTTCGCGGTGTTCGCCTTTCTGCCCGAGCACAAGGAGATCGTCATCCTCGTCAACATCGTGCATGGAATCGCCTACGCGTTCTTTTTCGCGACCGTCTACATCTTCGTCGACGAGTTCTTTCCCAAGGACGTACGCGCGAGCGCTCAGGGCCTGTTCAACCTCATGATTCTCGGGTTGGGTCCCCTCGTGGCCAACGTCGTAGGGCCACGGCTGATGGGAGAGACGTTCAAGACCGCAACCGGCGTGGACTTCAGAAGCCTGTTTCTCGTGCCCTTGAGCGCTGCGGTGTTTGCCGCGATCGTCCTGGCGCTCTTCTTCCATCCGCCTCAGAAACAGGTGGAGCCGGCCAGCGCGCGAACCTAGTCGGCGCCGCCGGCCTTGTTCCAGGGTCTATTTCGGCGGCGTCATCGGAATCGTGCCGTCGTCGCTCGTCACCTTTCGAAGCCAGATGTTGCGGAAGCGCACCGGATTGCCGTGGTCCTGCAGGCCGATCGGACCGTGCGCGTTCGACGGCGCGTACGGAGGATTCAGCTGGTGCGCGGTTGGGCCCCAGAACGCGCGGCCGTTGTGCACGAGCACGCCGTTGTGCAGGACCGTCACCGTCGCGGGCTTCTCGAGCGTGTTGCCGTTGAAGCGCGGCGACGTGAACATGATGTCGTAGGTCTGCCACTCGCCCGGCGCGCGCGACGCGTTCACCATCGGAGGATATTGGCCGTACATCGCCGACGCCTGTCCGTCGGGATACGTGATGTTGTTGTAGCTGTCGAGGACCTGGATCTCGAAGACGCCGTTCAGGAACACGCCGCTGTTGCCGCGGCCCTGGCTGTTCCCCTTCACTTCCGACGGCGTCGCGAACTCGACGTGCAGCTGGTAGTCGGTGAAGTCATCCTCTTTCGTGCGGATGAATCCCTTGCCACTCGAGAGTACGCCGTCGGCGATCGGCCAGGTCACCGGGCCGCCGCCGTCCTGCATCTGCCACTTGCTCAGATCGTTCCCGGATCCGAGGAGCACGATCACATCCGCGGGTGGTTGCATGGGCACATAGGGGCCGGGTTTCACGACCGTCGGCTGCGGGCGCGTGCCGTCGTGGATGTGCCACTTGCCGTTCGGCTGCATCGGCGTGTCCTGATAGCCGGTCGGCGACTGCGGCGGCTGCGCCTGCGTGGTCGTGGCCGGCGGCTGCGCCTGCTGCTCGGCGAGGACCGCTGACGCTGCCACGAGAATTGATGCCAAGATCGTCGTTTTCATAAAAGCTCCCGAATGCGGATGTTGCGGAGCGCGAGCAGTCCGGGATGGTTCCCCTGGATGCCGATGTGCCCCTTCTTCGCCTTGGCGAAGTTCGGCCAGACCTTGAATTTACTCGCCTCCAGCTTGGCGTTCCATTCCGGGCTGCCGATCTCGAATTCCCCGGTCTTCATTCCATTCAGCCAATGCTCGATGTGGTTGCCCTTCGCGATGATCCGCGTCTGGTTCCATTCGCCGACCGGCTTCACCGCGTCGGGCGGAGGCATGGAGAATTCGTAGAGCGCGCCCGCGAGGTGGTTAGGGCGTTTGTTGTCCGACGCCTTCAGGTTATCGAGGAGCTGGTATTCCGGAGCGCTCCAGTAGATCGCGTTGTACTCCTCGGTCCCGCGATAGAAGACGCCGCTGTTCCCAGCTTCGCCGATCTTCCACTCCAGCTCGAGCTCGAAGTCGCCGAACTCTTCTTTGGAGATAAGGTCGCTGGCGTTGCCGTCCTTGGTCAGAATGCCGTCCTTGATCTCCCATTTCTCCGGCGGCGCCCCGGACTTGTAGGTCCGCCACGCGTCGAGGTTGCCGTCGAACAGCGACTTCCACGGTCCGGCTTTCTGATCCGCGGACTGAAATATGAAGGCCGCAAGAAGCAGCGCAAGTATCTGTGTCATGCCCGGAAGGTATATCATGAGCGCGCGCAAAGGGGGCGTTATGGACGAGAAGAACAAGGGCGTGTCCCGTCGTCATTTTATTGAGACCGCCGCGATTACCGGCGCCGGCCTGACCATTGTTCCGAGGCACGTCCTCGGCAAGGGCTTCACGCCTCCAAGCGACCTGCTGAACATCGCCACGGTCGGCATCGGCGGCATGGGTCACAACAACACCATGGCCGTCGGCAGCCAGAACATCGTCGCGGTCTGCGACGTGGACTGGGATTACGCGCAGAAGTCGATCGATCGCTACGCGCAGCAGCTCGAGCAGCGGAAGAATCCGCAGCCGTCGAACCAGGGACCGCGTGAACAGGGACCGATGGATCCGGCGCGCGCGCCCGTGCCGATCGAAACGATGGAGCGCATCGTCCAGCAGGTGCCGAAGGCGAAGCGGTACACGGACTATCGCGAGATGCTGTCGCAGCAGAAAGACATCGACGCGGTCATCGTCGCGACGCCGGATCACATGCACGCGCCGATCGCGCTCGCCGCGATGGATCTCGGCAAGCACGTCTACGTCCAGAAGCCGCTCTGCTGGTGCGTCGAAGAAGCGCGCGCGCTGGCGAAGAAGGCCAAGGACAACCCGAAGATCGCGACCCAGATGGGCAACCAGGGACACTCGGGTTCCGAGAGCCGCATGACCGTCGAGTACATCCAGCAGGGTGCGATCGGCGACGTCAAGGAAGTGCACGTCTGGACGAACCGTCCGCTCGGCTACTGGCCGCAGGGACTGCCGCGGCCGAAGGCTGCGCCGGCGTCGACGAACGGCCAGCCGCCGTCATGGAGCGGACGCGGCGTCGAGCAGAGACTCGCGGCGGCGATGGCGGGCGACTATCCGGTACCCGAGACGTTGAAATGGGATCTCTTCCTCGGCGTCGCGCCGCAGGTGGAGTACCACCCCGTCTATCACCCATTCAATTGGCGCGGCTGGGTCGATTGGGGCCAGGGTGCGCTTGGCGACATGGGCGCTCACCTGATCGACTTCCCCTTCTGGGCGCTCGAACTGGGGACGCCGACGGCGGTCGAAACGATCTCCACGCCGTTCAACGACATCTGCTACCCGAACGCGACGACGACGTATTTCGAGTTCGCCGCGCGCGGCAACAAGCCGGCGGTGAAGATGACGTGGTATGACGGCGGGCTGCTGCCGCCGCGTCCCGCGGAGTTCAGCGATGAAATGATCGCCGACCGCCAGGGACGGATGGTCTACAAGGACGAAGTGAACAAGGACGGCGGCGTCATGTTCGTCGGCTCGAAGGGCAAGCTGATGCACGAGACGTACGGCTACAAGCCTCGCCTGCTGCCGCAATCGCTCCAGGAATCCTTTGGCAAGCCGAAGGAAAAGATCGCGCGGATCAAGACGTCGCACGAGATGAACTGGGTGGAGGCCGCCAAGGGCAATGCGCAGGCATCGTCGCCGTTCGAGTACGCGGCGCGGCTCATCGAAGTGATGCTGCTCGGCGTGGTCTCGCTGCGCGCGCGCACGAAGATCTATTACGACGGCGCGAACACGCGAATCACCAACGCCACGGCGGCGAATGACCTGCTGCGGCGCGAATACCGCAACGGGTTCAAGCTCACGCTCTAGATCTGGAAATTTGGAAATCGGGGAATTTGGAAATCTCTCGATTTCCGGTTCCCCGATGTTTTTAGCTTTTCAAATTTCCAGATTTCCAGATTTCCAAATATCAGAAGGCGAACCTGACGCCGAGCTGCAACGTGCGCGGGAAGTTCACCTGGCTCGCGGTGTCCACGATCCCGAAGTTGCCCTGCCTCGGGTCGGTGTTCGGACCGCCGTAGACCCGAACATTGAACACGTTGAAGGCCTCGAGCCGCACCTGCATGTTCATGGTCTGTGTCACCCGCGTATTCTTGAACAGCGAGAAGGACCACTGCGGCTCGGTCGGCTCGTTCACGTCGTGGAAGCGCTGCTTGACGACGCGGTAATCGTTGGCGCCGAGCACGCTCCATGCGAAGGTGCCGTCGGGCCGTGGGTTGCTGAGCGCGGTGCTGCTGTTGTCGAACCACCGTGAGAACGACTGCTCGCTTTTCGGCAGCGCGACGTCGGGATCGAGCTGGATGGCGACGCCGTTCAGGTCGAGCGGCCGTCCTGACTGGATCTCGCCAATCGTGTTGAACTGCCAGCCGCCGATCAGGCCGGCGACGATGCCGCGCGTGCTGCCGCCGATCGCCTTACCGGGGCCGAACGGGAGATCGACGAGCGTGGTGATCACGAGTCGATGCCGCCGCTGATCCCCCTGGATGTCGCGATACGGCTTCGTGTCGTAATCCGTGAAGAAGTTCACCTGATCTTCGAGCTTCATCCACGTGTAGTTCACTGCGAACATCACGCCGTTGCTGTAGCGGCGCGTCGCGACGGCCTCGAGCGCGTTGTAGTAGGCGGAGCCCCGGTTCAGCCGGTTCATCGGGAAATTCGTGAACTGTGGGTACGGCCGCAGCAACTGGCCGCGCGACACCGTGGCCGCGTTGAGTCCCTGACCCGGTACGAGCCCGGCGAACGGGTTCGGGAACGTCACGTTGAGGTAACCGGTATTGCCGCCGAGGCTCGGAATCGCCTTGTCGTTTTCCGACTTCGGAACCGAGTTGACGTTCCGCGACACACCGAGCTTGCTGACCTGGTTGCCGACATACGCCACGTCGAGCCCGATTTTCCACGGCAGCTGGATGTCGGCGCCCGCCATCCACTGATCGGTGTAGGGGATTTCGTAGTCGGGATTCGGGATGGTGGGACCGGTGCCGAGCGCCGTCAGCAGGCCGAGCTCCCCCGCGAGCGGCTGCAGAAAGCCCGCGGGAAACGGGTTCGCCCATGGCGTTCCCGGATCGACACCGTTCGGCGCAAACGACACGAATGGAGTCGTGCGCTGGAAGTCAGTCGTGTAGACGCCGTTCTGGCCGCTGCTCGAGAGGCCCAGGTACGACCGGCCGTAGTTGCTGCGAGCGACGAGCCAGTCGTTGACCTTGTAGGTGAACCCTACGCGCGGCTGGATGTTGTTCCAGTCCGACTTGAAGGGAGACTTTGGACCGCCGCGGTTCGCGAAAAGCAATCCGCCTTTGAGAAGCAGCGGTTGACCGGTCACGGGGTTGATCGTCGCCGCACCCTGCGGGAGCTGCGATTGCAACGGATTGGTCGCGTTGAAGTCAAATCCGGACACCGTCAGGTTGTCCTTCACCGTGACGGGCGGCTGATAGTCGTACCGCAATCCAACGTTGACCGTCGCGCGGGAGCTGAGCGTCCAGTCGTCCTGCACGAATGCCGCGTAGTAGCGATACTGCTCCGTGCGCGGCGTGCCCGTCTGCACGCTGCCGCTCGTCGGCAGACCGAGCAGGAACGTCGCGAATTCGTTGCCGGACGTGGCACCCGTGTTGCTGAGCGGATCGCGCCGCGTGAACTGGTTGCCGAATGCGAACACGCCGTTCGAGCCGACCTCGTCCTGGCGGTAGAACTGATAGGCACGATACTCGCCGCCCATCTTCGCCACGTGGCGTCCCAGCGTCTTCGAGATCGTCGTGCTCGCCGAATAGGCGTCGTTCTTCGGCCGCCGGAAGGTGCGGGGGAACATGTCGTCGTAGGCGTCGAAGTTGATTTGCGGGAACGGCGGGCCGGTCAGCTGGTACGCGCCGGTGAACGGCAGCTTCGGATCGACGCTGCCGTACTGCTTTTCGTGCGGCTCGTCGAAGCGATCCCACGAGAAGCGCGTGTTCCACAGCATTGTCCCGCCAATCGTGCGGTTGTCGTCCACCGTCGCGAGGTAGTGGTTCCTGTGCGTCGGATAGTTGTCGCTGCGAATGGCCGGCTCGGGCAGCGCGTTCTCGTTTCTGAACTCGATGCCCCAGTTCGCGCTGTTGCTGAACGACAGCCGATGGGTGTTGCTGAACGTGTGATCGATGCGCGTCAGGTACGAGTTGTAGCGATATCGACCCAGGTTCGGCGAGCTGATGAAGTTGCTCGACCCCGCCAGATTGCTCGGTGTCGCGTTTTCCTTCGGGATGAACGGCAGCAGCGCCTTGGCGATCGGGCTCCAGCGCTCCTGCGGGATGATGTTGCCGGGAAACGGCGTGCGCGTGCACGAGCTGAAATTCGCCGTGCACGTCGTCGTCGCCGGGTCGTAAATGAGGATCGGCGTACCGTTCGCCGTTGTTGTCTGCGAGAAGTCTCCGCGCAGCTGCGCCGCCGTCGGGATCGTGCGCGTCGCAGGGAACGGGATGTTCTCGTAGAAGCCCTGGTAGCCTCCCATGAAAAACGTCTTGCCATGGCGGATCGGGCCGCTCACCATGCCCTCGCCGTTGAAGTACTTGTGTTCCTTGTTCGAGATGTGGCTCCGGATGTTCTGGATCTGGTTCGAGTCCAGCCACGTTCCGCGGTGCAGCATGATGCCCGAGCCGCGAAGCTGGTTCGTGCCCGAGCGGAAGGTCATGTTGACGACGCCGCCGCTCGTGCGGCCGAAGGAGGCGTCGACGCTCGACGTGGACACCTTGAACTCCTCGATCGCATCCACGGGCGGTGCGTAGTTCCAGGAACCAGTGCCGCCACCGGTGCCGGAGCTCGGCGCGCCTTCTACCAGGAACTCGTTGTTCGACGTGCGGCTGCCGTGAATCGTCAGCGATCCGTTCACGTCCCACGCCCGGGTGCCGGAAAACCCGGTTGCGCCGAAGGTCGTCTGCGTGAAGAGCGTGCCGGACGTCAGCTGCAGCAGCATGTAGACCTGTCGGCCGTTGAGCGGCAGCTCCGAGATGCGCTTGTTCTCGATCGTCTGCGCGATCGCGGTTTCGTTGGACTCCACGTGACTCGTGGCGGCGCTGACGGTAACGGTTTCCTCGACCGCGCCCATCGTCAGCGCCACGTTGACGGTGACGGTTTCGGCGGTGCGGAGCGTCAGCCCTTCACGGACGAACGTCTTGAAGCCTGACAGGGCGACGGTGATCTTGTAGGGCCCGGGAGTAAGTTGCTGAACGCTGTAGACGCCTCGGTCGTTGGTCACGGCGTCGGTCGAGACGTTGGTGTCGGTGTTCGTAACCGTGACCGTGACGCCTGGAACCACCGCGCCTTGCGCGTCGGTGACGGTGCCGGTCAGGTTTGCTTTGAACTGCTGTGCGGTCGCAGGCATCGAGAGAAGCACAAGGAGGAGCGCGAACGGGACCGAACGGGTCATCTGAACCTCCTGGTAAAGATCTGCGTCAAGTTATTACGTTCGGCGCAGTGCCGCAATCGATTTCAGTGCCCAGCTGGACAGCCTGCCTCGGATGCGCGAAGATTCCTGACAAGTCGTCGTGTCGATCCGAGCCGCCGTCGCCATCCTGCTCCTGACTGCATTTGCCCCCGACGGCGACGCGCCGGAGCGCGTACGCGTTTCCACGATCGTGACGGACCGCCACGGCAAAGCGCTCGGCGGCCTTACTGCGCGCGATTTCGAGATTCGCGAGGACGGTCTCGTCCAAAAGCTCGTCACTGTGGAAGCGCGTCACCCCGCGCCGCGCCGGATTGCCATCCTGCTCGACGAATTCCATGTCGATCCCGCCGACACGGCGCGCGTGCGTGACGCCGTCGCGCGGTTCGCCGCCGAACACCTTCGACCCGACGACGTGGCATTCGTACTGAAACCGCTCGACGCGCTCACATCCATTCGGTTCACTAGCGATCGCGACGCGCTGCGCGCCGCGGTTGAATCGTTTGAAGGACGCAAGGGAAAGCTCGAGCCGCGGAACGCGCTCGAAGAGGAGACGCTCGGCCGCGCCCCGTTGCTGGTCGAGGCGGGCCGCGCACAGGTCGTGCTCTCCGGCCTGCGCGCGCTGGCTACGCAACTCGGGTCCGCACCAGGGCGCTCGGCCATCCTGCTCGTCAGCGAAGGATTCGGCGCGCCCCCCCGCCGCAGCAGCATCCGCGGTCTGCCCGACGCGGGGATCGTCGAGCGCTTCGCGAATCGCTACGACGTTCCCATCTATGCGTTCGATCCGCGCGGAACATTCGCGGATGCCGACGCTGGCTCGATCATGCTCGGGAAGCTGGTGTCAGAGACCGGGGGGACGCTCGCGCGCGGTGAGGATCTCACTGGCAACCTTGCAAAGGCGGCAGAGGAGATCGACAGCGGCTACACGCTGACTTACGAGCCGTCACGGGCGGACGACGGCAGGTATCATCCCGTCACGATCAGCGTCGTCCGCCGCGAAGCGGACGCGCGGAGCCGCGGCGGGTACATCGCGCCACCCTCCGCGGAGGCCCGACGCGCGATGCGCGAGGCCACGATGAGCGGCCCGATCCTGTCGACGCGCATGCTGCGGCACAGCCCGCTGATTGACGTGTGGTCAGGTGTGACCCGCGCATCCACCACCGAAGGCCGGGTGATGGTGACGTGGGAACCGGGCCGCGCGCTCGGCGGCATCGGCAGGTCTCCCGCCGCGCGCGTGACGCTCAAGGCGACGACAAAGGACGGCGCCGTTCTCTTCGAGGGAATGCTCGGACCGGTGCATCTCGGCGAAGCTGCCGATGCGGCGTCTCCCGATCGCGCGGAATTCGATGCGCCGACGGGTCGCGTGCAGCTCGACATGACGATCCTGGGCATCCGCGGCGAGAAGCTCGACGTGGACGCCCGCGACCTGGACGTCCCCACAATGAAAGGCAATGCGCCGCTGCTGTTGCCGGCGATCCTGATCGCGACACAGTCCGCGCGCGAGTTCCGCGACGTCATTGCTGACGCGAACGCGGCGCCGGATCCGTCGCGCCAGTTCAGGCGGACCGAGCGCCTCGTGATCCGCGTGCCGGCGTACTCTGCGGGCACGCCGCTCCCGGTCAGCGCGCGCCTGCTCAACCGCCTTGCGCAGCCAATGCGGGATCTCGGCGCCATGCCCGTTACGGGCAGCGGCGTGACGCAGTTCGATCTTCCGCTTGCCCCGCTGGCGCCTGGTGAGTACTTCCTGCAGTTCACCGTGACGGGGCCGCCAGGACCGGTGAATCAGCGCGTCAGCTTCCGAATCACCGGCTGACTATTCACTTCGCAGCGCGATAAGAGGATCGACGGCAGCCGCCCGCCGCGCGGGCAGCGCGCTGGCGAGCAGGCCGGCGGATGCGAGGACGACAATCGCAGCGGCGAAAATGCCGACGCTTCGCGGGGGATTTCCAGCAGCCCGAACAGCGCGTCGGTCAGATCGGGTTCCGATTTACGTTCTGATTCAGTAGCCAGTAACCAGTTTCCAGTAGCCAGTTTCCAGTTTCCAGTTTCCAGTTTCCAGTTTCCAGTTTCCAGTTTCCAGTTACCGGTTACTGGTTACTGGCTACTGGCTACTGGTTACCGGTGTATCGTGCTGCGCATGGGGAAACTCGTTCCGCTGGCGGTGTTCCTGCTGCTCGGCGCGAATGCGCTCGGCGATCACTACTTCCGCGACGAGTTCTACTATCTCGCGTGCTCGCGCCACCTGGCGTGGGGATACGTCGATCAGCCCCCACTGTCCATTGCCATCCTATGGCTCGTACGCCACATCGCCGGCGATTCGCTCATCGTGCTGAGACTCAACGCGGCGCTGGCATCCGCGGTCACGGTGTGGATGACGGGCCGGATCGCGGCGCGGCTTGGCGGATCCGGTTTCGCGCAGGCGCTGGCAATGACGGCTTGCGCTGTGGCTCCAGCACTCCTTGCGCTCGCCAGTTTCTATTCGATGAACGTCTTCGATCTGCTGCTCTGGACGCTGGCGGCGTACCTCCTGATCGAGGTGCTGGATGAGCCCGCACTGTGGAAGTGGATCGCGCTCGGCGTCGTACTCGGCGCGGGATTGGAGAACAAGATCAGCGTCTTGTGGCTCGGCGCGGGTATCGGGGCGGGGCTTGCGCTCACGCCCGCACGGCGGCATCTGCTCACACCGGGGCCGTGGGTTGCCGGACTCGTTGCCGCCGTCATCTTCGCGCCGCACGTCGTCTGGCAGATCGCGAACGGCTGGCCGACGCTCGAGTTCATCCGGAACGCGAGCCGCGAGAAGATGCAGGCAAACGCGCCGGTTCAATTCCTCGTCGACCAGGTCATGAACATGCATCCGCTCACGCTGCCAGTGTGGGTCGCCGGCTTGCTGTTCCTCCTCCTCTCGCGCCGCGCGCAACGCTATCGTCCACTCGGAATCGCCTTTCTCGTCGTCGCGACGATCCTGATCCTGAACCGCACGAGCCGCAGTGGGTATCTGTCGCCCGCTTATCCGATGCTCTTTGCGGCCGGGGGTGTCGCCATTGAAACCGTTCTGCAACGCCGCGGCTGGCGCGCCGCGGCCGTAGCGACGCTGGTGGCCGGCGGAATCGTGACCGCGCCGCTCGCATTGCCGCTGCTCCCGGTGGACACCTACGTTCGCTACAGCCGCGCGCTGGGCGTGGCGCCTGGCACCGAAGAGAAGAAGGAACTCGGTCGGCTTCCGCAGTTCTTCGCGGATCGCCAGGGATGGGACCGCTTCGTCGACCAGGTGGCGGCGGCATTCGACACGCTGACGCCTGCCGAGCGCGCATCGGCCGCTGTGATGACGGGCAACTATGGCGAAGCGGGTGCGATCGAGCAGCTTGGCCGCGCTCGCGGGCTCGTCGCGATCAGCGGCCACAACAACTACTGGGTGTGGGGACCGGCAGGGCGCACGGGCGATGTCCTCATCGTCCTGAGCCGCTCGCGAGAGCGACAGGAGCAGCGCTTCGCGTCAGTCCAGCAGGCCGGAGAGACCGACTGCGGCGATTGCATGCCGTACGAGAATCACATTCCGATCTTCATTTGCCGAAGCATGAAGCCGCCGCCGCTGCCGGAGCGCTGGACGGCATTCAAGCACTATGACTAGTGATCAGCGCCTTTTGTTCATCAGATCCCGCAGGCGATCAGGCGGCCCGCGCCAGCGAGAACGACTCGCGCGAGATCGGCGGGTGTTGCCCCGAGCGCGATGCGCACGCCAAACTCACGCCGTCGCTCTCCGACGACGAGCATCAACAATCCATAAAGACCGAGCGCCGCTAGCGCAACCGCTGCAGCGGCGAAGGCAGCAAGAGCGGTGGCATCGAGGCGGGGCTGATCGAGTGCGGCGTCCATCACATCCTCGACCAGCTTGACGCCGAAGAGCGGCCGCGTGGCGTCAAGCGACTTCGCGGCGGTCCGGATTGCGCCGGTAAGTGCGCGCGGATCACCCTGCGCACGAACGACATACTCGGGGTCCGGCCACGACCCGGTAGCGGGGCAGATGTAAACGCATGGCGCGGCGGCAGCAGCCGGACCATCCTCGCGGACGTCGCCGATCACGCCCACAATTCTTCGTCAGCCACGAACGTGCGACCCGCCAGCGGCGTCATGCCGAACACGTCGAAAAATCGCAGCATCACGCGACGGCCGGCAAGGCGCTCTGGTTCCGCGCCGCTCGTGTCGGTCACGTTTTCAGCGTAGTTGCCGGAGATCGCCGTGAACGTCCGGTTCAGGCGCTGCCAGTCTTCGAGCCGCGCCGGCGCGATCAGACTCGCACGCTGCCCGCGCGCCGGACTGGCTTCGTACAGCGAGACGAGACGATCGCTGTCGGGAAACGGCAGCGGCCGCATCAGCACGCCGTTGACGATGGAAAAGCTGGCTGTAGAGACGCTGATGCCGACGGCGAGCGTCAGCGTGGCAAGGAGCGCAAAGGTGCGACGGCGGACGAGCGCCCGCCATGCCTGGAGAAAGGAGGCCATGGTGAGTTCGACGCGGCAATCCGGATTCGGTTGAGGAAAGACGCGGTCAGTGGCGCAGGATCGTGCCGGCGGATCCGCTGTTATGCGCCGCCGTCAGCAGCCACGCCGCCAGGGGATCCTGCGCGTGCCGATGCACGTCCGAGTGCGCCTTGCAGATTTCGCGCAGCGCGCGGTGCGTGCCATTGGACACGAAGTGCGCCGCCGCGTAGCCGCACAGCAGGAAAATCGGCACGCGATCCCCGAGCTCATTCCAGAGCGCCTCGAGCGCGATGGCGTCCGGCAGGTCGCTGCGTTGGGCGAGGATGTCCACCATCTCGCCATACGCGCGGACGCGCGGGCCGCGTTTCGAGATCTCGGTGACTGGACCCGCGATGAATTCTTCGAAAGCCGCCGCGTTCGGGGCGCCCGCTCGCGTCAGCCGTCGCACCAGGTCGTGCGCGTCCTTGACGATGAGCATGCCCTCGGCGATCGCGTTCTGCACCGGCACGCCAAACAGCTCGAGATTTTCCATCATGGCCGGCCAGTTGGTCGGCCGGGCGGCGATTACCAGCGGCTCCGCCGCGGCGTATCCCTGCGCGAGAAATGCTGCGACATTCTGTGCACGCGACTCATCGGTGTCGAAAAACTGGACGATGTGCTCGGAAGAGACACGACCACGAACTGTACGATTTCGAACGCTCATCGAAGCTCCGCTGTAGCCGTGGCAGGCAGTTTCTCTGCCGCCAGGGGGGTTGCCGGGAATATAAGCGAACCGTATGCCATCTATCCGTCCCTATCGGCTGGACACGACCATCACTTAACCTAGGCTCCCCAGACGGTGAGCAGTCTTGCGGCGATCCTCCTCCTCCTGCTGGTTCCGACACAGCAGCAGCCGCACGACAAGGCGTATTGGAAAGGGATTTCCGCGGCGAAATTCGAGGTGCCCGCCGGAGAAACGGCGCGAGGTCTCGCCGCCGAACTTGCGACCAATCTGGGATCCGCCGATCCCGAACTGCGTGACGACCTGTCGTTCACGATCCTATCGTCGTGGATCTATGACAAAAAATTTCTCGGGCCTGACGATTTACGTCCGCTCGCGCGGACGCTCGAAGGACACCTCAGGCAGGGCATCGAGGCACCGGGAACGGACGATGTGCTGCTGCGCTCGTTCTCTGCGCTGACACTGTCGACCATCGCGGCGCGCGACAACGTCACCCCGTTCTTCACCGCAGAGGAGTACGGGCACCTGCTCGACAGCGCCCTCACCTACTTCCGCGACGAACGGGACACGCGCGGCTTCGACACGCAGAAGGGCTGGATCCACACCGCGGCCCACACATCCGACTTGCTCAAGTTCCTCGCACGGAATCCCAGGCTCGCGATTGCCGACCAGGCGCGAATTCTGTCCGCCCTCCTCGCGAAAAACCGCGACGCGGCCGCGGCGTACTCGCAGGGTGAAGACGAGCGGATGGCGCGCGCCGCAATTTCGATCCTGCGCAGGACGGACTTCGATCGCGACGGCTTCAAGACGTGGCTGAGCGCGGCGCAGTCGGCCGCGACGTTCCCGAACCCTCCGGCGGTCGCCACGCTACGAGCGCAACAGAACGTGCGGCACCTGCTCTCGTCGTTGTGGATCGAATTGTCCTCCGACGAGCGCCCGTCGGAGGGAGCGGACTTCGCGCGCGCGGCCCTTCGCGAGACGATCAGGAAGTTGTTCTGATGTCCACCACTCCGTTCGTCCCACCTTTCATGCGGTCGCATGTGAACGCGGGGTGCGCGGGCGCGTAATAGCTGCCCAGGAGGTCGATCCATGACGATGATTCACCTGGTTGCGGCAGCCGCGCTGCTGCTGCAGTCCGCGGCAGGCACAGCGAAACCGGCAAGCAAGGGCGCGCCGCAGCCGCCAGCGAAAGCTGCCGCAGCGAAACCCGCAGCGACGGACCTGGCAGTCACACTCAGCTACAAGGGGAAGGGCACCGTCGACGCAAACCACAAGCTCGTCGCCTGGATTTTCAACGACCCGAACATCACGAGCAACAGTCGTCCCATCGCCACCCAGTCCACCGACAAGAACGGCGACACGGTCACCTTCAAGAACGCCCCCGCGACACCGGTCTACGTTTTTGCCGTGTACGACGAGAAGGGTGGATACGACGGCCTCAGCGCTGCGCCGGAGCACGGGCTCCCCTGCGCGTTCTACACGAAAGCCCCGAAGGGAGCGCCCGCGCCGGTGAAGGCGGGGGATCCGGTCGTGAAGCTGACGTTCGCCGACGCGGAACGCTGGAACAAGTAGCCGCCGCTATTCGGCCCTGAGCGCGATCATCGGGTCGACTCTCGTCACGCGGCGCGCCGGCCACCATGCCGCCGCCGCCGAAACGGCGAGCAGAAGTGTGGGCACGCCGGCGAACACGGCGATGTCGATCGGGTTCGACATCATGACCGAGATGACGCCGAACGCCACCGCCCAGCCCACGAGCGCGCCGACGCCGACGACGAGCATGTGCTCCCCGACGAACTGTGCGATGACGCGCCGCGCGGTCGCACCGAGCGCGAGCCGCAGCCCAATCTCCGTCGTCCGCTGCGACACCGCGTAAGCGACGACGGCATATATCCCAATTGCCGCGAGGAGCAGCAGCAGCGGCGCGAGTACCGAGAACATCCGCGCCGGGATCCTCCGGAAGATCAGGTTGGCCTCGATGTGATCGCCGAGGGTGCGGACGTCGAACACCGGCAGCTCCGGATCGATCTCGCGGATGACGCGCCGGAGATCCGCCGCCACCGCACGCTCCGATCCGGCGTGGACGCGAAGATGAATCTCCCCTGCCGCGGTCGGACGCTCGCGATACGAAAAATACAGGATCGGCGTCGGCGGCTCGCCGAAGGCGTTGTAGAGCGACGTCTTGACGACTCCGGCGATGGTGTACTTTCGGCCGCGCGCCTCGACGTAGCGTCCGAGCGGATCCGCGCCACCAAGGTAGCGGCGCACGAATGCCTCATTGACGATCACTTGCGGCGCTACGGACGTGTCGCGCAGATCGGCGAAATCGTGTCCCGCCAGGATCGGCAGCTTCATGACCGCGAAGTAGCCCGGCGTGACCGTGTTCATGAGCGCGTCATCCAGGCTGTCGTCGTTTCGCGCCCGTCCTTCGAGCGTGAACACTCGCGACGGCATGCCGTGAATGTCGAGCGGCACCGCCGACGCGATGGCGGCCGCTTCGATACCCGGGAGCGCAGCGAGGCGCTCGAGTGCCGTCGATGCGAACCGGGCGAACGTATCCTCTTTCAGGTTGCGCCCCGACATGTCGTAACTCGCGAGCAGCACGCCTTCACGCTTGAAGCCGGTATCCTCGTTCCTCGTGGCCATGAAGCTGCGGAGGAAGAGGCCGGCGGCGAGCAGCACGACGACCGCCAGCGCCACTTCGATGCCCATCAGCGTATTGCGCAGCCGGCTCCGCCGCGTTGCCGACGCGCCCGCGCGAAGTGTTTGCTGCGCGTCGGCGCGCGATAACTGGAGCGCCGGAGCGAGCCCGAACACGATCCCGCATCCGGCGCCGAGCGCGAGCGCGAAGAGCAGTCCTCGGGCGCTGACCTGCGTCGCGAAGGAGATTGGAATGCCGCGAACGCGCAGCGGCGGCATCGCGTTCATCAGGTTGGTTCCCCAGACCGCCAGCGCGATGCCGACGACACCGCCGGCGAGCGCCAGCAGGATGTTCTCCGCGAGCAGCAGGCTGGCAACGCGCCACGGGCCAGCGCCGAGCGCCAGCCGCACGCTCATTTCGCGCTGCCTCGCGCTCGCTCTGGCGAGCACCAGGTTCGCGGTGTTGCCGCACACCGCGAGCAGGAGGAGCAGCATGATCGCCTGCAGCACGCCGAGAGACGTCGCCATCATTCGTTGCGGTCCGCGCGGGGACTGCCAGTACGGCAGCACCTCCGCCTTCAGCGTGCGATTGGTCTGCGGATATGCCTGCGCGAGCTGCTGCATGACGACGTCGACGGCGGCCTGCGCCTGCGGACGCGTCACGCCCGCGAGGTTGCCGGCCACGGTGTAGCCGCGTACCGAGCGATCGTCGAGATCGCGAGCCCCCTTGATGACGGTTGGCGCGAGCGTCGCGGGCAGCCAGAAGTCGAACACCAGCCGCATCACCGTGCCCTTGAACCCCTCGGGCGCGACGCCGACGATCGTGAGATCGGTCGCGTTGACGCGGATCGTCTGGCCGATCGCCGCCGGCGAACCGCCGTACGTCTTCTGCCAGTAGTCGTACGAGATGACCGCCACCGCCGGGCCGCCGGGCGTCGTCATCTCCTCGCGTCGCGGAAAGCGTCCGAGCGCGGGACGCAGGCGCAGCGACGAAAAGTAGTTGTCGGACACGAGGAGCGCGCTCGCGCGTTCCACTCGGCCCGACTCGCCGATGTACAGCGGGATCATCTTGAAGGCCATGAGATCGTCGAACGATCGCAGCTGCTCGCGGAGATCGCGGTACTCCTGCCACGACGCACCCGGATAGCCGGCGGTTTCGGTGCGCGGCTCGATGAGGTGATAGCCGGACGCGAGACGCACACCCGGTACCGGGTTGAACACCACGGCCTCGACCCACGAAAACACCACCGTATTGGCGGCGATCCCGACCGCCAGCGAGGCGATCACCACGGCCGCGAGCCCAGGCATGCGCCTGATCGTCCGGGCGGCGTGGCGCAGGTCGCGGATGATCTGTGTCACTTCTTGTCCTTTTTCTCCGGCGCGGGCGACGCCGTCCACTTCATGTCCCCCATCCCGCTCGAGATGTATCCGGCGAGGGTGCCGTCTTCTTTCAACTTGGCGGTGAAGATGATCTTGTCGCCGTCGTTGTCGGCGGCCGTGGCGAGCTTCAACGCGCCATCCACGAACTCACCGCTCACGGCCATCTCGGGGGCGTGACCGCTCGCGAACGAGCCGGTGACCTTCGTCCCTTCCTGCTGCAGCGTGAGCCCCATCGTCGCGTCACCGTGCGGGCCTCCGGTCACGTTCATCGTCCAGGCGCCGGTCAGGTTGCCGGCCGCCTGCGCGGTCGCGCAGACCGCGAGTACGGCGAGGGTTGCGATCGCTCTCGTCATTGTCTTCATTGGGGTCTTCATTGGGCTCTTCATTGATTCTCCTTATTGGCCGCCATGCATTGCGGGCATCCACCTGGCCAGGATCCGGTGGCCTTGGCCGCGCGTCGCAAACGCGGCCGCGACGAACAGCACCGCCAGCAACACAATCCACATCACGGTTGTCGACTTCATGAACCGCACGGTAGCAAGTGCCGCCTGAACGCACCGTGAACGCGTCGTTCAGCTGTCATTCAGCTTCGTGTGGGTTATAAGGAGATGCAGTGCGAGTACTGGTGGTTGAAGACGAAGCTCGGATCGCGAAGCAGCTGGCGGCCGCGCTCGGGCAGGCCGGCTACGCCGTCGACTGCGCCGCGGACGGCGAGCGCGGCGAGTATCTCGGCCAGACCGAACGGTACGACGCCGTGGTGCTCGACCTCGGGCTGCCGCGCATCGACGGCCTGACGCTGCTCCGCCGCTGGCGGGACGCGGGCCTGACAATGCCGGTGCTGGTGCTGACGGCGCGGGGCAGCTGGCACGAGAAAGTGCAGGGCATCGACGGCGGCGCCGACGATTACGTCGCCAAGCCGTTCCGGATGGAGGAAGTGCTCGCGCGATTGCGGGCGCTGATTCGGCGATCGAGCGGCCAGGTCGCCGTCGAACTGCGCTGCGGCGCCATCACGCTCGACCCGCGTGCCGCCAAGGTGTCCGTCGGCGGCAATCCCGTCAAGCTTACGAGCCACGAGTTCCGCGTGCTGTCGTATCTGATGCACCACCGCGACCGCGTGGTATCGCAGTCCGAACTGATCGAGCACATCTACGCGGAGAACCTTGATCGCGATTCCAACACCGTCGAGGTGTTCATCGCGAGACTCCGTCGAAAGCTGGGAGCGGCGTCGATCGAAACTGCCCGCGGACTCGGCTATCGGATGCAATGCGGTACGGAGCGATGAGCTCCGTCCGCCGCAACGTGATCGTGGGCGCATCGCTGTGGACCATCGGCCTGCTCGCCGTGTGGGCGGTGTGGATCACGCTGTACGGCGCCCACATACGCGGCATCATCGTGATTCATTCATATCCGCACACGCTCGCAATGGTGGCGATCGTGTCGATGGTCGCGGGCTTCTGGATCGTGCGCAAGGGATTGCGTCCGCTCGACGAAATGCGCCGGCGGCTCGCCGCCGTCCAGAATGGCGCCGCGCGCCAGGTCGAGGGGGAATATCCCACCGAAGTCCAGCCGCTCGTCCGCGACTTGAATGCGCTGCTGGAACACCAGGAGCAGGCAGTCGGGCGCGCGGTTGCGAAAGCCGGAGACCTTGCGCACGGCCTGAAAACGCCGCTCGCGATTCTCGGACAGGAAGCGGATCGCGCCGCAGCAGCCGGTCAGCAAGAGCTCGCGGGCGCGATCGCCGAACAGGTGGAACGCATGCGGCGGCAGATCGAATACCACCTGGCGCACGCGCGCGCCGCAGCATCGGGCGCGATGCCGGGCGTGCATTGCGACGTCCGCGAGTCCGCCGAGGCGTTGTCGCGAACGCTCCTCAGGCTGCACGCAGACCGCGGCATTGCGATCGATGTGCAGGTACCGGCTGATCACGCCGCGCGCTGTCAGCGGCAGGATCTCGACGAGATGCTCGGCAACGTGATCGACAACGCGTGCAAGTGGGCGGGGACCAGGGTCGTCGTCAGATCGCACGTGATTTCCCTTAACGCGACCGCCAGTCCCTTCGTGGAAATCACGGTGGAAGACGATGGGCCGGGGCTCGCTGCCGCGATGCGCGAAACAGTCCTTCAGCGCGGCGTGCGCGCGGACGAAGCGGCGCCAGGTTCGGGCATTGGCTTGGCGATCGTGCGCGAGCTCGCCGAGCTGCACGGCGGTGCGATCGTCCTCGACGCGTCTCCCCTCGGCGGTCTGCGAGCTTCCCTGCGTCTCCCCTCCGCTCGTTGAACGCTCGGCGGGAAAGGTCTCAGTCGGTTGCCTGGCGCAGCAGGCTGAAATACTTTTTCCACGGACCGACGTGCTGGCCGAAGAAGCGCGTCTGGATCCGGGAAATCTGGGCGACATGCGCCATGTCATGGGTGGCCCAGCAGGCGAGCAGCTGTCCGAGCGTGACGGGACCGAACTCGGGATGTTCCCCCTGCAGCCGCATGTGCGGCGCGGACAGCTGCAACGTCGCCAGCTTCTCCAGATTCGCCCGTCGCAACTGGTTGAATTCACCGACGAGCGCCTCCGCGGTCCAGCCGCGATAGCGCGTGAATCCTGCTTCGCGATCGAACGGCACGAAGCGACCCCCGCCGGACAGAATGCGCTCCACGCGCGGCATCCAGTCGGTGATTTCTCCATCCGCGAGGTGGCAGAGAACTTCGACGATGTTCCAGCTTCCCTCCGCTTCCCGCCACGTCAGCGCCGGTTTCGGCGCAGCGGCCACGAGGCCTTCGACGGTGCGCGGTCCCTGCGCGAGCGCGGCGCGCACGTCGGTGTCGATCCGGCTGTTCATCCCGGCTCCAGTATTGCGTCGAGACTTGTGAAACAAAAGTCCGAATTGCCGATGGACTGCTCGATCGTCTCGCGCGCGTCCCTGCTACGATGCAGGGATGCCCAACGTGACAATTTCGCTCAGGCGCACCAAATCCGAACAGGAGCAGACCTGCGGAGTCTGCGGCGCCTCTTTCGCGCCGATCGAGGATTCCGGCTCGCGGGTGCTGACGGTGAAGGCTGGCGACGGCGAGCCGCTGACCGCGCTGATGTGCGGCGGCTGCCACTCGAAGTGGTCGGGCGGCACGACCGTGACGCTCAAGGCCGCGCCGCTGCCCCGCGCCACGGCGTGACGTGAATTGCTTGCCGCCGCCGCCCCTTGGGGTCAGGTCTAAAAAAGGGCACTTAGGGGTGCCAGGTCTCGACCGATTTCTAGACCTGACCCCCCGTAAGCGGCGATCTACAGACCTGACCCGCGGGCGACCTGGCACCTCGCACCGGTCCAAGGGCGATTTACAGACCTGACCCCGGGTGAGCGGCGATCTACAGACCTGACCCCCGCGGACCAGGGGCCCCGCTGCGGATGGCGAAGCGAAGATCCTGGACGAGCTTTTCCATGGACGCGGGTAAGTCAAAGGATATGCCACGCGTGAACGCGTTCTTTCGGGCAATCGCGAGAGTCAGTGACCCGGGCAGTCGCGTTTCCGGGATTGCCGCGTCTCGGCGCTGCAACTATCCGCGTTCCCACTCGTCGAGCCGGGAGACGAGCAGATCGATGGGAATCGCGAGTTGCGCGCCATCCGCGTCGCGGCGGAAAACGACGACAGACCAGCCGCGGACGCGGATCGGCGTGCAGAGACGGCCGAAGAGCATCAGCGGACGGCCGGCGACGGCATTCATGAGCGCCCGCTCGTATCGGGAGCGTTTTACGGCATCAATCTCCGAGGCTGCGGTCCACACCGATCCGTGTCCAACGTCCTCGTACGCCGCGGGACGGTCGGGAAGCATCAGGAGCGAGGGGCCGCCGCGGCCGAGAATCGACGCGATCAGCCGGAACGAGAACGGATCCGACACGCGCGCAATCGCACGCCCGAATCGCTCGAAGATGCGGTTCGCGATCTCACGCAGGCTCATCATCCCCGCGCTTGTGTCCCAGATCGAGGCGTCGATATCGGACGTAAACGGGTTATTCGGATAGCAATCCCAGCGCGCGAGCCATCCGCGCCGCGAGGTGTGCCGCATCGGCGTGAAGCCATTGATGACCGGCACTTCGCGTTCGAGCGCGTCGCGATCCCACGAGCGCCATGTCATCACATCCCTGACGATGCCGAGAGTCAACGACCCCGTGGCGATCATCAGCGCCGGATCCGGCGTGAAGTCCGCGGTGATCTCGAGTCGGTGGCGCCGCGGTCGCACGCCGACGCCGGTCGATCGGCGGTTCGTCGCCAGCAGCATCACAGGTGCCGCAAGAACGAACGTCAGCGCGCGGGCGAGCCGATTCAGTCGTGAGTGCGGCAGCGTGTGCCGCTCGCGGCGCGCGAGCGACGTGTTGTAGTGCGCGCTGAATCCCGCCAGCCGCGCCTCGCGGCCGGTACGTCGCTCCCACTCATCCAGCTCTCCGCGCACGAGCGCGATCGATTCCCACAGCGAGCGTCCGGCGCGCGCCATGCAGCCGCGCGACAGCTCCATCGCCGGCGTCGCGATCTCGATGACGCCGGTGTCGAAATACACCGCGGTGCCGTTCGGCAGGTGATACGACGTGCCGACGCGGTGCATCAGGGGTGCGCGGATGAATCCGCGCGGGTCGCCGAACACGTCCTCGGGACGAGCGGACTCGCCGTCGACGATCAACGTGAACTCCGCTTCGAGGCCCGCTGCCGCGAGCGCGAGGGTCTCGGGAACCGCGAGGTCGTACTTACCCTGGACTTTCATCGTCGCGCTCCGACGCGCCGCGCGGGACCGCCGTGACATACCCGATGTCCACGTGGAGGTGATCGTCGGCGAGGCCGATCGCGTCCCCGGTCGGACGGACGCGGGCGAACGGGAGCACGCGCCGCGCGATCGTGCCGTACCGCTCGATGCGCGCCGGCGTGTCGAGGTACTCGGATCCGAGGCGATAGATGTCCGCCGCCGTCGCCCAGCAGTGCGGCGATCCTCCCGTGGATAGTGCATGCGAGGGGGATCGATATCCCCCATTCGCCGCAATGCGCACGGGCATGCCGACCTCGCCGCGGAATGTTTCGAGAGCGGCGGCGAGCAGGCTGACCGCCGTCGGCACGTAGCGCGGGAACATGCGAAGCGCCGCGGGCTCGCGGACGTCGACGTCGACGAATTCCCAGAGCCCGAAGTTGGGGCTCACCGGCGTCGCGAGCGCCTGCTCCCACGAGTCGATCCGGTAGAAGTAGCGCGGAAGCCGGTGCGTCTCCCCGTCGCGTCCGGCGAGCAGGCCGCCAGGATTGAGCAGCGCGCGCTGCGGCTCCGGCAGCTCGAGACCATCGACGACAGGAAGCGGCGGCGGTGGAGCAGTCACCGGCTGCCCCCGGCGGCGGCCACCGCATCGTAAATCGCGCGCGACGCGGCGGTCAGCGCGGCCGTCCGATCGGCAGCATCCGCTCCCCCTTCTGCGAGCAACGCGATCGCATACGGCGGCCGGCCGGGCAGGTATACGAGCCCCGCGTCGTGCGACGCCGTCGAGATGTCACCGGTCTTGTGCGCAACGCGCGCGACCGCGCGGACCGGATCCGGAAGGCCCGGGACGATCGCGCCCGAGAACCGCTGCTCGAACAGGATGTTCGTCATCGCCTGTGACGATCGTTCAGTAAACGAGCTCGAATCGCGGATAACGCGGAGCAAGGCAATAAGTCCCGCCGGCGTCACGCGATTGTTGCAGCCCGCCTCGAAAGCGCGATCGTCCTCGACGGCGCGCTGAAGGTCGATGCCGGTGCTCGCGTCGAGGCCGCGTGACGCGAGCGCGCGGCGCGCGGCGTCGATCCCGAGCACGTCGAGCAGCACGTTCGTCGCGAGATTGCTGCTCGTGACGATCATGTGGCGCGCCAGCTCGTCGACCCGCATGGTCTTGCCGAGAAAATCGTGCACTTCCGCGTCGGCGTCACGGGTTGCTGGCACACGGAACGGCTGGCCGTCCGCGACACTGAGGAAACGATTCCGCACGTGCACACGGCTGTCGAGAGCTAAACGATCGGCGTCGATGGCGTCGAATACCGCAGCGAGGACCGCTATCTTGATCGTGCTGGCGGCGTGGAACCAGCGATCCCCTTCGCGGCTCCAGAAGAATCCCGACAGGTAATCGAACACCGCGGCGCCGAGCACGCCGCCGGGCAGAGTGGCCGCGATCCCGGCCATGCGGGACTCGAGCGAAGACTCCACTAGTCGTCGTCCAGGTGCTTCTTCTCGATCTCTTCCTGGAAAGCCGCTTGATCGCGGCGCTGCGCGTTCTGCTGTTTCTGCACAGCGCGCCGCGCCGCCGGACTCAAGCCGCCGGAACGGACCGAGAACGAGAAGCCGGACAGCAGCCGTTCGAGATCCGTCGCCGAACAGCCAGGGCACGACGGCGTCGTCCCGGCGCGCACCAGCGCCTCGAACTCCTCACCGCACGCGCGGCATCGAAAGTCGTACAACGGCACGAGGGCTATTCTACGCGGGCGACACCATCACCGGTGCGGCCGGGACGACCGTCCGCGGCGACGTTCGCATGGCGCGGAGAACCGCGGCGACACTTACGGCGAGCGCGATCGCGAAGAGCAATCCGGACCCCGCGAGTGCCAGCGGTGTAGATGGGGTTCCTGGCGCAGGCACCAGCAGGTGACCGATCCCAAACACTGCGATGCCTATCCAGGAAACGATAATCGCACTGGACTGCTGCGATTCCGCCGCAAGCAGCGACATCAGCCATACCGGGGCGACAAAGCCGTAGAAGCCGACGAAGGGGCTACGGAACGATGCGAGCGCGAGCAATCCGATCGAAAGCTGCACCAGTCGCAAACGCTGAAGCGGGTCGGCGAGATCGAGGCGCTGTTTCCATCCGGCGAGCACCGCGAGCGCGATGATCAACATTCCGTAGCCGGATGCGATGGCGAGTCCGCGCCGCCGATCCAGAAATGTGGCGCCAAGCTGGCGCGTGCGCGTCGTGAGCCCATACACGGACAGGTTCACTTTCGTAGTGTCGGCACGCTCTGCCTGCGGGAACGCGTCGCCGTTGGAGATTCGCGGGATCTCGTACTGCACGAAATCCCGCAAGGGCCTTGTGCCGACGACCGCCACCGTCAGCGCCACGAGGAGCACGCCGGAGCCCGCGACCCACGCCAGTGCGCGCCAGCGCCGCGCGCCCAGAAGATACAGGACCAGCGCCGCAGGAAAAATCTTGGCGGCCGCCGTGTACGCGAGAAGCGGGGCGCCCGCCGCGAAACGTCCGCGGAGGATCAGCACAAAGGCAATGGCCGCCAGCGGGATCGCGGTTGATTGCACGTTGCCCTGCTGCAGCGAATAGACGATCTGCGGCGTCGCCAGGGCGAACACGCCGCCCGCGGCCGCGCACGCTCCAGGGCGTCCGCCGACCCAGCGCGCGAGACCGAAAATCGCGGCCGCGAGCGCGACACACTGAAGGACGAACCAGATCGCGCGCATCCCGAACAGATCCGCGCGCAGCGCGTGAACCGCGGCCGGCAGCAGCAGGAACACGGGCGGGTAGTGATATGAATCGACCTTCAGCGGACCGACGAAGCGCGGCTCGTACAGCGACACGTCGTAGATATTCGTGTCGCCGGCCCTGGCGAAACGTATCGCCTCGGCGTACGCCGTCATGCACGAATGCTGCACCCGCCACGGCTCCGTCGAAAAAGAACAGTCGGTTCGAGACGGGTCCGCCATGTACACGCTGATTTTTGCAATCTGCGCGACGGCCGCGACCGCCAGGATCGCGGTGAGCGCGAGGAGCGCAGGCGCCGCGCGCAACGCGCGCAGGAGGTCGGCGAGCGGCGACGCCGTCAACGCGGCCACGCTCGCCGCCAGCGCGAGTCCGATCAGCAGCGACAAGGCGAAGGACGCCCCGAATGCGTGTACGCCGACCGCGAAAACGGGTGTGAACCAGGACGTGACGGCGAAGGCGACTGCTGCTCGCATGCGGTATCTTAGCCCCACACGAGGTCAGTACATGCGATGCGTTCCCTGCTTTCATGCTTTCGTTCTCCTGCTCATGGTCGCGCTGGCGCCCGCGCGAACCGCCACGCAGGCCGGGCGTTCACCGTTCGACGCGCTGCACTTCCGCGACATCGGGCCGGCCGCAACAGGCGGACGCCTCCACGACATTCAGATCGATCCATCAAATCCCGCAGTGCTCTACGTCGCCGCGGCGACCGGCGGGATCTGGAAGTCGACCAACAAGGGCGTCACCTGGAAAGACATCTTCGCGGGCCAGAACGACAACACGTTCGGCGCCCTGGCCATCTTCGAGAAGAACCCGAAGATCATCTGGGCGGGATCGGGAGAGCAGAACAACCGCCAGAGCTCGTCGTGGGGCGGCGGCGTCTATCGCTCGACGGACGCCGGCGAAACGTGGACGTATCTCGGGTTGCATGAAACGCGGTCAATCGGGCGTGTCGTCCTCGATCCATCGAACCCCGACGTCGCGTACGTCGCCGCCGTCGGGAACCTGTGGACCGGCAATCCCGAGCGTGGCGTGTTCAAGACGACGGACGCGGGACGCACGTGGACGAAGGCGCTCTACGTCGATACCTACACGGGCGCGACAGACCTGGTGATGGATCCGCGCGACGCGATGGTGCTGTATGCCGCGACGTATCAGCGGCTTCGCAAGGCGTTCGGCTTCAACGGCGGCGGTCCCGGCAGCGCGATCTACAAGACGACCGACGCGGGCGCGACGTGGAAGAAACTCGAGAACGGAATTCCACCGGGTGACAAAGGGCGCATCGGACTTGCGATCGCGAAGTCGAAGCCGGATGTTTTGATTGCGACGATCGAACAGCCCGGCACGGGCGGCACGTATCGGACTGAAGATGCGGGCGCGACGTGGAAGCGCATGAGCGCCACGAACCCGCGGCCGATGTATTACAGCAAGCCGACGATCGATCCCAATAACGACAAGCGCGTCTGGCTGCCCGGCACCTACATCGTCAAGAGCGAAGACGGCGGCGCCACGTTCGAGGAAGAGCCGACCTCGCCGACCTACGACGTCGGCCTGAAAACCGATCACCACGTCATCCGCGTCGATCCCGCGAACTCGAGCCACATTTACGTCGTCGGCGATGGCGGGCTGCACGAGAGCTTCGACATGGGCAAGACGTACATGCGCGTCAACAACATCCCGGTCGCGCAGATCTACCGCATCGCGGTCGACAACCGCGATCCGTATTGGATCTACGCGGGACTGCAGGACAACCACTCGTGGATGGGGCCGAGCGCGACGCGTCACTGGCTCGGTATCCTCAACCAGGACTGGCTCGAGATCGGATTCAGCGACGGCACCGGCAAAGCGGTGGACAAGGCAGACTGGCGGAAAGTGTATTCGTCTTCGAGCGGCGGCAGCCTCTCGCTCGTCGATCCGCAGACCGGCGATACGGTCGCCATCAACCCGCGCCCGCCCGCCGGCGAGCCGCCCTATCGCTACGACTGGGACGCGCCGGTCATAGCGTCGCGTCACACGCCGGGGACTGTCTATCTCGGTGGTAACCGGCTCTTCACGTCCCGCGATTACGGTTTCACGTGGACGCGCAGCAAGGATCTGACGCGCGCGATCAACCGCGACACGCTCGAGATGATGGGTGTCATGAACCGTGATATCCGCATCTCGCGCAACGATGGGGACGACATCAGCGAGATCTCGAACTTCGCCGAGTCTCCGCTCGATCCAAAGATCCTGTGGATCGGAACCGACGACGGCAACGTCCAGCTCACGACAGACGGCGGCGCCACGTGGACCGAACTGAGCGGCGCGATCGCCGCGGTCAGGAACGGCACGTTCGTCGGCGACATTGTTGCGTCGAGCGCGTCACGCGGGACGGCGTTCGTATCATTCGATGCGCATCGCGACGGCGACTTCGCGCCATACATCTTCCGGACGTCCGATTTCGGCAAGACCTGGACACCCGTCGTCGAGGGACTTCCAAAGGATGACGCATCCATCCGCGGGCTCGCGGAGTTCCCCGGACATCCGAACGTGCTGTTCGCCGGTACAGAACGCGCGCTTTTCGTGACCCACGACAGCGGCGGCCACTGGACGAGGCTGCGCGCGAACCTGCCGACGACGCGATACGACGACATCGTCATCCATCCGCGCACGAAGGATCTGGTTCTTGCCACGCACGGGCGCGGCATCTGGATCCTCGACGATGCATCGCCGATCGCCGAATGGACGCCGGCGATTGCGCAGAAGCGCGCGTACCTTTTCGCCGTCCCGCGCGCGACGCTGATGCTCTACTGGGAAGACGTCTCGAACATGGATCATTACTTCTTCATGGCGGAGAATCCCGCAGAGGGAGCGGCGTTCACGTACCACCTGTCCGAACCCGCGAGCAAGGTGCGGCTGATTGTGAGCGGCGCCACGGGCAAGGTCGTTCGAGACATCACCGGCCCGGGTGACGCGGGCGTGATTCACCGCGTCAACTGGGACCTGCGCTATGCGCTGCCGGCCGGTGCGGCGCGTGGCGGCGGAGGCGGCAGCGAAGAGGGCGGAAGTGGCGGCGGCCCGGGCGTTCAGAGGCCGGGAGTAATCCAGCTGCCGGTGCCGACGCACGAGATCGGCCCGCGCGGGCCGCACATCGCGCCGGGAACGTTCAAGGTGACGCTCGAAGTCGACGGCGTCGCAACCGAATCGCGCACCTTCGAGGTCCGCGCAGATCCGGCGTCAGGCGTCACGTCGCTGCAGCACAAGGCCCGCGAGGCGTTCGTGGTCGAGGTGATGGCGCTGCAGGAGCAAGTGGAGAAGCTCGCGAACGATCTTCGCGCGCGGCGCGCGGCCGCGATTGGGGACGAGGCGTCGCGATTCCAGGCGCTGGAGCAGCGGCTGACCGGCGCTGGCGGACGCGGTGGCGGGACGGCTCGTGGTCCAGCACCGGTGCAGCCGGTGCGTCAGCGTCTGTCGGCGCTGATCAACGCGTTCGTTGGCTCCGGCGCGCGCACGGGGACGCTGACCGCGCCGACCGGAACGATGCGCGACGCGCTCGCCGAAGCAAAAAAGGATCTTGCCGAGATTGAGCGGGCCCTCCGGGGGTCAGGTCTGTAAATCGCCCTTCAAGCGGGGTCAGGTCTAAAAATCGGTAGTGACCTGGCACCGCGGAGTGACGTTTTACAGACCTGACCCCGGTGAAGGGCGATTTACAGACCTGACCCCCGGGTCACCCGGGTCACTGGAAGGCGCGGCGCAGCAGAGCGATTGATTGCGGGCCCTGCGTGGCGAGGTCGGTCGTCGAAGCCTCGACGCTGATGCGTTTGTCGTAGCCGATCGCCTTCAGGTTCGCGAAGAACGGAGCGTAGTCGAATTCTTCCCATTTCAGCGGAAACACGCGTCCCTGCGGATTCGCCGTGTGAAGGTGCCGGATGTGGTCCCTCGCCTTGAGGACGATGGCGGGATCCTCCTGCTCGCTCGCGAGGTGGTAGAAGTCGATCATCAACTGGAAGTTCGGATGGCTGATCGCGTTCACCAGCTCCAGGCCTTCCGCCGCTGAATTGATGATGTTCGTTTCCTGCTTGCGCAGCGGCTCGACCAGGATGGTGATGACGTAGGGACGCGCTTCATCCGCCGCCCTGCGCCCGAAATCGACGAGTTGCTTGAACGCCTCTTGCTTTGAGAACCCCTCCGGCACACGGCGCGCGCCGCCGCTGCCAAAGACAATTATTTCGTTCCCCAGCTTCGACAGCCGGCTGAGCACCTTGCGCACATGCGCCATCTGCTGCTCGGGGTCGGTCTGCGGGCCTGTCACTTTGAGCGTCCCGGGCAGGAAGAGGTTGGCGGCGGGTGTCGGCAGGCCGAGCGCCTTGATGCGCGCCGCCGCCGCGTCAAAATCCGCGTCGGAGAGCCCGGCGATTTCCGTCGACGGCAGCTCGACATAATCGAAACCGGCTGTCTTCGCCGCTTCCAGATTCTTGAGTCCCGTGCAGTACCCGACCCGCACCTTCAGAGGAACCTGCGGGACGAAGAGTGAACTGCCGAGGGCGACCGCGGCGACGGACGCGAAGAACTTCATCACGCGCGCATTATACGCAGAGGTCATCCCGTTTGCAGTCAGCCGACGCTGGAGGTATCACAATGAAAAGAGCGGGAATACTCGCCACAGCGCTGATGGTGTCGCTGGCGGTGACGGCCGGCTGCAACAAAGCCCGTAACACTGCGTCCAGCAACACGCCGGGCTCCGCGGTCGGCACGGCGGGACGAAATGCAAACGGCGTAAGCAATTCGGACGTCGATTTCATTCGCGACATCGCGGTGATGAACACCGCGGACCTGGAGCTCGGCAGGCTGGCCTCGGAGCGCGCCACCGGATCCGACGTGAAACAGTTTGCCCAGATGATGGTCACCGACCACAGCGGCGCGGGTGACAAGCTGCAGGCCTTCGCATCCCAGCACGCCATCGACGCTCCGGCACAGCTCGACGACAAGCATCGCAATCTCCGCGAGAAGCTCGCGGGCAAGCAGGGCATGGACTTCGACCGCGATTACGCGGACGCGATGGTGGATGAGCACGAGAAGTTCGTCAACAAGCTGGAGTCGCGTATCGACAAGGACACGCTGACGCGCGCGAAGCAGGAGAACAAGAACGCTCCCGACACGAACATCAAAGCCACGGCCGTGATGCCGGAGAAGAGCGATGATCCGAACACGCAGGCCGTGAACCAGTGGGCTGCTGACCTCTACCCCACCGCCTATGCGCACCTGCAGGCGGCGAAATCGCTCCGAGATGGCGTAAAGAAGCGCGCCACGTAGCGCGTCATCGATAGTCGGCGGCCTGCAACTCGAACAGTTTCGCGTAACGGCCTCCCGCGCGGATCAAGTCCCCGTGAGTGCCGAGCTCTCTGACATGACCGTCGGCGATCACGGCGATGCGATCCGCGATCCGAACCGTCGAGAAGCGGTGCGAGATCACGATTCCGATCCGGCCGCGGAGGTTCTCTTTCAGCTCCGCGAAGATCGCGGCCTCCGCTTCCGGATCCAGTGACGACGTCGGCTCGTCGAGGATCCAGATCTCCGTGTCGCGGTACATGATCCTCGCGAGCGCAAGGCGCTGCCACTCGCCACCCGAGAGGTCGTGCCCTCCCTCGAACAAGCGTCCGACCTTCGAATCGAGTCCCTTCGGCATCTTGCGCAGCAGCCAGTCGCTCCGCGCATCGCGGAGCGCCTCCATCACGCGGCTGTCATCCGGCGGGCTGCCGGGGCGCCCCATGACGACGTTCTCGCGCACCGAAAGCTCGTAGCTGGCGTAGTCCTGGAACAACACGCCGATGCGGTTGCGGAGCACCTCCGGATCGATGTCGCGCAGATCGACGCCGCCGATGCGCACGGTCCCCACGTCGGGATCGTTAAAGCGCAGCAGCAGCTTGACCAGCGTGCTCTTGCCCGCGCCGTTCTCGCCGACCAGCGCCACCAGCTCGCCGGCGTGAATCATGAGACTGAGGCCCTCGACGGCCGGCTCGCTCCCGCCGGGATACGTAAATGCGACATTGTCGAACTCGATCGAATCGGCGTGCCATTCCGTGCGGGCAACGCTCACGGGCGCGGGCACGAGCGGTTCAATCGCGAGGAACGAAAAATAGTCGTCGAGAAAGTCGTGTGCTGATCCACCGCAACGAACGTGCTCGACACGTTTCCGAGCGTGCCGGCGACCGCGGTGAACGCGCCGATGACGAGCACGACACCGCCGGGATCGATCGTTCCCGCAACACCACGAAACGCGACGAAGACGTCGGCGAGCGCCAGCGTGGTGCCGCCCACGAGACCGGTCAGCACGGCGACACGCGTCGCCGAGCGATACATCTGCTGGCGCTGACGGAAAAGCTCCTCGGATATCTGCGTGTGGCGTCCGAGGAGATAGTCCGACAACAGGTACGCGCGGATCTCCTTGGTCGAACGCGGCTGGACGAGGAGGTCGCCGAGGTACTCGCGCTCCCGCTCCTCCGGCGTTTCCCGATAGAAGAACTCGTACAGCCGCGAGGTTACGCGCCGCTCGAGCAGCAGCGACAGCATCGCGGCGAGGAGCGCCAGCACCACCAGCAGCCAGTGCAGGCTCGCGAGCAGCGACGCCCGGCGCCGCGGCCGGTTTGGTGGCGAGCCTATGGTTGGTGCGTTTCGTCGCCGCGCTGCTCTACGGCGTTCCGCCCCGCGATCCATTCACGTTATTGGGCCCCACCACGCTGTTGATGGCGGTCGGCGTGGCCGCTGCCGCGCTGCCTGCCAGTCGCGCGGCGCGCGTCGATCCAGCCACCGTCCTCCGCGACTCCTGATCGTCGGCTGGAAGCCGGAAGCCGGCAGCCGGAAGCCGGAAGCTGGCAACCGGGAGCCGGAAGCTGGCTAGGCTGTGGCCGCGAGCGCGGGGTACTGGCCGCGGGCGTCGACGACCTGGATCGAGAGCTGTCCCTCGACGACGTCCGCGACGAACGACTTGCCCTCGGTCCACCGCTGGCTGATCGGCAGCTTGATCCTCGACTCGATGACGCGCTTCAGGAAGCGCGCGCCGTAGGCCAGGCTGTAGCCGTCGGTGACGATCTGCTCGAGCGCGGCCGGCGTGACGCTCAGCGTGCGGCCGCTGCGTTTCAACGTCTGCTCGATCTTGTCGATCTGCTGGAGCGCGATCTGCCGCACGTCGTCCTTGGTCAGCGGCGAGAAGATCACCACTTCGTCGATGCGGTTGCGGAACTCGGGCGAGAACCGCCGCTCGAGCTCGCGCATGATCTCTCCCTGGATCTGCTCGATGCCGACCTGCTTCGAGACGA
>DASPXV010000146.1:0-51536 GCA_035637115.1 Vicinamibacterales bacterium
CCTGACCGCATTCGTGGTTGGTCTCGCGCCGGCGATCCAGGCGATGAAGACGGACCTGCTGCCGGCGCTTGCGGGCGGCGGCGTCGCACCCGGACGATCGCGCTCACGGCTGCGGCACCTGGTGCTCGTTCCACAGATCGCGCTGTCTCTCGTGCTGCTGCTCGTCACCGGTGTGTTCGTCCGAACGATGCTCCGGCTGGAACTCGCGCCCTCCGGATATGATCCCGCGGGGGTCGTCGCTCTCGACGTGCAGCTACCGCAGGAGGACCCGCAGACGAATCAAGAAAGGAAGGAGGTCGCGGTCGCGACGCACGCGATGCACGCCCGAATGCTCGAGCGCGTCGCCGCGTTGCCGGGCGTCACGAGCGCGGCGCTGACGTTCCAGATGCCGCATGGCGTGCCGCTCGCGATACTCGGAACCACGATCATCGCCCGTTCCGATTACGAGACGACCGGGCGCTATCGCGGGGTCACATCGGGCTACGTGTCCGCCGACTATTTCAAGACCCTCGGCATTCCCGTGCGGCGCGGGCGGGTGTTCGATACGCGCGACGAGAATCCCGACGCGCGAACGGCCGTGGCTTCCGAGCGTCTTGCGAACGAGATCTGGCCCGGCCAGGATCCGATCGGGCAGCAAATCGCGATGCACCAGCCAGACAGTCCGTATCCGATTCGCTGGCTCGACGTCCTTGGCGTTGTCGGATCCGTCACGTTGCCAAATGAGGAGTATCCACGGCCGACGTTTTACGTGCCGATCGCGACGTCGCCACTTCTCGGATCAACCATCCTCGTACGCGGCGGCGGCAACCCCGCGGAGCTGTCCGCTCGCGCGAAACGCGCGATCGTGGAGGCGGAGCCGCGCGCGCTCGTCACGCGAGCGCGTCCTGTCAACGATGCGGTGAATGCGATTCGATTTCCACGGCGGTTCAGCGCCGCGCTGCTCGGTGCGTCGGGCACCGCCGCGCTGGCGCTCGCGGCCATCGGAGTCTTTGCGCTGATGTCGTACGCGGTCGCGCAACGCATGGCCGAGATCGGGGTCCGTATGGTGCTGGGTGCGCAGCGGCGGGATGTCGTCCGCCTCATTCTCAAGGATGGAGCCGCGGTCGTCTTAATCGGCGTCGCACTCGGCTTCCTGCTCGCGTTTGCCGCCATCCGCTACGCATCGCACGCGATCGTTCCATTGCCTGATACGGATGCCGTCACGTTCGTCATCGTCCCGCTGCTTCTCGCAGCGATCGTGCTTCTGGCGTGTTACCTGCCGGCGCGTCGCGCGTCGCGCGTCGATCCACTGGTTGTGTTGAGAATGTCCTGAAGTCGAACGTCCATGTCCCATCGTGGCGCCTGCGCGGCGCTCCTCTGCGTGATGTTCCTGGGGCCCCGCGGCGTGGCGCATGGTCCTCCTTCTATCAAAGACGTCATGCGCCGTGTCGGCGCATACGTGGACTCGTACGGCGAACGCGCGGGAATCGTCGTCGCCACCGAACGCTACACGCAGGAGACGAAAGGGAACACGCGGGCCGAGCATCGCGAGCGGAAGATCGTCTCCGAGTTCGCGATCGTCAAGGTGGACGCCGTCACCGGCTGGGTGGGATTCCGTGACGTCATCGAGGTCGATGGGCGACCGCTGCCCGATCGCGAAGACCGGCTTGTCCGCAGCTTGAAACAAGGCGGCGGAGGTTACGTCGAGGCACGGCGGCTATCCGACGAAAGCGCGCGCTTCAACATCGGCATCATCCAGCGCAACTTCAACGTACCCACCACCACGCTGTTCTTCTTCAAATCGGAAAACGCCGATCGCTTCAAGTTCTCGGCAAAAAACGTGGAGAAGGATGGCACATGGGTGATCGACTGGCGTGAAACGTATCACCCTACGCTCATTCGGACGCCCGACGGCGCCTCTATCCCTGCGGAGGGAACGCTATGGGTCGATCCAACCGACGGCACGATCCTTCGCACCCTCCTCAAGACCTCTCTGCACCCCGGGAATTCGAGAGTGCAGCGCGGCAACGGGCGTGTTGACGTGGAGTACCGTTTCGTAGAGGCGCTCGGGATGTGGCTGCCGTCGATGATGGATGAGGAATGGCGGGCGGACGCGCCCGGCAACGTCTGGGAACATGTCCAGGGACACGCGGTGTACAGCAACTATCGGCAGTTCACGACGAGCGTGAGGATCAAATAGTGAACAAGGTGCTGATGGTACTGACGATGTCGATGTCTGCTGCATTTGCGCAGCCGCCAGTGCACGATGGCGCCATTCCCGGCGCGTACCGTGTCCGCGGAAACATCCAGGGCGTGCGCGCGCCGATCGGCGGCTGGTGGTTGAAGTCGCTCGTGGTCGGCGGGCGCGATATTCTCGATGCGCCGCTCGATCTCCGCGCCAGCGCGGACGATGGGGTCGCGACGTTCAGCGATCGCGCGAGCGAGCTCTCGGGTGCCGTGACGACCGCGCAGAGTTCGCCGTCGCCTGACGCGTACGTCGTCGCGTTCAGCACGGACAGGTCCACGTGGTTCATGAATTCCCGCCGCGTCGCGGGCGTCCGCGTGGATCGCGACGGCCGTTACACGATCCGCAACCTGCCTCCAGGCGAGTACCGCGTCGCTGCCACGACCGACATCGATCAAGGCGAATGGTTCGACCCCGCCGTACTGGACCGTCTGCTCGCCGTCGGCGTCCCGGTGACTGTGGCCGGTGCCGAAAAAATCACTGTGAACATCCAGTGATATATTTCGCGCTTCATCTATTAAGGAGTCCCCGCAAATGAGGAAGTTCCTGGCCGGCGCCGCGCTGCTGTTCGCGGTCGTGTCGCTGCCCGCGCAGCAGATGGTCACCGAAACACGCGATCCCGCGCAGCAGCAGGACGCGGATTTCGAGAAGGCGGTGAAGCAGTGGACGACGCAGCCGTACTTCATCAGCCCGCTCGTCGATCACCTGCCGATCGTGAAGGGAATTCCCTCGCCGAAGGACGCGCTCGGGTACCACATCGGCGCGCCATATAAGCTGACCTACTACGCCGACATTCTTAAGTACTACCGCGCACTCGCGAAGGCGACTCCGCGCGTAAAGGTGGAGACGATCGGAAGGTCCGACGAAGGGCGCGAGCTCGTCGTCGTGTGGGTCTCGTCGGACGAGAACATCAGGAACGTCCAGAAGAACCGCGATAACCTCGCGAAGATTGCGGATCCGCGCGGCCTCTCCGCGGATCAGATCAAACAGCTCGTCGCGACGACGAAGCCGCACTATCACCTGATGGGAGGCCTGCACAGCGGCGAAACCGGTCCGTCAGAAATGTTGATGGAGCTGTGCTACCGCATCGCAACAGAGACTTCGCCGCTTATCAAACAGATTCGAGACAACGTCATCGTCTCGATCACGCCGGTGGCGGATCCTGACGGCCGCGATCGCAACGTCGACTGGTTCTACAAGGGGCTCGACGAGCAGGCTGCCGCGGCGCCGGCGCCTGGCGCCGCCGCCATCGCCGGTGGACGTGGAGGCGGTCAGCTTCCGTACTGGGGCAAGTACGTCTTCCACGACAACAACCGCGACATCAACCTCTCGCAGATCGCGATGCGTGCGCTGGTCGACTGGTACTTCACCGCACACCCGCCGATCATGCACGACCTGCACGAGGCGCAGCCGCTGCTCTACACGTACAGCGGCGGCCCGCCGCAGAATCCGAATCTCGATCCGATCCTCTTCACCGAGCTGCCGTTCTTCTCCAACTTCGAGCTGGAGCAGATGACGAAGTACGGCATGCCCGGCGTTTACACGCACGCATTCATGGACGGCTGGTCGCCGGGCTATCTCGGATCGGTCGCGTACAACCACAACGGCATGATGCGGATGTATGAAACGCAGTCGGGGCGGGAGAACGAACCGGTGACGGGTTCAAAGGATCCTACGGTTCCAGGTTCAGAGGTAGCGGCCGGACAGGTTCCGCCGGCGACTGCGGCCGGTACCGCGCAAGCGCCTGCTTCGCCGCAGTCCGCGCCGGCCGCTGGTCAGCCTGCCTCGCGCGGTGGACGTGGCGGAGGGCGCGGAACTCAGGGCGCGCCCGCGACTGAAAGTGCCGCGCCGGGCGTGTCGGGCGCGGCGGCGCAGGCGGCCCTTGCCGGGGCCGGCCGTGGCGGTGGTGCCGGCGGCGGACGCGCGACGATTCCGACCGGACGCGGCGGTGGCCAGGCGCGCGAGTGGTATCGCGGACTGCCGATTCCGCCGGGCGCGATCGCGAATTTCTCGCGGCGCAACAACACGAACTACATGGAGACCGGAGTCCTTTCCGGCCTGCAGCTCACGGCGATGTTCCCGAATCTCGTCATCGACAACTTCTATCGGAAGACGGCGAACTCGATCGAATCCGGCAGGAAAGATGCGCCGTACGGCTACGTGATCCGGGCGGGCGCAAAGGACGCGACGAAAGCGGCGACGCTCCTCAACATCCTGCGCGCGCAGCGCATCGAGATCGGTACGGCGAACGCGGAGGTGAAGCTCGCCGAGGGGACGTTCCCGGCCGGCTCCTACATCATCAAGCGCGATCAGCCGTACGGACGACTCGCGAAGAACCTGCTCGAGCGGCAGGACTATCCGGATCCGAATCTCACGACGTACGACGACAGCGGCTGGACGATGGGACTGGCGATGGGCGTCGAGGTGAAAGAGATCAAGGACAAGGCGATCCTCGGGGTCGCGGTGACGCCCGTCAATGAAGCGGTGGTGAAGGGCAAGGTCACCGGCGCGGGCAGCGCGGGGATGGCGGTCGCGCACTACGGCTCGAACAACATGATCGCGTTCCGCTACAAGCTGAAGAACATCCCGATGAAAATCGCGGACAAGAGCTTCACGGCGAACGGCGTCGATTTCCCGGCTGGATCGTTCGTCATCGCCGCCGGCGCCGACATGAATGCGGTCAAGGCGGCGGTGGAGCAGTTCGGCCTCACGGCGGCGGCGCTGTCCGCGATGCCGACGGTCGCGATGCACGATGGCGACCTGCCTCGCGTCGCGATCTACTCTTCGTGGATCAACACGCAGGAGATCGGCTGGTATCGGCACGCTTTCGATCGCTTCGGCATCCCGTTCGATCTGATTTTCAAGGAGCGCGCGAAGCAGGGAAACCTGCGCAAGGACTACGACGTGATCCTGATGCCGGCGCAGCAGGCGAACCGGGCGGCCGTGTTTGCGCCGCCGGCGGCGCGCCCCGTGCCCTACTTGAAGAGCGATAAGTACAAGTTCCTCGGCGACTACGGATCTTCGCCCGACGTCACCGGCGGAATGGGGGGCGAAGGGGTCGACGCGTTTGCGAAGTTCCTCGACGCGGGGGGCACGCTCATCTGCACCAGTCAGGCCGTTCAGTTCCCGACGGAGCTCGGCTTCGCGCGCACCGTCGACGCGTCGGGTTCGACGACGAACAATTTCTACGCGCCGCGGCCGCTCGTCAACGCCGAGATCGTGAGGCCGGAGCATCCGGTGTTCTACGGCTACACCGACAAGATCCTGCCGGTGAAGTATCTCGGCGGTCCGCTGATGTCGGTCGGGCAGCCGGATCAGGCCTCGGTGCTCGCGCGATATCCCGGCGGCGACTCGAACGTGCTCAGCGGCCTGATGCGCGGTGCGGATGAAATCGCGGGCCGTCCATTCGCGATCGATGTGCCCGGCGGCTATACCGGCAAGGGACGGGTCGTGCTCTTCTCGAACAACCCGATCTATCGCTGGCAGAATCACGCCGAGTTCAACATGGTCTTCAACGCGATGATGAACTGGAACGATCTCGGCGGCGCGTCCGCGGCGCCGGCGCGCGCCGTGACGGCCCCGGGCGGACGATAATTCGAGTTCAGGACACGGATGGGGTGTCAATGCGATAATCAAATGACCCCCAATGCACCATCGCCGATTCGCCGCCTTCACCGCGGCCCTCGCGACGACCCTGCTCGTGGCGAGGTGCAACGGAAGCTCCCCGTCCGGGCCCTCGCCCGGTGACGGCGGAACCGGGCCCCCCATCACCACGACGACGACGATTTACGCTGCCGGGGACATTGGGGAGTGCGGGTTCGGAGCGCTCGAAACCGGGAAACTGCTGGACCGCCTGCCGGGGGGCACGATCCTCGCCCTGGGCGACCTGGCCTACATGAATGGCACCGCGGCGAACTTCCGCGACTGCTATAACCCGGCATGGGGCCGTCACATCGAGCGCACCCGGCCGGTACCCGGGAACCACGAGTACGAGAACGCCAGGCACGACGCGTCGGACTATTTCGACTATTTCGGCGACCTCGCGGGCCCGCGGGGACTCGGGTATTACGCTTTCACATCTGGGTCCTGGCGCATCGTCGCCCTCAACAGCGAAATCCCATTTGGTGTAGGCTCCCCGCAGTTGACGTGGCTCCGGCAGGAGCTCCAGTCGAACCGCTTCCAGTGCACGCTGGCGTACTGGCATCGGCCGCTGTTCAGTTCCGGGCCGAACGGGAATAACGTCGACACCCGGATTCTCTGGACGACGCTCATCGAGTTCGGCGCGGACGTCGTGCTGAATGGACACGACCATATGTTCGAGCGCTTCGAGCGGCAAGACGCGCAGGGAGTGGCCGACTCGGTAGTCGGCATGCGGCAGTTCACCGTGGGCACTGGCGGCGCGCATCTGTACGTGCCGGGAGCGCCGAAACCAAACAGCGTCATTCGCGGCAGCACCTACGGCATCCTCTTCATGACGCTCTTGAACAATTCCTACCAGTGGGACTTCGTCTCCGTGGACAATTCGTTTCGCGACACGGGGTCCGGCGGATGCCACTGATGGTTCCGTCGGCGGCACTGTTCGTGATGCTCACGCGTTCCGCGGAAGAAAACAAAGACAAGAAGGCAGAAACGTATCCGGTCTTCCGGCTCGGCGATCACCCGTCGATCGTCTTCGGCAAGGGCTCGCATCTCGACTTCCGCGCGCGGTTCTCCGCCGACAAGAGTGACTCCGAAGCGTCGACTGAAGATCCCGCCGAAACGTCGACGATCGATCTCGGCAAGAAGCGCATCGGCGTCTCTGGCGAAATCGCGAACGCGGTGGAGTTCCAGATCGAGGCGGAGCTCACCAATACCGATCCGTGGCGCGACGTCTACGGCGATTTCAAGTACTACGATGTCGCGCGCGTGCGCGGCGGGAAATTCAAGGTCCCCTTCAGTCTGGACGAGAACACCGGCGCGTCCCACCTGGACTTCATGTTCAGATCGCTTGCCGCCACGCACCTCGCCCCGGGCCGCGACCAGGGGGTCATGGTGCACGGGCGCGTCTGGAAGAAAGTTATCGGCTACGACGCGGGCGTCTTCCAGCACGACGGGAAGAACGCGCGGACCAACAATCCCGCGAAGGTGTTCGGCGGCCAGACGACGGCGGGGCGCGTGACATTCGAGCCGACCAGGAACATGAAAGACGCCCTGGGACCTTTTTTGGTGGGCGTCGCGTTCACGCGGAGCGACGTGCCCGAAGGCATTTCCGGCGTGCGCGGACAGACGGTGCTCGATCAGAACTTCTTCTCGTCGGCCGACTACCTCGTCAACGGCACGCGCCGCCGGACGGGCATCGAGATGCAGTTCCTGCCGGGCCCCGCGTCGATCAAGTCCGAGTGGATGCGTCTCGAGACGCAGCGGCGGGGCGAGAGCGTCGAGAATACGGACCTGTCGCCGCTCGTCGGCGAAGGGTGGTACGTGAGCGGCACCATGGCGCTCACCGGTGAGAAGAAGTCGCGGGTCGAGCGGCCGAAGAAGCCGCTCCTTCAGGGCGGGTTCGGCGCCGTCGAAGTCGGCGCGCGCGTCGAGAGCCTCCGCTTCAAGAGCGGCTCGTCGAGCGAGCAGGGCTCGCGCAGCCCCCGCGCGGACACGATCCTGGGCAACCGCGACCAGGCGACGACGGTCGGCGTGAACTGGTATGTGAACCGGTTCTTCAAGGTGCAGGCGAATTTCATCCGCGAGAAGCTCGACGACCCGTCGCAGGGTCCGCTGCCGTCCAAGGCGAGCTTCACGACCAAAGCCGTTCGGTTCCAGTTTTCACTCTGAGGATACCCATGCGCGCGCCTCGCGTCCTTGCAGCGGTCCTGTTTGCGATGCTGGTCTCCGGTGGCAGCGTGCTCGCGCAGACCCCCGCGGATCTCTTCGACATCAATACGATCCAGGAAATCCGGCTGTCCGTGAACACGCGCGACCTGCAGACGCTGCGCGAAAAGTACAAGGACAACACGTATTACGTCGCTGATCTCACCTGGAAGAACATCAAGGTGCGGAACGTCGGCATCCGCTCGCGCGGGCAGGGCAGCCGCAATCCGACGAAGCTCGGCCTCCGCGTCGATATCGCTCACTACACGACGGGACAGACGTTCGTCGGGTTCTCGACGATCATCCTGGACAACATGTGGCAGGACGACTCGATGCTGCGCGAGCGCCTGGCGTTCACGATGTTCGAGAAGGTCGGCGAGCCGGCGCCGCGCGAATCGTTCTGCCGGCTCTACATCAACAACGAGTACCAGGGCCTCTACGCGATCATCGAAGAGATCGACGGCGCCTTCGCCAAGCGCGTGACGGGTGAGACCGACGGCACCATGTTCGAGTACCGCTGGTACATCGACAAGCAGTGGCGCGCGGAAGATCTCGTCTCGATCGCCAACTACAAGACGCTGCTCGAGCCCCGCACGCACGTGCTCGATGCCGACAGCACGCTCTATGGTCCGATCCAGTCGCTGTTCAAGGAAGTCAACGCCGCGGCGGATGCGGTCTGGCGCGATCGCGTCGAGCAGTACATCGACCTGAACCAGTTCATGAAGCACGTCGCACTCGAACAGTTCATCGTCGAGAACGACGGCCTCCTCGGCTACGCGGGCATGAACAACTTCTACCTCTATCGGTATCAGGGGACGACGAAGCACCGGTTGTTCGTGTGGGACAAGGACAACGCGTTCCTGTTCAAGGACAACGTGCCGGGAGCCGTGACCACCAGCGATAACGTGCTGTTCCGCCGCGCCATGACGTATCCGGACCTGCGCGAGACCTATCTCTCGACGCTCGAGCAATGCGCGAACATCGCCCGCACCGATGATTTCCTGGCGCTCGAGATCGATCGGTTGACGGCGATCATCTATGACGCCGCGAAGGCGGACCCGCGCAAGCAGTTCCCGAACGATCAGTTCGACCTGGCCGTGCAGTTCCTTCGCGATTTCGCCGCTGTCCGTCCGGGCCAGGTCCTGACGGATGTCGCGCGCATCCGGAAAACCGGCAGCTAGTAAGTCAAAGGAATGGATCGGCGGGCGCGGAATTACAATTCTGCGTCTGCATCTCCCCGCCAATCCGCGCATCCGCGCGGGTCTTCTCCTTGCACTCCCGTCCGCGCTCGATCAATGGGCGTCTGAACCCGTAGCGGCCAGCGGGTTCAAAAGGAGCGGACATGACTCGACTCGCAGCGCTGGTGATGATGGCGCTTGTGGCGCAGAACGCCGCGGCGCAGGACGTGATACGCGGTGAGGGGTGGGTCGTTCTTCCCGTCGAGGACTATCGCGCGCTTCGCGCGCGCGCCTTTCCGGCGAATCCGGAGCCATCGCCGCCGCCGATCGACGCCGCCCTCACGCGCGTCGACTACAACCTGCGCGTCGCCGCGACAGGCGACAGCGTGACGGGACAGGCGCGCCTCGCGATCGACGTGCTGAGACAGGGCTGGGTCAGTGTGCAGATTCCCGCGGGGCTGCTCGTGCGGGATGCACGGATCGACGGACGCCCCACCGCGCTCGTCGACGGCACGCCGCCGTTGGTGCTGCTCTCGCGGCCCGGCCGTTCGGTTCTCACGATCGACGTCGTCATCCCACTCGTCACGCAGGGCGGGGTAGAAACGATCGCGCTGCCGGCCTCTGGATCGGCACTCTCGTCGGTGACGCTGGTGGTGCCCCGAACAGGCGTGGATCTGGCGACCGCCGGTGGATTGATCAGCGAGCAGGCTGACACCGGGGCTGAGAGCCGTTGGGTCGTGCATGGAACTCCAGGACGCGTGATCACCTTGTCATGGAAGCGGAAGGCCGACGATCGCCGCGCGAGCCTGCCGCTTCGCTCTCGCGCGCGCGTGACTGAGCTCGTGGCGCTCGGTGAAGATTCGACCCAGCTCACCGCGAGCGTGCAGCTCGACGTCACGCAGGGTCTCGCGCGAGACGTCGCGGTCGCGATACCCGCGGCGCTGATCGTGAACCAGGTCTCCGGGCCGGCGGTAGGCGACTGGAACGTCGACCGCGGCGTGTTGACGGTGAGCTTCCTCGAGCCCGTTGCGGCACAGGCCTCCATCGTCGTCAGCGGCGAGGTGCGGACGCCGCGTGAAGGGGCAATCGCGATCCCGCTCGTGCGCGTGCCGTCCGCCGAGCGTGAAACCGGTGGCGTCGCGGTCGACGTCGGCGGTCCCGGCGAGATCGGCGAGCGCCAGCCGCGAGGTCTCGAACCAGCCGACCCGGCGGACCTTGGCGACATCGTGTCGGGTCGCGAGTCGCCGTCGATGGCCGCGTTCCGCTTCACGCCAATGAGCGGAACGTCGCCGCGCGGACTGACGTTGAACCTGACGAGGTACACCGCCAAGGCGGTCCTTGTCGCCAACGTCGAAGAAGCGCGGTATGACGTTCTTCTCACCGAGGACGGCAAGCGATTAATCCGCGCGCGCTACGCGGTGCGCAACAACCAACGCGGATTTCTGGCGGTCAGCCTCCCGCCGCGCGCGACGCTGTGGAGCGCGGCGCTGGCGGGTCAGGCGGTTCGCCCCGGCGTGTCGCCGGCGGGCGCCGTGCTGCTGCCGCTTCGCAAGGGACGCGCCAATGAAGAAGCGCCGCTTTTCGTGATCGAAATCATGTTCCTCGATCGCGGCGACCCTCTGAAGGACAAGGTGGACGTGCAGGTCGGACTGCCGGCGATCGATCTTCCCGTATCGCGCACCGGGTTGACGGTTTATCACTCACCGTTGTTTGCACTGGAGCCGCAACCTGGAACCTTCCGCATCGGCACGGATTCAGGCCCGTGGACGGACGCGTTGAGAATGGCGCCGGTCCCTGCGCCGCCTCCGCCACCGTCCGCGCCGTTTGACGATCGTGACAAGGAGGCGAAGGTGCTGCTCGATCGATTGCGGCAGGAGTCCGGGCGCGTTCGCCAGGGCATCATCCCGATTGCGATTCATTTCCCGGCGATCGGGCCCTCACTCTTCCTCGAGGCGGAGTTGACCGGCGAGGCGCAATCGCCCGGCATCGTCCTGCGCGTCCGCGAAACGGGAGGTGGCCGATGACTCGCACGCAGACCCTCACGCTTGCCGCTTTGCTCCTCGTCCCGGTCGCCGCCGGCGCGAAGGCGCAGACGGCAACCATGCCGCCCGGATCGGCCGGCACGGTGACGCTGTCGCGCACCGAATACGATCGCCTGCTCGATCTCGGCGCGAATCGTCCGGCAGGACCGGCGACCGCGCCGGCCGCGGCTGCACTGGCGCGCGCCGACATCCGCGTTCGCGTCGGCACGACCACTGCCCGGGCAACGATGCGCGTCGACGGAGAAGTGTTTCGATCGGGCATCGCCAAGGTGCCGTTGATCAAGGGGGCCACGCTGCTCGATGCGCGGATGGATAACCGTGCATTGCCGATCGTCGCTGAAGCGGAGATGCTGGTGGCGATCGTCAGTGGACCTGGCGCATTTGCCGCCACGCTCGAGACCGGCAGCCCGCTTGCGTTCTCGCCGGGACGCGCGTCGTTCGTGCTGCCAGTGCCGCAGGCGGGCAGCGCGACCGCGGCGATTGACGTGCCGGGCGAGCAGGCGGACGTACATGTTGCGAACGGCATCGTGCTGCGGCGCGCATCCGCGAACGGGCGGACGACCGTCGACGTCGCGCTTCCGACGGGTCGCCCCGCCGAAGTCTGGTGGTCGACGCACGAAACGCCAGCGGGAACCACCGTCGGTCGCGACGTGCGCCTGCTGTCGGACGTGAAGTCGGTCATCACAATTGGCGAATCGGACGTGCGCCTGATCTCGCTGCTCAACACGACCGTGGTCCAGGGGGAACCGTCGCAGTTCAGCGTCGCGATTCCGTCCGGATACGAAGTTACGAGCATCAGCGGCGCGTCGCTCGATCGATCCGAGATCCAGGCAGGCCGCGCGATTCTGTACGTCGCCGATCCCGCGGCGCGGCGTCACCAGTTCCTGCTCAGCCTCGAACGCACGCACGCTGGTGGATCGTTCAAGCTCGAGACGGGGCTCCCGGCAATTCCCGCGGCGCAACGGGAGACGGGAGAGATCGCGATCGAGGGACTCGGTACGATCGAGATTGGTTCGCCCGAGATGCCCGGGCTGCGGCGGATCGATGTGCGCGAGCTGGACCCGGCACTTTCGTCGGTGGCCCGTGACGCGATGCTCGCCGCCTACCGCTATCAACGTGTGGCCGATGAGCCGCCGCTCGTCACGGTGGACGTGCGACGGTTCGCGAACGCTCCAGTGCTCGCTGCGGTCGCCGAACGCGCGGTGGCGACGACGCTGGTGACGGCTGAGGGGCGGGCGCTCACGGAGGTGACGCTGTGGTTGCGCAACACTGCGCAGCCGTTCATGAAAGTGACGCTCCCGCAAGGCGCCTCGATCGTATCGGTCGAAGTCGCCGGGTCGCCGGCCAAACCCGTGGAAGGGGCGGACGGCAACCGTGTGCCGCTGCTGCGTCCCGGCTTCCGTCCCGTCGATGCATACCCCGTCTCCTTTGTCTACCTTCACAACGGCACGCCATTCCTGAAGAAGGGGGATATGCGGATGACGCTGCCGAAGATGGACGTCCCGGTCGACGTGCTCGAGTGGGAGCTCTTCGTGCCGGACCAGTTCCGCGCGGATCATTTCCAGGGGAACGTGATCGATGCGGCGCTGATGCCGATTCGCTCGGTCGGATACGGTATCGGTGCCGGTGTCGGTTCCGGTTCCGGTGGAGGCGTGGGCGGGGGCGTTTTTACGCCAGCGGCAGCGCCAGTTCCGGCGGCCGGTCCGGGCCAGATTGTCGGCCGCGTGGTCGACCCGAGCGGCGCCCCCTTGCCGGGTGTGACCGTGGTCATCGAGAGCGGCAGGCAGCGGCAGACGGCGATCACCGACGCATCCGGCATCTACAGCGTGTACAACGTGCAGCCCGGCCCGGTCGTGATCAACGGTCAGCTCCAGGGTTTCAAGAACCACCGGCAGTCACTCTCATTCGACGGACAGGGGCGGCAGCTCAACTTCATGCTGGAACTGGCAGCTATCGCCGAGACCGTGAGCGTCAACGCTGCGTCGCCTGAAATCCGATCGAAAGACAGGATCGAGAACCAGGCGCCATCCGTGAACGTTCAGAATCTCCAGCGCCGCGCGTCTGGTGTGCTGCCGATCCGCATCGAGGTGCCGCGCACTGGCACATCGCACTCATTCGTGAAGCCGCTCGTCATCGACGAGGAGGCGGTGGTCGCGTTCAAATACAAGCGGCGCTGACGATTCCGGTCACAAAACGGCCGCGACTGCGTTATACCTCTGACGGCCCATATGGCAGGCAGCACAGAGGCGGCACGGCAGTTGTTCCAGGCCCACGGCGGAGCGGTGTATCGCTTCGCCGCGGTTCTGGTCCGGCAGCACCAGGACGCGGAAGACGTCGTCCAGGAAACCTTTCTGAAGCTGCTGCGGCACCTCGAGGGCGGAGGGGACACCAGCAACATCCGCGGATGGCTGTTTACCGTCGCGGCGCACGCCGCGCGGGATCGGCAACGGGCGCGGATGCGATGGGTCCCCTGGCTGCCCGCGCACGAGCCGCGGGTGCAGCCCCCAGTGCTTCCCGATGAAGACGGCCGTCTGAAGAGCGCGCGCGAGTCGCTGCGTCGATTGCCCGATCGCGATCGCCTGCTGCTGCTCCTGCGCGCGCAGGGACTGTCGTACCGCGAGATGGCCGTAGCCGCGGGAGTGAAGCCGACCTCGGTCGGCCAGCTGCTCGCGCGCGCGGTGGATCGCTGGGCGGCCGCACGGAAGGACGGGAACGCGTATGACCTGCTTGAACGACATTCACATCCAGGCGCTCGCTGACGGCGAAGGTACTGACGAGATGCGCCGACACGCCGCCGCGTGCGCGGCGTGCACCGCGCGCCTACGCGAGCGCGAGGCGCTCATGGCGCAGCTGCGCGTCGCCGTCGATCCGCCGGTCGAGATTCCGGCGTTGCTGTCCGAGCGGATGGACTTCCGCCTGAAGGCGGAAGCTACACGAACCAGGCAGAGGACGGCGGAAGCCACACGAAGCCGCGAGCGGACGGCGGCAGGGGCTACGAGGCTGCGAGCGCAGTCGCGGAGTTCCGACTTCCCCACGTTCCCGCGTAGCTTCCGCCTTCAGGCGGAAGGCAAGTGGCTCTACGGCGCCCTCGCGGTCGCCGCCGCGACGATCATTGCGGTCCTGTTCGTCGCGCCATCGATCCGCAAAGGGGACGCGACCGTCTCCGCGGCCGAGATCCTGGCGAAGTCGGCGACGCAATTGTCCGCCGCCCCGGCGACCGGCGTGGAAGTCCTCGAGTACGAGCTGGTCCTCGACGGCGTGCCGAAGGAGATGCTGCCGGACCAGATCGAGGGCGCGTACCGCATCTGGCAGGCGATCGATCACACCGTGCCCGGGCGCTTCCGGTTTGCGAGCTATACACCCGACGGACGGATGTTCAGTTCGATCGCGGAGGACCCCGCCGCACATCGTCGAGTCGCGGCGTTCAGTGCGGAAGGGCAGGCGTATCGCTTCGACGTGACGCTGCCTGACGGCGCGCGCAATCTCTCGCTGCCGGAGATGCAGCGGCTGCACATGCAGGCGTCGATTGCCCTGATGCAGGCGAGCGGCAACCAGCTCCTCGAGACGATCGACGGACCCAACGGCAAGCTGTATCGCATCGAGGTCCCGCATGTTTCGGGGCCGGGCACGAACCCGCTGTGGGATTTGAGCGATGCGCGTGTCGTCATCGACTCGCGCGATTTCAGCGTCGTCGAGTTCGCGGTCCGCGGGGCCTTCCTGAAGCAGGCATACAGCATGTCCTATAAGTTGCTGAAGCACGTCACGGCCGCCTCGCTGGACCCCAATGCCTTCAACGTACCGAACCAGGCGGGGGAAATCGTCATCACGGGCGAGGGTTCGGCCGTGCCGTCGCACGACGTGTTCCTGCTCTCGCTGCGCGAGCTCACGAAACTGAAGCAGGGTCGATGAGCGACGTTCACGCGATCCGCGCCGAAGGACTCACGAAGTACTTCGGCGCGGTCGTCGGGATCGAAGATCTCTCGTTCGACGTGCAACGCGGAGAGATTTACGGCTTCCTCGGCGCGAACGGCGCGGGAAAGACCACGACCATCCGCCTGCTGCTCGACCTGCTTCGTCCGTCGCGGGGATCTGCCGCGGTGCTCGGGATCGACTGCCATCGCGACAGCCTGTCGGCTCGCCGGCATATCGGCTACCTGCCGGGCGACCTGCCGATCTACCCGGACCTCACGGCCCGCGACTATCTCGATTATCTTTCGCGTCTCGACGGCCGGCCCATCTCCATGGACTACCGGCGCGACCTCCTCGCGCGCTTCGACGTCAGCGAGATCGATCAGCGCCGGCGCCTGCGCGAGCAGTCGCACGGGATGAAGCAGAAGATCGGCATCATCCAGGCGCTGATGGCACAGCCCCCCGTCGTCATTCTCGACGAGCCGACCGCCGGCCTCGATCCACTCATGGTCCAGGCATTCCGCGAGACGCTCGCCGATTTGAAGAAGGACGGTCAGACGACTGTCTTCCTTTCGTCACACGTGCTCGCCGAAGTGGAGTCCACGTGCGATCGCATCGGCCTCGTGCGCGGTGGACGGATGGTGACGACGAGCACGATCGACGAGATCCGGCGAAACGCGAAGAGGAAGGTGACCGTCACGTTTGGCAATGGCCAGCTGCCAGCGCAGTTCGACGTGCAGGGGCCGCTGGGACCGCTGATCGCGAGCCTGCACGGTCTGGACGTGCACGACATCACGGTCGATCCATTCAAGCTCGAGGACTACATCGCGCAGTTTTACGGGGGAGCGGCAAAATGATTCCGTTCCTCCGGCGCTCTCTCGCGCAGGCGCGCTACATGCTCGCGGGCGTGCTGATCCTGCTGTTCGGGTTCCAGCTCGTGATCATCGGCCAGGCCGCGGAAGTGGAGCGCTCGAACGCGTTCGCCAGTATCGCGAACCTGGTGCCCGGATTCGTGCAGCGCGGGCTCGGCAGCCGCGCGATGCTGCTGGCGACATTTAGGGGCACGGTCGCCTTTGGATACTTTCACCCGGTCGTCTGCATCCTCGTCGCCGTGCTCGCGATGTACCTCGCAACGGAACCTGCGCACGAGATCGAAACCGGTCTCGTGGACCTTGAACTGGCGAGGTCGGTGCCGCGGCACCGGCTCCTGACACGGTCGCTGTTGCTCGCCGAGCTCGCCGTGCTTGCGGCAATCGGCATGATGGCGGCGGGGACGTGGTCCGGTGCGCGTCTCTTTGGCGCGCAGGCGATGGCGCTGCCATCCGGCGCGCTGCGCCTGGCGTTACTCGGCAATCTCTTCGCGGTCGCGTCGTGCCTGGGGGGATTCGCGTTGATGGTCGCCGCCTTTTCGCGCCGCTGGTCGACGTCATTCACCACCGTCGCCCTCGTCGCCGTCATTGGCTACATGATCGATTTCATCGCGATCGGCTGGCGCCCCATGCGCACGATCGCCTGGCTGTCGCCATTTCACTACTATCCTGCCCTGAATGTTCTGGCAGGAGACGCGCCAACGGGGCGCAACGTTTTCATCCTGCTGGCAACCGGCGCTCTGTTCGCGGCCATCGCCTATTGGCAGTTCCAGCGCCGGGACCTGTAAGATCCATCGCAGGATGGATGTTCTTCAGCACGCGCCGGCGCTGACGCCCGCGGACGCATCGCAGCTCGCGCTGCGCCTCTTCGGTGTCAAGGCGGATGCATCGCCGCTGCCCAGCGAGCGCGATCAGAACTTCGCGCTCCTGACGCCGTCGGCCGATCGGTTCGTGCTGAAGATCGCCAACAGCACGGACGCTCTTCCCCTGCTCGAGGCACAGAACGCCGCGCTCGCGCATGTCTCCCGCACCTCCACGCTGTGCCCGCGAGTGATTCCAACGGTGAATGGCGAAGCGATCGCCACCGTCGACACCTCCTCCGGCGCGCACCATTTCGTGCGCCTGTTCACGTGGCTGCCGGGCGTGCCGCTCGGAACGGTCGCGAATCAACCACCGGCGCTGCTCGACGCGCTCGGGGCTGCTGTCGCGGAGCTCGACACGGCGCTCGAGGATTTCGACCATCCCGCGATCCACCGGGAGTTCTACTGGGATCTCGCGCGCGGCGTCTCGCTGTGCCGCGAGCTTGCGCCGTCGATCGCCGACGAGCGCATGCGCGCTCTCGTCGGCGGACTGCTGGATCGCATCGAGGTACAGGACGCGCCGCGATTCGCGCGTTTGCGCCGTGCGGCGGTACACAACGATCCCAACGACTACAACGTGTTAGTGGATCTCCGGCCTGCAGCGGAACTTCCGCCTGAAGGCGGAAGCTACACCTCCCCGAATCATGTAGCTTCCGGCTTTAGCCGGAAGATTACGGGCATTCTCGATTTTGGGGACATCGTTCACTCGTACGCAATCGCGGATCTCGCGATTGCTGCGGCCTACGCGGTGCTCGGCAAGCCGGATCCGCTCGCAGCCGCGGTCTCAGTCGTCCGCGGCTACCAGCGGCAGCGGACGCTCGAAGATGACGAGATTGCCGCGCTGTTTGGATTGATCCTGCTTCGACTGTGCACGAGCGTCTGCGTCGCCGCGCGCCAGCAGCGGCAGCGTCCGGATGACGAGTACCTGAGCGTCAGTCAAGGACCGATCGCCGAGACGCTCCCAGCATTGGCGGCGCTCGACCCGGCGGCGGTCGAATCGGCGTTTCGCCTGGCGCGCGGACGCACACCCGAGGAAACGCTCGCCGCCCGTCGTCGCGTGATCGGGCCGAACGTATCCATCGCGTACCGCCGGCCGGTGAAGATCGTGCGCGGCTGGATGCAGTACCTGTACGACGAGAGCGGCCGGCAGTACCTCGACGCGTACAACAACGTCCCCCACGTCGGCCACAGCCATCCGCGCGTCGTCCGCGCCGCGACCGAGCAGATGCTCGTGCTCAACACGAACACGCGTTACCTGCACGACAAGCTCGCGATGTTCGCGGAGCGGCTCACCGCGACGCTGCCGCCGCAGCTGCGCGTCTGCTATTTCGTGAATTCCGGGAGCGAAGCCAACGAGCTCGCACTCAGGCTCGCGCGCGCACACACCCATCGCCGCGAGGTCATCGTTCTCGACGCGGCCTACCATGGGAACACGACCACGCTCGTGGACATCAGTCCGTACAAGTTCAACGGCCCGGGCGGGGAAGGCGCGCCCCCCTGGGTGCACGTGCTCCCGCTGCCGGACACCTATCGCGGCAAATACAAGCGCGACGATCCGCGCGCCGGCGAGAAATACGCGGAGTTCGCGCGCTACGTGACGAATCCCTCCGCGTTCATCGCGGAGAGCGCGCCGAGCGTCGCCGGGCAGATCATCCTGCCTGATCGCTACCTCGCATCGGTTTACGCGATCGTGCGTGCCGCCGGCGGCGTGTGTATCGCCGACGAAGTACAGACGGCTTACGGCCGGATGGGCACGCACTTCTATGCGTTCGAAGCCCAGCGCGTGGTCCCGGACATCGTCGTCCTGGGTAAGCCGATCGGCAACGGCTATCCGATCGGCGCCGTTGTGACGACGCGGGAGATCGCGGCATCGTTCGACAATGGCATGGAGTTTTTCAGCACGTTCGGCGGCAGCACCGTCGCGTGCGCCGTCGGCCTCGCCGTCCTCGACGTCGTCGAAGAAGAGCGGCTACAGGACCACGCCCGCGAGGTTGGCGCGATTCTCGTCGACCGCCTGCGCGACCTCATCGGCGACCACCCACTCGTCGGCGACATCCGCGGCTCTGGGTTGTTCCTCGGCGTGGAGCTGGTGAAAGACCGCGCCACGCTGGAACCGGCCACCGCGGAGGCATCCGAAGTATCCAACCGCATGCGCGAACGCGGCATCCTTCTCGGCACCGATGGCCCGTTCCACAACGTGATCAAGATTCGTCCGCCGATGCCCTTCACAGCCGAGGACGCTGAGCATCTGGCCCGAACGCTGGCGGACGTCTTGTGATCTCCATCATCGTCCCCGCCCACAACGAAGAACGTCTGATCGGCGCGACACTCGAGGCAATCGATGCGGCGGCGCGCGAGGCGGGGGAGCCGTTCGAGCTCATTGTCGTGGACGATGTGTCGACGGATCGGACGGCGGAGATCGCGCGAACGCATGGGGCGCGGATCGAGGCGGTGAACGTGCACCACATCGCGGCGGCCCGGAATGCGGGGGCGCGGGTCGCGAGTGGCGAGATGCTGCTGTTCGTCGATGCCGACACAATCATCACGGGAGATGTACTGCGGCAGGCAGTCGCGGCGATGCGGCAGGGAGCGGTCGGAGGCGGATCCGGCGCGCGGTTCGAGCCTTCGGCCCCGCCCTGGGCGCACAGGGCGATCGGCTTGGCGGCGTGGATTATGCGGACTGCGCAATGGGCGCCGGGCTGCTTCTTCTTCGCGACACGTGACGCGTTCGCGCGGGTTGGTGGATTCGACGAGCGGTACTTTGCGAGCGAGGAGATTCACTTGAGCCGCGCACTGAAGCGTGTCGGCCGATTCGTGATCCTGCCCGATAAGGTATTGACGTCTGCGCGGAAGGCCGAAGTCTATTCCATGTCCCACAGCCTGTGGCTGATGTTCCGGATGTTGTGGCCCGGATCGTTGAAACGGCGGGATGGCCTCGAGTTCTGGTATACACGTCGCAAACCATGACGCGTTTCATCGCAGCCGCGCTGTCAGTAATCGCAGTGGCCTTCGCCAGGAGCGCGAATGTCGAGCAGACGTCGCCCGGCACGAAGCCCGCAGCCGTACTCGTCGAAAGCTTTGACGGCCTCGGCATCGGTTTCGACGGCCCGCAGGGAAAATCCGAGGGACGCAACCCGTCCGACAACAGCCTCGCCGTCGGTCCCGATCACATCGTGCAGACGGTAAACTCGCGGCTTGCAGTATTCACGAAGAAGGGAAATAAGTACAAGACGACCGGCGAAGTCCTCTACGGCGCAGTAGCTACGAACACGATCTTTGCGGGCCTCGGCGGGCCCTGCGAAACACGCAACAACGGCGATGCCGTCGTTCGCTATGATCAGCTCGCGGATCGCTGGCTCGTCACGATGCCGATCTTCTCGCGCATACCGCTGACCGACGTGGGGCAGCGTCCTGAGATCGGCACGCCTGCGCCGCCGGGGCAACTCGCGCAACCCGGCCAGGCATCTTCGCCGGGGCGCGCGGCACCACCGCCTCCAAATCCACCGCCACCGCCGCCCCCGGCGCAGGGACGCGGACGCGGTCAACCCGCGGCACAATCGACCATACCGCCCCCGCCGGCGCCACCCGGAACTTACGCGATGTGTTACGCGATCAGTACGGGCTCCGATCCGCTCGGTCCGTATTATCGATACGCGTTCGAACGCCCGCTCTTTCCCGATTACCCACGACCCGCGGTCTGGATCGACGGCTACTACAACCCGACGAGCACCAGCGACAACCGCATCTCGGACACGATCGCGACCCAGAAGCACGCGTGCGTCGCGGATCGCGCGAGGATGCTCAAGGGTGAGCCTGCGTCCGAACAGTGCGTCATCGTCTTGAACGTGAATTTTCTGAACAACGCGGACATCGACGGGAAGGCCGTACCTCCCAAGGGCGCGCCGAACGTGATGATGGCCGCGGGCGGCACGCAGCTGGACAAGATCCTGGACGCGGATACCGTCGATACGTGGCAGTTCCACGTCGATTGGAGCAATCCTGCGAATACGAAGTTGATCGGTCCTGAGAGAATTGCAGTGGCGCCGTATCACTACCTGTGCGGAGGTCAGCTGACGAATTGTGTGACCCAGCCGGGGACCGAACGCGGTCTCGACGCGCAGGGGGACAAGATCATGTCGCGCGTCGTGTATCGTCGCCTCCGCGACTACGAATCACTCGTCGCGGTGCACTCAGTGGATACCGCAGCCGGCGGTGGCGGCGTTCGGTGGTACGAATTTCAGATCGACAAGGCGCGTAAAGTGGCATTGCGCCAGCAGGGCACCTACGCGCCGGATCGGTTCTACCGCTGGATGGCGAGCCCTGCGATCGACAAGTTTGGCAACATCGGGATCGGTTATTCCTTCGGCGGAGCGCCGAATTTCGCGGGGCAGCGGTTTGCCGCGCGCCTTCCCGCCGATCCGCCGGGCACCCTGGGACTCCACGAGACGATTCTCGTGGAAGGGGAAGCCTCGCAGACGAACACGCTCCGATGGGAGGACTACACGACGACGGCCGTCGATCCATCGGATGACTGCACGATTTGGTACGTCGGGGACTACTTCAAGAAGGACGCGGCCAATTACTCGACGAAGATCGGCGCGTTCCGCATGCCGGGCTGCGGCGGTTCACGCCGTTAGCGACGGCGTCTGCGACGCCGGCCGCTTACCGCTGCGGATGTTCGGGAGACTGTGGCCGCCCCTCCCAGCTCGTACAATCTGCGCACTTGCGGCTGGTGACCGGCACCGGCACTCTGTCGTCGCGCGTGCATGTCCATTCAGCTCTGTCCGGCTGGACCCAGGTAGGCCAAGAGGGGATGCGGGGCAGCGCCCAATGGCATGTATCCGGACGGCGGACGACGGACGAGAAACCGTTTGTCATTGCCACGGTGTCCTCCTGCTGCGTGATCTGCTGGGGTGTCACGACCACGGTAGCGCCGCCTCGGCACTTCGTCAAGCAGCCGTAGGCTGTAAAATACGCGGAATGACCAAGCCGCGCCTCCGTTTCGCAACCGCCGCCGCGCTCACGTTGGCTGTGTCTCTGCCTCTCGCCGGTGCGCGGCAGGACGCCGCCGCGCTGCAAGGCGCCGATCCGCCGGCGAACGGCATCTGGGTTGACAGCCTGGATTTGAGCAAGACGCCGATCCGCCGCCCACGCGGTCAACGCGGGCAGACGACACCGCCGCCGCCGCTCACGTTCAGGCTCGGAGGTGCAACGTACGCGCATGCACTCCCGCTCCAGTCCGATGGCGACCTGACGATCGATCTTGGCGGGACCGCGACGAAATTCGTCGCGATGATTGGAGTGGACGACGGCGGCACGCCTGCGCCGAATGCGCCGCCGGCACCCTCCGGCAGTGTCGTGTTCGGCGCGTGGGTGGACGGGAAGAAGGTCTTCGAATCGGACGTGATGAAGCGCGGTGACACGCCTAAACCGGTGTCGATCGATCTTGCCGGCGCGCAGAAGCTCGTGCTCGCCGTCATGGACGCCAACGACGGGACCGCGGGGGACAACGCGGACTGGGGAGGCGCGGCGATCATTGCCGCCGCAGGCAAGCAGGCGAGCATCCGCGTCGCGCCGCCGGTTCCGGAAGCGACGCCTTCAATCGCAGCGAGCCGCACATCCGCGCCGACGATCAATTACCCGCGGATCACCGGCGCCACGCCCGGGCGCCCATTCCTGTTCCGAATCCCCGCATCCGGGGACGCGCCGCTGACGTTCACCGCGAGGAACCTGCCGGCAGGCCTGAAACTCGATCCGGCGGCCGGCATTATCACCGGCTCGCTTCAGAAGGAAGGACGAACGGACGTCGCCGTTTCGGTCAAGGCGAAGGACGGCAAGATGAGCAACGCCGTCATCACGATCGTCGGCGGCAAGGACGCGCTCGCGCTGACGCCGCCGCTTGGCTGGAACTCGTGGAACGTGTGGGCGGCGCAAGTGGACGATGCGAAGGTGCGCGCTGCGGCTGACGCCATGGACAAGAGCGGTCTCGCGGCGCAGGGTTACACCTATATCAATATCGATGATGCCTGGGAAGGGGCGCGCACCGCGACCGGGGAGATCACGTCGAACGAGAAGTTCCCCGACATGAAGGCGCTGACCGATTACATCCATGCGAAAGGACTGAAGGCGGGGATCTATTCGTCGCCCGGACCGCGCACGTGTCAGCGGGTCTTCGCCGGCAGCTATCAGCACGAGGAGCAGGACGCGCGGACGTGGGCGAAGTGGGGCTTCGATTACATCAAGTACGACTGGTGCTCGTACACGGACGTCGAGCCGCTCGCGGCGCGCGCGCCTCTCGACGCGCTGCAGAAGCCGTACAAGTTGATGCGGACGATCCTCGACACGCTGGATCGCGATCTCGTCTTCTCGCTGTGCCAGTACGGTTGGGGCAACGTGTGGGAATGGGGCGCGAACGTCGGCGGCGATCTGTGGCGCGTCACGGGGGACATCACCGACACGTGGGTGTCGATGTCGTCCATTGGTTTTCAGCAGACGGGCCACGAGAAGTTCGCGGGCCCCGGCCACTGGAACGACACCGACATGCTCGTCGTCGGTCACGTCGGCTGGGGGCGCGCGGAAAAGCCGCGGCCGACCAACCTCACGCCGAACGAGCAGCTGACGCACATCTCCCTGTGGGCGCTGCAAGCGGCGCCGCTGCTGATCGGCGCTGACTTGTCGCAGATCGATGAATGGACCGTCAATCTACTTGGCAATCGCGAGGTCCTCGCGATCAACCAGGACCCGCTGGGGAAGGCGGCGGGCCGCGTGTGGGCCGACAACTGGACGCAGGTCTGGGCGCGTCAACTGTCGGACGGCACGGTGGCCGTCGGGCTTTTCAATCGCGCGCCGCAGCCAATGCCGGTCACGGTGAAGTTCGCGGATGTGGGGCTGCCCGACAACGCCCCGATCCGGTTCCCCTGGACGCACGACGTCCTCGGGGGGATTGCCGGCAGCGGCAAGGGCTACACGGCTACGGTGCCGCGGCACGGTGTCGTGCTGATCAAGGTCGGCCGCCCGGCCAGCAAATCGTGATCGGCGTCATAATGGGCACTGAAGGAAGGAGGCCGCTCGTGCGAAGCATTCTCACCGCAGTGGGCCTTTCATTGGCGATCGCCTCGACCGCTGTCGCACAGTCGGGCGCGCCCGTCTACGAACTCAATACGAAAGGTGTTACCGCCCCGGCGGTCATCAAAGAGGTGAAGCCGGTCTACCCGCCGGACGCGAAGGCGGAAGGCGTCACTGGCATGGTCGAGCTCCAGGGCGTCGTCGAATCGGACGGCATGATCGATCGCATCAAGGTGACGAAGAGCCTGGATGCGCGGCTGGACGCCGAGTCGATCAAGGCGCTCGAGCAGTGGCAGTTCAAGCCTGGCATGAAGGACGGCGAGGCCGTCGCCGTCCGGGTGAACGTCGAGATGACGTTCATGATCAAGTAAGCTACGAACCGCCGCCAATCGGATCGACGCCGGCCCGCTTCGCTTCCGCGTTGAACGCAGCGAGGTCGGCGGAGATCACCTCCGAGAGCCGATCCGTCTCGTTTTTCAGTTCCTTCTTCAGGTCCTCGAAGATCGGATAGATGTTCGCCGTCGGCTTGCCCTCTCCGCGAAGCGTCATGCCGAGCAGCGAGGCGAGACGGTTGTTCGTCTTGATCGGGAAGTTCAGCGGATCCTGTCCGCTCTGGTTCTTGACCTGGTAGATGTCCTGCTCGACGGTGCTCAAGTTCGCGGTGAGGCGATCGCCGGCGGCCTTGAGCTGCGGATCCTGTGACTTCGACAGTCGATCCTTCACGTCTTCCTTGATCTTGCGGATGCGGATCACCGCATTGTTCGCTTCGCTCACCTTGTCGCGGATCTGGAGCGCGAGCGCAAACTGCTCCTGCATGTCCGCGTCAGACGTCGTGCGCAGCGGATGCTTGCTGATCCGCAGCGGCTGCGTCTGCGACTTGCCGTCCGCGGTGAGCCGCACCTGGTAGTTGGCCGGCAGCGCCGTCGGGCCGTTGGTGGTGGCGCCCCACAGGATCATGCCGGGGAACGTTGCGGCGGCCGGGTAGTCGAGATTCCAGTTGACGCGATTGAGTCCCGCGGCCATCGACGCCGTCGGCGCGCCGCCGCGCCCGCCTCGGCCTCCGCCACCGAATCCTTGATCTTCTGCTGCCGGCAGCGTCGCTGTTCCTTCGGGCGCCGCACCTCTGGCACCCCTGGCACCTTCAGCACCAGCGCTTCCGGCACCCCTACCACTTCGGCCCGTTCCAGGCACGGCTCCCTGAATCGTCTGCACCACGGCACCCTTGCTGTCGAGGATCTCGATTGTCATTTTTTCGGCGGGCTTGCGCAGCAGATATGGAATCGCGACAGCGCCGGCGCCGCGAATTGCGTCGGCAGGCTTGTAAAGATAGAAGTCCGCGCCCGCCGTTTCCATCCCGGCCTGGCGCAATGGCGCGACGTCGTCGAGGATGTAGAAGCTGCGGCCGTGGGTCGCGATCGCGATTGAATTCGCTTCGACCCAGATATCCGACACCTGCACGTCAGGCAGATTCAGCGACAGCGACTGCCAGTGGTCCCCGTCGTCGTACGAAACATAGAACCCATGCTGAGTGCCCGCGTAGAGAAGTCCCTTGCGCGTCGGATCCTCGCGCACAGAGTGGACGTAGTCGTTCGGTGGTATGCCGGCAGTGATCTTCGTCCATGTCTTGCCGAGATCGTGCGTTCTGAAAATGTAGGGACTGAAGTCGTCGAGCAGCGGTTTCTTCACGGCGACGTACGCCGCTCCCGGATCGAACGTCGATGCATCGATGATGCTGACGCGGCCGAACTCCGGGATTTCCTTCGGCGTGACGTTCGTCCAGTTCTTGCCGCCGTCGCGCGTGACGTGGATGAGACCGTCGTCCGATCCCGCCCACAGAATGTTGACGTCCTTCTTGCCCGGGCCGAGCGAGAATACGGTGCCGTAGACCTCCGGGCTGTTCATGTCGTGCGTGATCGGTCCGCCCGACGGTCCCATCGTCTTTGGATCATGCCGCGTGAGATCGCCGCTGATGCGATCCCATTTCTCTCCGCCGTTCGTCGTCTTCCACACGTGCTGTGACGATGTATAGAGCACGTTGGGATCGGCGGGAGAGAAGATGATTGGATACGTCCACTGCCACCGCTCGACCAGCTCGCTCGACGCCTCACCCGAGAACTCGCGCGGATACGGGTTTACTTCGCGCAGGTTGCCGGTGCGGCGATCCAGGCGCGTCAGGAACGATCCGTTGTTGCCACCGGCGTAGAAGATGTCGCTGTTCTTCGGATCCGGCGCGATGTAGCCCGGCTCCGACCCGCCCGGGCTGTACAGTTCCGGCACGCCGCCGCGTCCACCGCCGCCACCACCTCCGCGACCGCCGCCGCCGAGATTCGTGTTGCTCGGCACACAGACGGTGCTGCCGTCCTGCTGCGCGCCACACACGTGATACGGCACGTGCGCCGTCGAGATCACGTGGTAGTACTGCGCGGTCGGATAGTCGCGCACGGACCAGGTGCGCTGCGCGCCCTGCGCGTTATAAGAGGCGGCCGTGCCGCCGTCATTCGCGTGGACGATGTGATTGGTGTCGTCCGGATCGATCCATAGATCGTGTGAGTCTCCGCCGGCGAAGCTCACCATCGTCTTGCCGCCGTCCTTCGACCAGAAGGTGCCGACGTTCAGCGCCCAGACGATGTCCTTGTTCTTCGGATCCGCAGCGACGTGCGTGTAATAGAACGCGCGCTGGCGGATGTTGCGACCCTCGTTCACGAGTTTCCACGTCGCGCCCGCGTCGTCCGAGCTGAAGAGCCCCCCGTTCTGGTTTTCGACGATGGCGTAGACGCGGTTGGAGTCCGCGCCGGAAACCGCGACGCCGATTTTGCCAATCATGCCCGCCGGCATTCCAGGGTTGCGCGTGATTTCCTTCCACGTTTCGCCGCCGTCAGTCGACTTGAACAGTCCGCTGCCGGGACCGCCGCTCGACATCGAGTACTCGACGCGGTAGGCCTCCCAGAGTGCCGCATATATCACGTTCGGATTGTTGCGATCGATGGCGATGTCGACGGCGCCGGTCTTGTTGTCGCGGAAGAGCACCTTCCGCCAGGTCTTGCCGCCATCCGACGTCTTGTAGACGCCGCGCTCGTCGCTGGGGATGCCGTAGCGTCCGAAATCGGCGACAAAGACGATGTCGGGGTTCGTGGGATGGATGCGGATGCGCGAGATCGCATCGGACTCCTTGAAGCCCATGTGCGTCCACGTTTTCCCGCCGTCGGTCGATTTGTAGATGCCGTCGCCCGGCTGGATGTTGCCGCGGATGCACTGCTCGCCCATGCCGATCCACACGAGATCGGGATTCGTTTCGGACACGGCGACGGCCCCGACCGAGGAGCTGTGAATCTGTCCATCGGTGACCGGCAGCCACGTCTCGCCGCCGTCAACCGTTTTCCACAGACCGCCGCCGGTCTGTCCGGAGTAGGCTTCTTTCGGTCGTCCCTTCACGCCGCTTGCCGCGATCGATCGTCCCGCGCGAGTCGGTCCGATGCTCCGCCACTGATAGCCTTTGAGCATGGCCGGATCGATTTGGCTTGTTGCGGCGGGCGCCTGCGTGTTGCGGGAGGCGCCAAGGTCGAGGGTCAAGCCGCCGGCGAACGCGAGCGCGGCGACAGGAAGCACGAGCGAAATGCGGATTTTCACGCGGCGAGTTTACTAGAATTGCTGCGTGCAAGTGCTCCGGCTCCACGATCCGGGCCGCCGGCCCGCGAGCTGGACGGAGATCATGCAGGCCCACCAGTTCGCCGCGTTCGCCAAGAACATGGATATGGCGGTGTCCTGTGACGCCGACGGACGGCCATTCGCGGATTCGGCCGCCGCCACCTGCATCGTCTTCGACTCGATCGCGGAGGCACAGGCGTTCTGCCAGGCCGCCGCGGCGAAGACGCCCGCGGTCCGGTTCGAGATCTTCGATGCCGCCGGACGCGCGAGGCCTCCGCTGCTCACCATTGTCGATCCATCGCGCGCGACGACGCTCGAGACAGATCCGCGCATGCTTCACCGGAGGCGCATCATCGCGTGGTCGTTAATTGCCGGCAGCGTCCCTGTCCTGCTGCTCGCGTATTCACTCAAAGATGGGGGCCACCAGATTTTTGCCGGTTTGGTGGGCATCAACATGCTCATCGCGGCGCTCAGGATCCTGTGGTTCAATCTGGGCGTGCGGGAAACGGAGCGGGCCCGCGAGGCGCGGCTCGCGGCGGCCTCTCGGGGCGAGAAGCACGAGCGTTGAACTCAGAGCTCGCGCTCCACGTCCTGCTCGCGCTTGCGGTCGTCGTCATCGTCGGCCACCTGGTAGGCAAGCTGCTGGCGCGAATCGGACAGCCGCCGGTGATCGGCGAAGTCCTGTCCGGGATCCTGCTGGGACCTTCGTTGGTCGGGCGGCTCGCGCCTGGTATCGAGTCCTATCTGTTTCCTGAATCGGCGCGACCGGCGTTGAGTGTGATCGCGCAACTCGGCGTCGTGCTTTACATGTTCGTTGTCGGCTTAGACTTCGATCCGGGATCGCTGCGGCGCCGCGCGGCGCCGTTCGTGTTCACGTCGCAAGTCAGCATCGCGCTGCCGTTCGCGCTCGGCATCGGTCTCGCCGCTTTCCTGTATCCGGATTTGAGCCAGCCGGGCGTCCGCTTGCTCGCGTTCGCGTTGTTCATGGGCGTGGCGATGTCGATAACCGCCTTCCCCGTGCTGGCGCGGATTCTCACGGACAGGGGACTGTCGCGAACCGAGCTCGGCGTGGCCGCGCTGACGTGCGCGGCGGTGGACGACGTGACCGCATGGTGCCTGCTCGCGGTGGTGGTGGGCGTCGCGCGTGCGACCGTCGCCGGTGCGCTGGTATCGGCGCTGCTCGCCGGCGCGTTCATGGCGATGATGTTTCTCGCGGGGCGTCCGCTCGCGGCCAGGCTCGCGCGCGCGTCTTCAGACGACGAGCCGTCGCAGGCAGCGGTCACCTGGACGCTTGCCGGCCTGCTGCTGTCCGCAATTGTCGCCGAGCTGATCGGCATTCATGCCATTTTCGGTGCGTTCATCTTCGGCGCCATCCTTCCCGCGGAGAGCGCCGTGGCGCGGCAGCTGCGGCTCCATCGCACGCCCGTCACCACGATCCTGTTCCTGCCGGCCTTCTTCGCGCTGACGGGTCTGCGCACCGAGATCGGGCTCCTGTCCTCGCCGCGTGAGTGGGCCATCTGCGCTCTGATCGTTCTGCTGGCGACTGCAGGGAAATTCGGCGGCACGTTCGCGGCCGCCCGGCTGATGGGGATGCCGTCCCACTTCGCGGCGTCGCTCGGCGTACTGATGAACACGCGCGGCCTGATGGAGCTTGTCGTCCTGAACGTGGGGCTGGACATCGGCGTCATCAGCCCGGCGCTGTTCACGATGATGGTGATCATGGCGCTGGTGACCACCGCCATGACCGCCCCGCTCCTGGACCTAATCGTCCCAGGCGGCCGCGAGAATCGCAAGGATTACGAAGAACGTTCCCACACCTGACGCGACACCGATCCCGATCGCCTTGGCGGTCGACGCGCCGCCGCCGGCGCTGTCGAGCGTGACACGCGCGACGCTTCCCAGCGGAATCTCGAGCGGCGGTTCAGGAATGCGCGTGTTGCGCTGTACGGTTATCGCCTGTGGCGTGGCTTTCATCAGGGTGCCGCGCATCGACTCGCCGTTCGTGCGTTCCACGCGGACGCGGCTGCCGGCAGGAATCCGCTGTACGTACTCGGCCATCATGGCTGGATCGACCACTGCCGGGGACTGCATCGCGCCGCGCGCGGCCGATGCGCAACCGGTAGAGATCAACGCGCCACTGAGCACTACGGCGAGAGCTTTTCGCAACATGATCTCTCCTAAAAATCGAAACCGAAGCCGGCACGCATCAGCACTTCGTCGATGCAGTGCCTGACCATGAGCCGGGTGTCCGCGGTAAAAAACGCCTGCCGCGTCATGTATGCCTTGAATCCGACCTCGCCGAAGGGACGTGCGATGAACCGGTGATTCGGTCCTTCGGTATGTCCCGGCGTGATGATGCGGGTGTTCCTTCCCGTGCTGTCATACACGGTGACCGGCTGGTATTGCTCGGTCAGTGTCTCGCGCGCCAGATCCATGCCCGCGCCGACGTGTGGGTGGAACCACTCGTTACGGAAGAACTGATACTGCTGGCTGACGGCGACGCTGTCCTGCCGCACCTTGAGACGAGAGGATTCGTACGTCCACGTGCCGTTCACGAGCAGCTGCCGGAAACGATACTGCTCGCCGCGCGTGCCGGCTCCGAAATCCACCTGCGTCTTCAGATGGTCATTCCAGTACCAGCCGGTGCCGGCGCCGCCATAGAAGATGCTGTTGATCCAGTCGTTGTAGTTGTCCTGCGGCTGTTCCTTGTGCAGGTTCTGCCAGCCGAGGACGAAGTGGGCGTCCCCCCGAGTGACTGGAGCCGGCTGCACTGGCGCCTGGGCCAGGAGCGTAAGCATGAGGAGTGCCTTCATACCCGGGTAGGCGCAAAGGGGGAGGCGGAAGGCTCAGGCCTTCCGCCTCGAATGCTCTCTTATTCCGTCTTTCTTTTCGCGCTGGCCGCCGTATCGACCGGTTTCGGGGCTTCCAGCTTCAGGTCGTACTTCGTCAGGGACGCGCTGAGTGCGGCCGCTTTCGCGAACAGGGCATTAGCGTCGGAGATCGTCTTCGGCCCATCGGCCTTGGCGTCCGTGTAGGCCTTCATCGTGATCGACGTCGGCCACATGCCGCCCGACATCCCGTTCTTCGCCTGGCCGATTCTGCCGAGCACGCTCGTGTCGGCAGCGCCTCGGCCACCGCCGCGACCTGCCGCGCCGCCGCCGAGCGGCAGCTTCGCGCCGAGCGCCACGACCTCCGCCTTCAACGAATCGAGCGAGGTTTTGATGTCCGCGGGAATGTCGCTCTTGGATGCGAGGTCCTGCGTCAGTTGCGTGACCTGGCGGTTCAGCGATGCTACCCCGGCGGCGGCGTCAGTGGCCCGCTTCTGCAGATCGTGCATTTCGGTCGCCATCTCGTAGAGCTGCTTGCGCTGCGCGTCAGTCAGCACGACCTCAGGATCGCCCGCGACGCGAAGCGGCTTGCTGTCGGTGGTCTTCCCGTCCACGACGAGCGCGACGTTGTAGCTGCCGGGCAGCACGAACGGACCCGGGTTGCCGCCGCCACCGCCGCCGAATCCGCCGCCGCCGCCGAATCCGCCACCGCCCCCGCCGCAACCGAACCCGAACGGATCGACGGTGGACTGATTACCGCCTCGGCCGCCACCCTGCGCGCCGGGGAAGTCGCCGGCGTTCGGAGCGGGGATCGGCTGCACGCGGAGATCCCAGCACGCGGAGTTGATTCCCGCCTTCGAGACGTTCGCGGGAATCGCAATCTCGCGAACCTCGCGGCCCGCCGCATCGGTGATCTTCAGCTTCACGTCGTTGGGCTTGTTCTTCACGAAGTACGAGAGCAGCGCGGATTGCGGCGGGTTCTCACCGTAGAACACCTGACTGCCCCAGAACTCGTAGTTCCGATCGCGCGCCGGCCTCCGGAACATCGAGGAAGGCGGAGGCGTGAATAACTTCGCGTCGCTGTTCTTCGCCGCCGCGTATTCCTGGATCGGCTCGACGTGGTCGAGCACCCAGATGGCGCGGCCGTGGGTCGCGAGCACCATCGCGTTGTCGCGCGGATGGATCACGATCTCGTCCACGCGCACCGTCGGAAGGTTCCACTTCGGGCGGATCCAGTTCGCGCCGCGATCCGTCGAGACGAACAGTCCCGTTTCCGCACCCGCGTAGAGCAGGTCCGCGTTCTTCCTGTCCTCCGTGATCGTCTTGATCACTTCGCTCTTCAGATTCCCATTGAGCGACGACCAGGTCTGACCGAAGTCCTTGCTCGTATAGATGTAGGTCTCGTAGTCGTTCAGCCGGTGGTTGTCGATCGTCACGTAGACCGTGCCCGCGTCGAACCGCGACGGCGTCACGCGGGAGACGAACGCTCCCTTCGGGGCGTTCGGCAGCTTCTGGTAGACGTCGGTCCAGTTCTTTCCGCCGTCCTTCGTCACCTGGAGCCGCCCATCGTCCGTGCCGGCGTAGAGAACGCCCGCCGTTTTTGGCGATTCCGCGAGCGCGACGATCGTCCCGTACGCCACTATGCCGTCGTTCTTCGCAATCGTGATGTCGCTGCCTTTGAGGCCCATCGTCACGATCTGATCGCGGTCGGAGTCCTCGCCCGTGGTCAGGTCGGGGCTGATGGCCGAGAATGTCAGGCCGCGATCCGGCGCGCGGAACACCTTGTTGCCGCCGATGTAGACGACGGCGGAATCGTGCGGCGAGATCACGATCGGCGTGTCCCAGTGATAGCGATACGCAGGCTGCCCTTGCGGTGCCACCGGGCGGATCGAGATGGTCTCGCCCGTCACACGATCGGCCCGGACGACGTTGCCGTCCTGCGATTCGCTGTAGATGATGCGGTTGTCTTTCGGATCCTGCAGCACGACGAAGCCGTCGCCCCCCTGGATCGTCGCCCAGTGATGGTTCGCGATCCCGGCGGCGCCGCGCACCTGGCTCGGGCCGCACCAGTCGTAGTTGTCCTGCATGCCGCCGCAGATGTTGTACGGCGACGACATGTCGACGCTCACGTGATAGAAGAGGCCGACGGGCAGGTTCGGAATGAACACCCACGTCTTTGCCTGGTCCCAGGACTGCGCGAGGCCGCCGTCGTTGCCGATGATCACGTGATTGGAGTTGTGCGGATTGATCCAGATCGCGTGGTGATCCGAATGGATCACCGACGCGGCCGCGGTGTTGACCGTCTTCCCGCCATCGGTCGACATCTGCAGGTCGACGCCTCCCATGAAAATCACGTCCGGATCGTTCGGATCGATGCGGACCTGGCTGAAGTACATCGGCCGCGGATTGTTGTTGTTCACCTTGCGCCACGTCGCTCCGCCGTCGTCCGATCGGTAGAGTCCGATCGCGTTGGCGTTCACGCCGGTCGCGAGGCCACGGCCGCGGCCGGCCTGGCCGGGAGCTTCTTCCGCCGCGCCACGGCCGGCCTGTGGGGCCGGCGCTCCCTGGCCGCCGCCGCGTCCTGCCGCCGGTCCCTCGACGATCGCGTAAAGAATGTTCGGACGTTTCCGATAGACGTCGAGACCGATGCGTCCGAGCGCACCTTCGGGCAGGCCGTTCTTCAGCCGCGTCCAGGTCTCGCCGCCATCAGTTGACTTCCAGATGCCGCTGCCAGGGCCGCCGCCGTTCATGCAGCACGACGTGCGGCGACGCTGGTAGCTCGACGCGTAGAGGATCTTGTCGTCCGTCGGATCGATTACCAAGTCATTCGCGCCCGTGTCATCGTCGACCTTCAATGTCTGCTTCCACGTCTTGCCGCCGTCGGTCGTCTTGAAGATCCCGCGTTCGCCGCCGGGGCCGAAGAGCGGTCCGGTGGCCGCGACCCAGACGACGTCGTTGTCGCGCGGATCGATGACGATGCGATTGATGTGTTTCGAGGACTTGAGGCCGATGTTCGTGTAGCTCTTGCCGCCGTCGGTCGACTTGTAGACGCCGTCACCCCAGGACGTGCTCTGGCGGTTGTTCGACTCGCCGCTGCCGACGTACACGAGGTCCTGGTTGCTCTGCGAGACCGCGATGTCGCCGATCGACATCAGCCCGTGGTCCTGGAACTGCGCCTCGAACGTGGTGCCGTTATTCACCGTCTTCCACACGCCGCCGTGCGCGGTTCCGACGTACCAGATGTTTGTGTTCGGCTCGTAGACAGCGATATCCGAAATGCGGCCCGACATCGAGGCCGGCCCGATCTGGCGCCAGTGCAGGCTGTCGAAAGGTCCTGCGGCATTGCCGCCGTCCGATTGCGCCCGCCCAATCAGGGACGGAGTTCCAAACGCCAGGGCCGCGGCCACACCGGCAGCGAACAAGCGGTAGTGCTTCAATAAATTGATCTCCAGGAAAGACCGAAATGCCCGGAGATTATATATGCAGGATTAGATCGGCCAATTCCGCGGCACCTTGACCACGTAGGTGCCGGCGACGCGATCGTGCCAGGCCTGCCGTTCCGGGTCCCTGAGGATCCAGAGAAATCCGATGCCGGCGACCGCGAGGGAAAAGATGCCCGTCAGCCCGCGGACCAGCGCTTCCGCGAACTGTAGCGGCTGGCCGTCCGTGCGGACGACGCGCAGGTTGCAGATGATGCCGCCGAGCGTCGTGCCTTTCCACGTCCAGAAGCCGACGTGGTACGCGATCGCGAGGAGCAATCCGAGGCGACCGAGGGGGCCGTCGAAACCTCTGTCCAGGTCGAGCGCCTGCGCGACGATCACGACGAGGATGAAATCGAGCAGGAACGCGGCGAGCCGATCGAGGAAGGCCGCGCGAGGCATCGCGAGCAGCCCGCCGATCGATTGCTCGGCGGCGCCTGCAAAAGCGTAGCTTCCGCCTTCAGTCGCATGATCCATCGCCGGCGGAACGTCCGCTTCACGTAAGGACTCCGAACGAAGCGGTGCAGCCGCGGGCGGCGCCTCGACAATCGGAACCTCGGCGACGGGCGCCTCCGTGACGACGGGCGCGGGCTTCGGCGGCTTCGGCTTTTTCGGATGCTCGCGGCGATAGGCGCTGCCGAACGCAAGTGTGGCGGCGCCGAGACCGAACACTCCCGCCATCGCCCACGTGACGAAGCCGACCAGCGGAATCATGTAGGCGAGGCACATGATCGCCGATCCGATCGCGAACGATCGCAGCGACTCGAGGCGATCGGCGGGATCGTCCTGGTGGACGATGCTCATGCCGATCCAGCGCGCGAACGCGATCTTGCCGAGCACCGCGGCGACGAGCAGCGCACAGATCACGAACGGGATCACCGCAATCCCGATGACTGATATCGCGAGCAGCACGCAGACGGGCCCGGCGAGCAGCATCACGAGGATGCCGGTCAAGAACGCGGAGAGCGGCGTGGCGCGCAGCGTGACGGTGCTCGAGCGCACCGGGCCGTCGAAGAGCACGTTGAGCAGCAGGTTGATGACGAAGAAGACACCCGCAACGACCCAGACCCACCACAGGTCCGGAACGATCGGGCGCATCAGGAGCAGTCCGCGGATCAACCATGGCACGAGTCCGCGCAGGCGCGCGCCGAGGCCGGATGTGCCGATGACGATGTGCTGGCCGCCCGGCGCGAACGCGGCCGCGCCTTCGTAGCCGCCGAGCACGAACAGGTCTTCGCCGACCTGTGCCCCTTCGACAATGGTCGCCGTGCCGCCGACGACGATCATCGATCCGTGCACGACGGCGGTGTTCGACAGCTGCACCTTCCCGAGCACGACGAGCACGTCTCGATCGACTGTGCCGTCGATGGTGGCGTCACCGGCGATCACCACCACTTCGCGCGCGATATCCCCCTGCTTCAGCACGAAGTTCTGTCCGATGCGCAGCGCGGGGTTGGAGAAGTGAATTCCCTGGATGGTGACGTCCACGGACTGGGCCGCGGCGGGCTTGAGCGGCCCCAGCGCGAGAACGGCCGCGAGTACCGCGAGCCTGGTTACCTTCATGACTGTTCGGCCCTTTCAACAAAGACGTAACTGAGGGCGGCGCCGAACGCGGCGCACGCCAGACACATGAGGACGACGACGCCGAACGCGTAAAACAGGAAAGGCTCCACCATCGTCCGCCACAGCACGCGCCCTGCGTTCGTGGTCACGACGAGCGACGGCGGTGCGGGAGGCAGCATCCACACGCCGATGGCGACGAGCGCGAGGGTGATGACCGACGCGATCTGCCAGCCGATCGGCCACGTGAACCACGCGCGCGTGTACCAGGGCTTCCGCGCCCACGCATCCACCGCGGCGAGGACGCGCGGCAGCAACGTCTGCGGCGCCATCGGCATCGGCAGCCGCTGCAGCTCGTGGTGCACGCGTCGTTCGAGATCTTCAAATGTCATGGCGGTCGAGCAGCTGTTTCAACGCCTCGCGTCCGCGGTGGATGTCGGTCTTCACCTTGCCGATCGAGACGCGAAGCGTGTCCGCGATTTCCTGGTAGCTCGCGTCCTCGAAGTGAAAGAGCACGAGCGGCACGCGCTGGTGATCCGGCAGCGCGCGGATCGCGGCCTCGAGCGCCGCGTCGGCATCCGCGCGTTCCAGGGCTTCAAGCACAGGAAGCGCCTTCGATTCGAGAGCGTTGGCGAAAGCACCTTCCGCCTGGTCCGCGCGATCGATCTCGCTGAAGAAGCGCCACCGCGATCGATAGCGCGACACGTGGTTCAGGCAGACGTTGCGCGTCGCGGTCTTCAGCCAGCCCGCGGCGGCGGGACTCGAGCCGAGCTCTTCGAAGCGCTCGAACGCTCTCAGGAACACGGTCTGGACCGCGTCTTCCGCGTCGGCGGCGTTGCCCAGCAGCCGGACGGCCGTGGCAAAGACCATGTCCTGGTACCTCCGCACGAACGCCTCAAACGGATGCAGGGCGTTCACCTGCAGGAAGAACCCCGTTCCGCGCGGAAAGTTTCAGGGCCCATGGCTGCTGCTATAGACTGGCGGGCATGGCGAAAAAGTTCCTTATTGCAACCGCGCTCGTGTTCGGCGGTTTCGCGGTGGGCCGCGCCTCGCAGACGGCGCCGGCGCACGTCTATGAGATGCGCACTTATACCGCAGCGGAAGGGAAGCTGGATGCGGTCAACGCCCGCTTCCGTGACCACACGCGGCAGATCTTTGAGCGCCACAACATGAAGAGCATCGGCTACTGGACGCCCCTCGAGGGGCCCACGGCGGGAACGACGCTCATCTACATACTCGAGCATCCGAGCCGGGAGGAGGCGCGCAAGAACTGGGCGGCATTTTCAGCCGATCCGGAATGGCAGAAGGTGAAAGCCGAGTCCGAGGCGGATGGCCGGATCGTCGCGAAGGCGGAATCCGTATTCCTGGTGCCGACGGACTACTCGGCGATCAAGTAAACGGCTATAAACCGATCGCGCGGAGAGTGTCCTCAAAGCGCCGGTCGGCCTTCAGCGGTTCGAATCGCGGATCGACCTTGAGGGCGAGAACGTCGAACGCCCGGTCCTCGCACGCCTTCTTGAGGGCCCGAAATCCCATGTCAGTCTGGCCCATCGCGAATCGCACCGCGGCGAACTCGAACGGCGACACGTAGCGTTGCTTCGCCATCGCCTCGAGCTTGCGGAGCGAGGCGAGCGCCAGCGAAGTCTTGCCGGCGAGCGCGCGCGTGCGCCCGAGCGCGGCATGCATGCGCGGGCTGTGCGGCGAGAGATCGATGGCGCGCTGGAACGCGGCGAGCGCTTCGTCGAGATCTTTGCGCTGTTCCTGGATCACGCCGAGCGCCCAATACGCGGGGGAAAAATGCGGGTTGAGCTCGATCGTGTGGTCGCACTGTTCCAGCGCGGCCTCGTAATCGCGCCGATAGGCCAGGATCAGCGCGACATCCCGCGCCACGATCGACGACACTGGATCGAGCGACTGCGCGAGGCGCATCTGCTCGAGCGCCTCGTCGAGCCGTCCCATCGGGACGAGACACGACATCGCATACCAGTGATGCGCCGTCGCGTACGACGGATTGAGCCCGATCGCCAGCTGAAACTCGCGTTCGGCGCCGTGCCAGTCCCAATCCTGCGTCGCCTTGACGTGTGCCAGCGACGTATGCGCTTCCGCGGAATCCCCATCCAGCATGACCGCGGATGCCGCGCTCGACGCGGCGCGGGCCCACGCCAGCGCCGGCTGACGCACACCGTAGTGAGCGAGAAGACTGTGCGCGTCGGCGAGTCCGCTATGTGCGAGAGCGAATTGCGCGTCCTCGACGATCGCCTTCTCGAAGAAATCCACTGCCTTGTGCAGGCTCTCGTCGGTGCGCTGATTCAAGTGATAGCGGCCCTGCAGATACAGGTTGCGCGCCGCCAGGTTTTCCGCCGGCCGCCGCGTGCCGCGGCGCTGCCCGCTGTCGAGCAAGCGCGGTTCGAGCTTGCGCACCACCGCGTCGGCGACTGCCTCCTGTGCCCCGAACACATCATCGGGCCGCCCGTCGATCGATTCCGACCATAAGTACGACGCCGTCGCGTTGTCGATCAGGTGAATGGTCACGCGCAGCTGGTCGCCGGCCTTGCGCACGCCGCCGGTCAGCAGCATCGCAACATGCCGCACGTCGTCCTGCTCCGACTGCGAAGGTGAGTCGCGCGACGGCAGCGCGAGCACGCGCAGCGCCTCCAGCTTGGCAAGCCTGTGGATCACTTCCTGCCGCAGCCCTTGACAGAAGTAATCGAGGTCCCGCGTCGCGCTGTGATCGGAAAACGGCAGCACCGCAATCGTGTTCTGCCCGGCCAGCGCAGCGCCGATCGATCGGCCCCCGATGACGGCATGGTCGCGCGACTTGAAAATGGGCGCATAGCCCCCCTTCGGCAGGTCGATGACGACGGGGTCGGCGCCCCCTTCTTCACGGTAGTAGCGCACCAGCCGTGCGCGCAACCGGCGGGCTTGGACCCGAACGATCGGATCGGCGCGCGGATCGAAACTGGCATCCTTGCCGAAGACCTGCACGCCGATCACGTACTCCTTCAGCTGGTCGCCGCGCCCCTCGAGCGCCTCCGTCACGATGAAGCTCAGAAAGCGTTTGAGGCGATCGACTTGCCGGAAGGTGCTGCTGGCAAGGATGCGATCGAGCTGCTGGCGTCCAGCCTTGTCGGATTCCTTGTCGTCGGGCGTCCGCGGACCGGTGCGAGCCACGCGTCCCATCTTACCGGCACGCACGGTCACGCGTCGGTCTGGACCTCAAGCCGGTGGATGTCGCCGAGAATGACGATGTACGAGAAGGCGCCGAGCAGCGCGACGATGCCGATGTAGATGAGGGGGCCAACGAAGGAGCCCGTCATCTGGTATGCAAAGCCGACGACGAGGGGCGTCAGGATCCCCGCCAGGTTGGTCGTGAAGTTGAAAATGCCGCTGGTCAGTCCAATGAGCTTCTTCGGGGCAATATCCGCGACGACCGTCCAGCCGAGATTCGTCATGCCCTGCCCAAAGAACGCCACTGACATGATCAACATCACCATCGTGTTGGCGCCGGCCGGTACGTAGTTCGCCAGGATGATCAGCGACGCGAGGCAGAGGCCGCCGACGACCGGAAGTTTGCGCGCGAGGTTCGCGGAGCCGGTCTTCTTCAGGATGGTGTCGGACAGCAGCCCCCCCGCCAGCACGCCGGCCGACGCAGCCACGTAGGGCAGGGACGCCATGAAGCCGGCCTTGATGTAGTCCATTCCGCGCGCGGTGACAAGATAGGTCGGGAACCACGTGAGGAAGAACACCAGCGTGGAGTTGCCGCCAAACTGTCCGATCGAGGCTCCGACAACCTGCCGGTGGCGCAGCAGCGCACGGACGTATTTCCACCGGAAGCCTACCGGCTCGCCGCGATACTCGCCGCCGCCACCGGCCTCGATGTAATCCAGTTCCGCGCGATTCGCGCGGCTGCTCTCCGATGGATTCCGGTAGATCGTCCAGAACACGAACGCGAACAGAATCCCGAGTCCGCCGACGACGAAGAACAATCCGCGCCAGCCGAACTCCCGCGTGATCCAGAACAGGGGCGCGCTGAGAAAACCAAGGCCGACGTACTGTCCGAACGAATAGATCGCGTTGCCGCGCGCGCGTTCCTGCTGCGGAAACCACGTCGCCATGATCCGGCTGTTCGCCGGGAAGCATGGCGCTTCGAAAATACCGACGCCGATGCGCGTGAGGATCAGCGATACCAGCGATTGCACCAGACCCATGCAGGCGGTGAAAAACGACCAGAACCCGAGCGCGACCGAGTACGTCAGTCTCGTGCCGAAGCGATCGAGAAACACGCCGCCGGGAATCTGCAGCGCCGCATAGCTCCAGGAGAATGCGGAGAAGACGAGTCCCATCTGTGCCGCGTCCAGCCGGAGATCTTTCGAAAGTAACGGCGCGGCGATTCCCAGCACGCTGCGATCGAGGTAATTGATTGTCGTCCCGACCGCGACGAGCGCGAGAATCGGGATCCATCGCACGTGCGTGCGAGCGGCAGCGGCGCCGATGACGGTCACGCGGCGGCTAACGGCCTTTCTTGTAGACGCAGTTGATGTCCCAGTGACCGGGCGTCGGCGTCGGCGCGTTTTCCATTGGCGCCTGGATGATTGTGGGACGTCCGGACGCGAGAGCTGCGCTGAGCGCAGGCCCGAGTTCGTCGGCCGAACGGATGAACACGCCATCCGCTCCGTAGCCCTTGGCGATCTGCGCGAAATCGGTGCGGTAGCGCGCACCATCCGCTTCGAACAGGCAGCCGAATTCCCAGCCGTAATGCATGTTCGTCAGGCCCGCGATCGTGCCGAACGCCGCGTTATCCATCACGAGCCAGACGACACCGAGGCCAGCCTCCATCGCGGTGGCCACCACTGACGGGTTGCTCCCGAATGCGCCGTCGCCGATCAGCGCGACCACCGCGCGATCGGGCTGCGCCATCTTCACGCCGAGCGCCGCAGCCGGGCCGAAACCCATCGTCGCGAGTCCACTGGGCGTGATGAACGTGCCGGGAACCATGATCGGAAACTGCTGGCCTACGCCGTTTTTGTTCCAGCCAACGTCAGTGACGATGTAGCCGTCCTCGGGTACCGCCCTACGCAGCTCGCTGAGGATACGCTCCGGGCGCATCGGGTACTGGTTCGAACTGTAATGATCGGCCCAGTTCGAGGCGAACGCGCGACGCCCGTTGGCGATATCCGCACGCAGCGTGGGGCGCGGCCGCGGCCGGACGCCTTGTGCCACCTTCACCAGCGCGCCCAACGCGAGTCTGGCGTCCGCGACAACACCAAGCTCGGTCGCGAAGTTGCGGCCGATCTCGGCCACGTCTGCGTCGATGTGGAGCAGACGCGTCGGCGGGATGTCGAACGTGAACCGCGGATCCCACGAGCTCGAGTTCGCCTCCGCGAGGCGAGTACCGACCGCGAGAATCACATCCGCAGTGCGGCACTTCTCGTTCGCGATCGGCGTTCCCCAGAACCCCGTCATGCCGAGCAGCAACGGATGATCCTCGGGGACGACCCCTTTGCCCATCAGCGTATGTGCGATGGGCAAGTCGAGCGCTTCAGCGAGCGCAAGCAGTTCCGCCGAGGCGCGCGCTGAAAGCACGCCGCCGCCGGCATACAGGACCGGCCGTTCAGCGGTCGCCAGAATAGAAACGATTCGTTCCGCCGTGGCCTCGTCGAGCGATGGGCGCGCCAGTTCCGCGGGGAACTTCGCGAAGGCGTCGATCGGCAGCGGCGTCGAGAAGACGTCCATCGGGATGTCGACGAGCACCGGGCCTGGCCGCCCGGCCTGCGCCAGGTGGAAAGCGCGCTCCATGATGCGCGGCAGATCGCGCGCGTTGTCGACGCGGTACACGCGCTTGCAGAACGGCCGGTAAATCTGGAACTGATCTGCATCCTGATGCAGGTTGATCTCCTGGTGCGGATGCCGGCCGTAGAAATATGACTGCACGTCGCCGGCGATCACCACCATCGGGATCGAATCGAGCGCGGCGTTCGCGACGCCGGTCGCGGCGTTGGTCAGTCCGGGGCCAAGGTGAGTGAGGAGCACACCCGGCTTGCCGGAGGCGCGCGCGTACCCGTCCGCCGCGTGCGCCGCCACCTGCTCGTGCCGCGTGCTCACGTAGCGAATGCTGCTCCGGCCGAGCGCATCGAGCATGCCGATGATCGTGTGGCCGGTGAGACCGAAGACGACTTCGACGCCGAGTCGCTCGAGGTACTCCGCCAGCAGGTACGCGGCGTAGCGCGTGTCGGTCGTCGCAGGCAGCGGCTCCGGAATGACGTGGATGGCTGTACTCATGGTGGTGTTCCGCGGCGGTTCAGAAGATTTCCGAGTTGTAGAACTCACCGAACAGCTCCTGCTCCGACGGGCGGTCTTCCGGGATTGGACGGCTGACCCAGGTGACGTTCATGTAGTGCTTCAACGAGATGTTCTCGTTCGTGATGTTGCCGCCCCAGATCCCGCACCCCATGCTCGACGTCATCGGCATGCCGTTCGTAAAGGTGCCGGCGTTCGAGCTCGATTGCACCTGCCGCACCATTATCCGGCTGACCGGCGCGGTCAGTGCCAGACGATGGATGTGGTCATCGTCAAACGAGTAGATGCCGCAGGAGTGTCCCTTGCCGCCGGTCTCGAAAATCTGGCGCACCATGTCCAGCGCCATGTCGAAGCCGTGATACTTGAAGATCGAAAGCACGACGCCGAGCTTTTCGGTGGAGAAGGGCTGCGCTTTGCCGATGAGGCGCTCGGGGACGATGAAGAATGTCTTGTCGGTGGGCAGATCGATTCCCGACTTCTGCGCAATCACCGACGCGGGACGCGCAATCGTGTCGACCGTGCGCCGGCCCTCCGCGTCCCAGTACGCCGCCTGCAGCTTGCGCTTCTCGTCTTCGTTGACGAGATAGCCCCCCTCTTTCTGCAGCCGCGCGAGGAACTCGTCATAAATCGTCGAATCGACGAGGAGGTTACCGTCCGCGGAGCAGCCGGAGCCGTTGTCGTTGGTCTTGCTGATGCGGGTGTTGCGTGCGGCTTCCTCGATGTTGGCCGTCTCGTCGATCAGCATCGTCGCGTTGCCGGCGCCGACGCCGTACGCAGGTTTGCCGGAGCCGTACGCCGCCTTGACCATCGCAGGCCCGCCCGTCGCCATTGTCAGATCGCACTGGGCCATGAGCTCGTTGGCGGCGGGAATGCTCGGTCTTTCCACGACCTGGAGCAAGTCCTCGGGAACACCCTGCTTCTTCAGCGCCGCACGCATCAGGCGCACCGTTTCGATCGTTGTCTTGCGGCTGGAGGGATGCGGGGAGAAGATCACCGCATCCTTGCATTTGATCGCATAAATCGCGATGCCGACGGGCGTCACGTACGGGCTGGTCACAGGGATCAGCGAGGCAATCACGCCGGCGGGTTTCGCGTACTTCACGATGCCGCGCACGGCGTCCTCTTCGATCACGCCCATGCTTTTCTGCCTGAGGGCGTCGCGGAGAATGCCCAGGACTTTCGCGCGCCGCGTCGGCTCGCGCTTTCCCATTCCGCTCTCGTCCACGCTCATGTTTGCGAGACGAATCGCGGTCGCCTCGTTGCCACCGGCCCACGCAACCGCGCGGCATAGTCGATCGACCGTCATCTGATCGTCATGCTCGATGGCGCGCATCGCCGCGCGCGCGCGTCCCACCAGTTCGTGGATGACTTCTGTTTCTTCGGCGGTGATTGCTCTTGCCATATTCGCTATTCCGCGCGCGGGGGAACGCCGTCATACTGCACGTCGAAGGTGATCCGCATTGGCCGCTCGCGCGCGTGCTCTTCGGCGACTTCCGCCGTGAGGCCGGCAACCCGGCCGATGATGAAGATGAAGCGGCCCGCCGGCGGCGTGAACCCCATGTCATGAAGCACCGCCGCGAGCGCGCCGTCGATGTTCATCGGCAGCGGCTTGATGCGGCGCGCGGCCTCCGCTTCGAGGGCGGTCATGAACCCGACGCCGTCCTTCGCAAGCCCTTCCGCGCGCGCCATGTCGAACAGCGCTGCCACGCGGGGATCCGTGGTGTGGACGCGGTGACCGAGCCCCGGCAGGCGGCGCTTCGCCTTCAGCGCGTCATCGACGACGCGCCGTGCCGTAGCATCTGCCGCGACGCCGTCGCGCGCCGCTTGCTCCAGAGCGGCGGCGATCATCTCCATGCAGTTCGAGCCCGCGCCACCGTGCTCGTCGCCGATCGTGAGCACGCCCGCGGCAACCGCAGCTGATAGCGACTGGCGATTGCCGGATGCAGCGAGTCGAGCCGCGGCACACGACGGCGCGCCGGCGCCATGATCCGCGACGCCGATCAGGATCGCGTCGAGCAGGCGCCGCTCACCGGCGCTCGGCAACCGCCCCAGATGCAGCAGCACGATCGCATCCGTGAACGTGTTCGCTCGCATGAGCGAAGTGATCTCGTGTCCGCGAACCCAAATATTTGTCGCGTCAGAAGTTGCGATCGCGGTACGCCACGGATCCATGAGCGCCCGATTATACCGACCGTGTTCGAGAAGGGAGGTTGTTACGGTAACGCTACCGTAACCACGTAGGAGCGCCACGCTGATGGTGCTACCGTCCGCCCCACGCATGCCTGCCATCCGGTTCAGGCATGCATTCGCGATCACTGTGTGGAGGTGCGAAGGTGACAACGTGGCGCACAATTCTCAGCGCGGGACTGATCTGGGTCCTCGCCGCGGGGACCAGCTGGGCCCAGGCCGTGGCGGGCTCGCAGGTATCAGGCGTCGTCAAGGACTCGAGCGGCGGCGTGCTGCCAGGCGTCGAGGTCACGATCACAAAAACCGATACCGGTACCACGCGGACGGTGTACACGGGGGCGGATGGCGCCTACGTGATCCCGAGTCTTCCTGTCGGTCCATACAAGCTGAAAGTGGTCCTGCAGGGATTCAACACCTACGTGCAGGAAGGGATCGTCCTGCAGGTCAACACCAATCCGACGATCGATGTCGCACTCACTGTCGGCAACGTCGGCGAGCAGGTGACGGTCACGGCTCAGAGCACCACGGTTGAGACGCGCTCGACTGGCGTCGGCCAGGTCATCGATAACCAGCAGGTCACGGAGATCCCGTTGAACGGCCGGCAGGCGACGGAGCTGATCTTCCTCTCGGGGCTGGCAACGTCGGCGCCGTCGGGCGACCTGAACACGAACAAGAATTTTCCGACCGTCACGATCTCAGTCGCTGGCGGTCAGGCCAACGGCATCACCTACATCATGGACGGGGGCACGCACAACGATCCGTTCAATAACCTGAACCTGCCGACACCGTTTCCGGATGCGCTGCAGGAGTTCAAGGTTGAAACGAGCTCGCTGCCGGCGCGCTACGGGCACCACGCCGCATCCGCGGTCAACCTGGTCACGAAGTCTGGCACCAACAGCTTTCGTGGCAACGCGTTCGAATTCATTCGCGACTACCACGTCAACGCGCGGAACTTCTTCGCGCCGGCGCGCGACAGCCTCAAGCGCAACCAGTTCGGCGGCACGCTCGGCGGGCCGCTGATGAAGGACAAACTGTTCTTCTTTGCCGGGTACCAGGGGCGCGTCGAAAAGAGCAACCCGCCGACGACGGTCAGCTTCGTGCCGACGGCAAAAATGCTCGCGGGCGACTTTACGGAAATTGCGGGAGCGGGCTGCACGCCGCGCACGTTGTCGGCCGCCGCGGGCTTCGCGAACAACAGGATCGCCCCGGCATTGTTCAGCCCGATTGCGCTGCGCTTCCTCGAGCACGTGCCGCTCTCTCCGGATCCATGCGGACGGCTGCAGTACGGGATTCCAAACAACAACACGGAGTACCAGGCGCTCGGACGCGCCGATTACACTCTCAGTCCGAGCCAGGGCGTCTTCGCCCGCTACCTGTACGCGGTCTATGACAACCCGGCGACGTATGACGGCAAGAACGCCCTGACCCTGAGCCGCACCGGCCAGAACAACCAGGTCCACTCCGTCGTGGCCGGCCACAACTGGGTACTGTCGTCGAACATGGTCAACGCGTTCCACGCGACCTACAACAAGACGATCAACGACCGGCCAATGCCGACATACTTTTCCCCCGCCGACCTCGGCGCCGCGGTCTACAGCCCGCAGCCGGGCTACATGGGCGTCAGCGTGACCAACGGCTTCAACATCGGCACCGGCGGCACGAACCCCGGCTACTTCAACTCCGACAGCTTGCAGCTCGCCAACGACATCGATATCGTTCACGGCCGTCACCAGCTGTCGTTCGGCGGCAACTGGATTCGCACCAAGATCGAGACGGTGAACAACCGGCCGACCAACGGCCAGTTCACCTTCAACGGGCAGACCACCGGGCTCGGGCTGGCGGACTTTCTGCTCGGCCGCGTCAGCAACTTCGTGCAGGGCAACCCGGTCTACGACTTCGACGAGAACGACTACATCGGCGCCTACGTGCAGGACGAGTGGAAGCCGCGCGCGAACCTCACGCTGAACGTGGGACTGCGCTGGGAACCCTACCTCGCGATCAAGAATTCGAAGAACTACGTCAGCAACTTCGACGAGGCGCGGTTCGACGCAGGAATCCGGAGCAAGGTGTATCCACAGGCGCCTCCCGGACTGCTGTTCCCAGGCGATGAGGGATTCCCGGGTTCGGCGGCGATGAACAACAAGATGAACCAGTTCGCCCCGCGCGCCGGCATCGTCTGGCAGCTGAATGAAAAGACCGCGTTGCGCGGAGGGTGGGGACGCTTCTTTGACACGCCGCACCTCTTCTTTAATACGCGTTTCGCCAACAATCCGCCGTGGGGCGCGCAGATCACGCTGACCAGTCCGGCGGGCGGGTTCGCGAATCCGTACCTGACGTACCCGGGCGGCAACCCGTTCCCGGCGCTGGCGACTGGCTGGAAGGATCAGCCGTTCCCGACCGCGGGCGTGTATGTGAATGCGCCGCTCGATACCAAGCCGACGTCGCTGCAGCAATGGAACGTGGGGGCGCAGCGCCAGCTCGGTACGTGGCTGCTGACGGCGAGCTATCTCGGGAACCACTCCAGCCACCTGTGGCGCACCACCGAATTGAATTACGCGGTGTATTCGCCCGGTGCAACCACGGCGACGACGAACGCGCGGCGGCGCCTGACGTTGAAGAACCCGACGTGGGGCCCGTTCTACGGCACGATCGGCCACCTCGATGACACCGGCCGCGCCAATTACGGCGGCATGCTGCTCTCGGCGCAGCGCCGGCTCAGAGGCGGCCTCAGCGTGTTGACGAATTACACGCTGTCCAAGTGCATGAGCGATCCGGCGACGACCGAGATCACGGGGCCGACGATCACCGATCCGACGAATCCGGATCTCGACTACTCGTACTGCGATGCCGATCGCCGTCACGTGGTGAACATCTCGCTCGTCGCGCGCAGTCCGAAGTTCTCTGGCAGCGTCATGAACGCGCTGCTCGGCGACTGGCAGATTGCGCCGCTGCTCCGCTGGCAGAGCGGCAGCCGCTTCAGCGTGACGACCGGCGTGGACAACGCGCTGTCGGGCGTGGGCGGGCAGCGCGCGGTACAGGTGCTGGAAGATATCTACGGCGACAAGTCGGTGAACAACTATCTGAATCCGCTCGCGTTCACGTCGCCGGTGCCGGGCACCTACAGCACCCTGAAGCCGAACGTCTTCGTCGGCCCGTCGCAGTTCCAGAACGACCTGGCCGTCACGCGCACGTTCCGGCTGGCGGAGAAGCCGTTCCAGTTCCGCTGGGAAATGTTCAACGTGCTCAACAAGGCGAACTTCAACAACCCGACATCCGGACTGAACAGCTCCAACTTCGGAAAGATCCTGACCGCGGGTCAGCCGCGAATCATGCAGTTCGCGCTGAAGTACGATTTCTAAGATGCCGTCCCGCAGCATTGCCGTAGCAACAGCAGCCGTCGCACTCGCGACGGCCACGCTGCAGGGTCAGAAAGACTGGGTGTATTACGGCCAGGACCCGGGCGCCACACGCTTTTCAACGCTGACGCAGATCACGACTGGCAACGTCACGAATCTGAAGCGGGCGTGGACGTTCCACACCGGCGACAAATCGGGATTCTTCGAGAGCACTCCGCTCGTCATCGACAGCGTGATGTATTTTGCGTCCGGCAGCGCGGTCTTCGCGCTCGACGCGGTGAGTGGACAGCAAATCTGGAAGGTGGATGCGCCGCGGGCGACACGCCGTGGCGTGTCGTACTGGCCGGGCGATGCGAAGACACCGCCGCGCATCATTGCATCCGCGGGCACCGAGTTGATGGCTCTGGATGCGAAAACCGGCACCGCCATCGAGACATTCGGCGACGGCGGCAGCGTCGAGCTCGAAGACTCGATGAACTCGCCGGCGGCGATTTATAAGGATCTCGCCATCGTCCAGGGAAGCAAGCCGTGGATCCGCGCGTTCAACATTCGCACGGGCAAGCTCGAATGGACGTTCAACCTGATTCCGCAGCCTGGCGAGACAGGTCACGACACGTGGGAGGGTGACAGCTGGAAGACGTCCGGCGGCACGAACGTGTGGGGGCTGCTCTCGCTCGATGCCCCTCGCGGGCTCGTGTTCCTGCCGGTTTCAATGCCGGGGGAGAATGACTACTACGGCGGCGACCATCATGGCGACAACCTGTTTGGCACGTCCGTGGTCGCGCTCGACGCCGCCACTGGAAAGTTGAAGTGGTACCGCCAGCTGGTTCATCACGACATCTGGGACTACGACCTCGGTGCAGCCCCCACGCTCGTCGACGCGGTCAAGAACGGACGGACGATTCCCGCAATCGCGGTGATCACGAAGATGGGCCTGCTGTTCGTGCTGGATCGGACCAACGGCGAGCCGGTCTGGGGCATCGAGGAGCGTCCCGTTCCACAAAGCACGGCACCCGGCGAAAAGACCGCGGTGACGCAGCCGTTCCCGGTGAGGCCGGCGCCGCTTGCGCGCAATTCGATGCGGAAAGAGGAGCTCGCGAAGATCAATCCGCAGCACGACGCGTACTGCCAGGGCCTCTGGGAGAAGTACAAGCTGTCCGATTCGGTCCCGTATCAGCCGTGGAACGACAAGCAGGACATCGTGCTCTTTCCGGGCGCCGTCGGCGGCGGCAACTGGAACGGCGTGACGTTTTACAAGCCGCTCGGTTTGATGATCACGAATGTCATGAACGCAGGGCAGTGGGGCCACCTCGAGCAGGGGACGTCCGGTCGCGGCCGGCGCGGCGAAGGCCGTGGCGGTTCGCCGCCGCAGGCTGGACGCGGAGCGGAAGACGAGAGCGCAGGCGCGCGACCCACGTGGCGCAAGGTAACACCGGAAGGGCGTCGATTCTGGGATCCGAAAACGATGTATTCCTGCCAGGACCCGCCGTGGGGCGAACTGATCGCCGTCAGCGCGAAGACCGGTGACATTGCGTGGCGCGTGCCACTGGGCGCGTTCGACGAGCTGGAAGCGAAAGGAATCAAGACCGGCACGCCAGGCCTCGGTGGCGCGATGACCACCGCGGGCAACCTTGTGTTCATCGGTGCGACCGTTGACGCGAGGTTCCGCGCGTTCGATGCGCGCAATGGCACGGAGCTCTGGAGCGACAAGCTCGACGCGCCCGCGCACTCCATTCCGTCGACATATCTGGGCCGCGACGGCAAGCAATACGTTGTCGTTGCCGCGGGTGGTGGCGGATTCCTGCAAAGCCCGACGTCAGATACCGTCGTGGCCTATACGCTGAAGTAGGAGTTGTCGTGAGACCCCGTACGCATCGCGTTCGATTCAGTGTGACGGCGCTCGCCCTGGTGCTGTGCGGGATGTGGGTCTCCGCAGACGCGCAGGGTCGCGGCGGTGCGCGTGCACCACGCACGCGCAAGACGCTGCTCGTCTGGGCAGACACGCGCAACGGCCTCGCGCAGCATGATTCGGTGTCCCACGCAATCGCCGTCATCGAGCGGCTTGGCTACGAGACCGGTGCGTACGACACCTACATCAGGACTGATTCGAACATCATCGCGAAGCAGCCGCTGATGACCACCGGGCAGCCGGCTAGTGGCGGGCCGAGCCTGGCGAACGTGGACGGCATCTTCTTCCTCGGGCATCGTGAGATCGAGCTGACGGATTCACAAAAGGCGGATCTGCTCGCGTTCGTCAAAGAGGATGGCAAGGGGTTCGTCGCCGCGCACACGGCCACCACCGCTTTCCTCAGCTGGCCGGAGTTCGGCGAGCTGCTCGGCGCGCGCTACGACGGCCATCCGTGGGGCAGCACGGCGGGCACGATCATCAACGAGGACCCGAGTTTTCCCGCCACCAAGCACTTCGGCGCGGCACCGTTCGCATTCACCGACGAGTTCTATCAGGCGAAGGACTACTCGCGCGACAAGCTTCGTGTCCTGCTCCGGCTGGACACGTCGAAGATGGCGCCGAACGACGAACTGCATCTGAAGAACGGCGACTTTCCGCTGGTCTGGGCGAAGAGCTACGGGAAGGGGCGCGTGTTTTACTCCGCGCTCGGACACGCGGCATCGACCTGGGATAACCGCGACGTGCAGCAGATGTACTTCGAAGCGATCAAGTGGGCGCTCGGCCTGACGGATGGCGACGCGACGCCGCGCCCGTTTCCTTCCCCGGCCAGGTAGCCATGATCGGCGTTCTGTTTCTTCTCGCGACTGCGAACGGGCCGATAGCGCCCGTACCGGCGCACCAGCCGCAGCAGCCGCAAGTCCCCTTCGAAATGCGGGAAATGAACGAAGCCGAGTCGGCCGCGCTACCGCAGGGCGAGGGGCGCGACGCCGTCGCGTTCATGTGCGTCCCGTGCCACGGAATTTTGCCCGCCGTCGCCGTGCGCAAAACGACGGTCGGATGGGTCGCGACGGTCGAAGACATGCGAGCCAAAGGTGCCAAGGGCACCGACGAGCAGGCAGAAGCGGCTGCGAAGTACCTCTCGAAGTTCTTTGCCGCTGTTGACATCAACAAGGCGACAGCGCAGCAACTCGCCGAGGTCGCAGGATTCACCGCCGAAGAAGCGGCGGCGATCGTCGCCTATCGTGACTCGGGCCACACGTTCACGTCATTCGCCGAGGTCCGCAGGATTCCAAACCTTGATCCCAAGCGGCTCTCTGCCGCGAAGTCCCGCATCGTCTACGCACCGAAGTAAGATCTCTCGGTGATCGTGATGCTGATGGGCCCGCCGGGCTCAGGCAAGGGGACCCAGGCCGTCCGGATCGCCCAGCGCTATTCCATTCCGCACATCTCTACTGGCGACGCACTGCGCGCGGCGGTAAAGGCCGGCACGCGCATCGGACGAGAGGTGAAGGAAACGATCGACGCCGGCCGCCTCGTGAGCGACGACTTGATCGCGGACATCGTCCGCGAGCGGCTCGCCGCACCCGACACGGCGCGCGGCTGCATCCTCGACGGCTTCCCGCGGACTGCGGCGCAGGCAGCCACGCTCGACACGATGGTGGATCCGGCGATGTTGATCGTCGCGCACCTCGCGGCGGCCGACGAGGAGATCGTGCGGCGGCTGGCGATGCGGCGCGTCTGCGATGCGTGCGCGATCACGCAGTCGGTGTCGCATGATACCGACCCGGAGCGCGACGCGTGTCCCTACTGCGGTGGAAACCTGGTCCGGCGGGCAGACGATCATCCAGACACGGTGCGGCGGAGGCTCGAGACATACCGCGCGCTCGCCGAACCGCTGGTCGCGTTCTACGAGAGGCGGCCGACGTTCGGCACTATCGATGGGTTGCAGGCGCTGGACCGCGTGACGGCCGCGCTCTGCGCGCACATCGATCGGTGTCGACGATAGAGGTGCTGGGTTCTTCGTGCCTGGAGATGGGTACTTGGTGCGAAGTTACGGTGACTTCCGCAGCGTTCGCACTACTCTCCCGACCGGCTTCCCATCCAGGTTCACGACCGCGCGTCGATCAGGATGTGAATCACCCGACCGTTTCATCCCGACGGCGTTCGTCGCATAAGGCGCGGGCAGCTGCGACGAGGGCAGGGCGAAGTCACTCGTCGTTCGGAAGAGACTGAGCGACTTGATCTGTCTCGGCTTGCCGTTCACTTTCAGCGAAATGTCTTCCGC
>DASPXV010000147.1:0-5522 GCA_035637115.1 Vicinamibacterales bacterium
GCGAGCGAAGCGAGCGCGCATGTCCCCTGCCCGACAGCGAGCGAAGCGAGCGCGCATGTCCCCTGCCCGACAGCGAGCGAAGCGAGCGCGCATGCCCCCTGCCCGACAGGCGAGCGAAGCGAGCGCGCATGCCCCCCTGCCCGACAGGCGAGCGAAGCGAGCGCGCATGCCCCCTGCCCGACAGGCGAGCGAAGCGAGCGCGCATGCCCCCTGCCCGACAGGCGAGCGAAGCGAGCTGACCCAGGCTCGATCAGATCCAGCCGTGCTGCCGGTACCACGCGAGCGTCCGATGGATGCCGTCGCGCAGCGTGACAGATGGTGAGTAGCCGAGCTCCCCGCGGGCGCGGGAAATGTCGAACGCGCGGCTCTTCGTGAAGAAGTCCACTCGCCGGCGATAGATCGGCGGCTCCAGACCAAACGGCGCGCACACGGCTTCACACGCAGCGCCCGCGAGCCAGAACGGCCACACGGGCAGATGCAGCCGCGGCGGCGGCACGCCCGCATCTTCGGCAATCATGCCGGCGAGCTGATTGAGCGTCGGGACCTCCGCGCCAGCGAGAATGTAGGTGCGGCCGGCGGCCTCCGGAACTTCGGCGCACAGCCGCAAGCCTTCGACCAGGTCGTCGATGTGCGTGAGGTGATAGAAGATCCTGCCATCGCCGAGGATGACGAACTTTCGTCGCGCAACGCCCCGGAATAATTTCAGCAGCCGCCGATCGCCCGCGCCATAGATGCCGCTGGGGCGCGCGATGACGACTTGCGTACCCGTCCGCGCCGCGGCTTCCCACGCCACGGCCTCTCCCTCGACTTTCGACACCTGATAGACGTCGCCGGGACGTAATGGCGCGTCCTCGTTGGCGGGGGGATGCTCGATATCGCCGTGGACGCCCACGGTACTGCAGTGAACGACGCGTCGGACGCCAGCCGTGGCGGCGGCCTCGATCAACTGTCCGACGGCGACGGCATTGACCTGGTGGTAGACGCTGTCGGGAAGACCGGCCTGTCGGTACAGCGCAGCGATGTTGTAGACCGTGTCGAACCCGTGGGCCACGACGGACGGCAGCGTCTCCGGCATCGCCAGATCCCCGATTGCGATCTGAATGTCTGCCGCCCGCAAGTCCGCGGCGCCGGATTCGTTGCGCACCATCGCCCATACGTCGTACCCGCGCGCTCTCAGCGCGCGCGCGAGGTGCCCGCCGGTGAACCCGGTAGCGCCCGTGACTAGGACGCGCAACGCTCTGCCAGGACAGTCACGGGCGATCCGAAGAGCCGCATCAGCCCTGCCCGCTCCATCATGCCTTCGACATGACGCGTGAACGATTCGGAGTTGACGCGCTTGTGCAGCGCGATCGGCAGCACGAACTGTCGGTGCTCGCCGCCGATCTGAAAGCCCTCTGCGCGCAGCACGCGCGTGACCGCAGCCGCGGAAAACACGCGATATGCCTCGACCGACGGTTTCAGCACGTGCACCATGCGCCGGGTGACTGCCTGCAGCGCGGCGGCGCTCGTCAGCGAGGGATAGTCGAAGACGATGCGATCGTTCGAGACGCGGCACAACTCGCGCAGCGAGGCGCGCCAGTCCGGCGTGTGCATCAGCACGCGAAGGCAGACGACCGCGTCGAAACTCCGGTCGGGAAAGTTGAGGCCGTGCGCATCACCGCGAACGAACGTGACCTGGGCGCCTGCGTCACGCGCGCGCCGCTCGGCTACTTCCAGCATCTGCGCCGAAGCATCCACACCCGTCACGATCGCACCACGCTTGGCGAGCGCGATTGCTGCGCGACCGGTGCCCGTCCCCACGTCAAGGATGCGGCGTCCTTCCAGCGGTGCGAGGAACGCCGCGATCTCGCGTTCCTGCGTCTCCGCGATCAGCCTGCCGATCGGGCCGCTGAAGCGCATCGCATCGAAGCGCTCGGCCATCGCGGCATCGGCATAGACGGCATAGCTGTAATGGGCATTCCTGCCTTCGCTGCTGCGGCGTTCATGATTCACGCCACGCCGCCCGCCATCTGCGCAGCGCGGTCACCGAAGAGATGCGCGCACGCCTGCCGCGTGCGCGAGAGATAGGCCTCGTAGCTGTATTTCGTGTCGGCGAGATGACGGGCGCGAGTGCCGACGTTGCGCGCACGCTCGGGATCGGCAACGGCGGACAGGATCCCCGCGCCGAACCCTTCAGGTGTCGCCTCCGTGAGGAACGCGACGTCGTCGGTCAGGACCTGCGTATGCGTGAGCAATCGTGTCGCAACGATCGGACGACCTGAGCGCAGATACTGATAGATCTTCAGCGGCGTGTTTGTGCCGAGGCTTCGCGGCGAGACGAGCACGTCGGCCGCGTCGAGGTACGCGGGAATTTCGTCCGCCGGACGCTGGCCCACAAAGATCGTGGCGTCCGCGATGGCCGCAGCGGCGGCCTGTCGCCGCGCGTTTTCGATCTGATCCGGACGTCCACCCGCGAGCACGAGCCGGGCGTCGGGCCTCGTGGCGAGCACGTGTTTCATCGACGCGAACAGGAGATCGAGTCCCTGGTACGCCTCGAACGTGCCGGTATAAAGAATGACCGGAACCGACGGGACCAGCCCCAGGTTGGTTCTGATTTCCAGACCTGACCCCAAGGTGGGCGCGTCACCTGACCCGGGAGCGTTCTCGATCAGCACGGATGGCACAGTCGTATCGATGCCGCGCACGACATCCTCGAGCTGCGGACAGATCACGATGACGACGCGCGACCGGCGGACGACGAAGCGCTCCATCACGCCGAAGAACGCCGTGAGCAGCCGGGACTTGCTGTAGGCGAAATTCGTGAGCTGCTGGGGGAGGCTGGAGTGCATGTCGTAGAGGTGCGGCAGGCCGAGAATCCCGGCGAGCACGACGCCGAAGAAGCTGCCCTCCTCGTGCGAGTGAACCGCGTCGTACTTCCCCGACATCGCGCGACGGCATGCGGTGGCGAGTAAAGCAAAATCGAGGGGAATTTTCTTCCACGAGGGGCCGATCCCGATGCCGTTCATCAGCGGCGGACGAGCGCAGCGGAACACGCGCAGCCCGGGAAGGGTGACATCTTCTCCGAACGGATACGTGACGAGATCGACCGTGTGCCCGAGGTCGAGCAGGGCGCGAATGCGGTGATACTCGCTGAAAGGGGTGCCCCGGGGCTCGAAAAACGGCTCCGGCGCAATCATCAGGATGCGCATCAGGTGGACAGCCAATTGTAAACTAATCGTTCCATGACAAGAGCCCGCTCCCTCACCGTCAGCGCCGTGAAGGCCATCGTCAGTATCGGCCTGCTGTGGTTGCTGTTCTCTCGCGTGGACTTGTCGCGCCTGTGGTCGGTCGCCCGACAGGCCTCGCCCGCGTGGCTCGTGACGGCGCTGCTGCTCTACCTGGCGATGGTGCTGGCGAGCGCAGTGCGTTGGGGCGTGCTGCTGCGCGCGCAGCATGTGCGCCTGCCGTTCGCGTTTCTCACGCAGTCGTTCCTCGTCGCAACGTTTTTCAACAACTTCCTTCCGAGCAACATCGGCGGCGACGTGATTCGGATCACCGATACGGCGAAACCGGCGGGCTCGAAAACGCTGGCGACGACGGTGGTTCTGATCGATCGCGGAATCGGATTGCTCGGTCTCGCCCTGATGGCCGCAACCGGTGCGTCCCTGATGCAGCGGATGGCCGTCGGTCCGGTGGGCCCCCGCATGCTGTGGGCGGGTTTCGGGCTCGGCGCGATCGTCGCGACACCCGCGCTTCTGATGCCCGAGACGGCGACGCGAATCCTCCAGCCGCTGCGAGTGTTTCACGCGGAGTGGGTCGACGAGCGGATCAACAAGCTCACCTACGCGCTCACGCGGTTCAAGGAGACGCCGGCCGCGCTGGCGATCTGCTTCCTCGGCGCCGTCGGCGTCCAAGGGATACTCGTGCTCTTCTATGTCGCCATCGCGCGCAGCATGCACATTCCCGTCAGTTTTGCTGAGCTCGCCGTCATCGTGCCCGTTTCATTCATCGTCCAGATGATTCCACTCTCGGTGAACGGCTTCGGCGTGCGCGAAGCGACGTTCGGGTTCTATTTCACGAAGTTGGGACTGCCACTCGAGTCAGCTCTGCTGGTCTCCTTCGTCGGCGCCGCCCTGATCATGGTCTTTTCCCTCTCCGGCGGCATGGTCTACCTCCGCCGGTCCGTGGTATCCTGAGCAGGAAAAAGGGCGGCTTCCCAGCAACCCTTCCTCCCTAAAGTCGAAAACAGAAGAGACCGATAGGTTCAATGCGCGTGTTTTGACGCGCGTGCGCTTTGCCTGCCGCTTCTGCTATGTCGAGGTTTTGCCCATGACGTCACGTCCTGTACATATAGCGTGCGCCCTGTTCCTTCTTGCGCTGGGCGGTTGCCAGACTTCCAAGAGTTCCAGCCCGACCGCGCCGACGGTCGCCGGCCCGATCCCCGGAGTCAACATTACTGCGCCGGCTCTGCTCGAGCCCGCGCAGGGATTCAAGTTCAAGGAAAGCGAGCAGCCGATCAAACTGGTGATCCAGAACGCCGTCACGAACGGCGTGCGACCGCTCACCTACACCTTCGAAGTGGCGAGCGACTCCGGTTTCAACACGAAGGTGTTCAGCCGCTCCGGCCTCGCCCCCGGTGATAACAACAAGACCAGCGTACAGATCGATAGGCTGGAGATCGGCCGCTCATACTACTGGCGCGCGTGGGCGCAGGACGGCGCCAATACCGGCGCCATCGCGACGGCCGGATTCGAGATCTATCCGAAGGCCGCGGTGAATCCGCCGACAGCGGTGTCCCCGGTGAACAACGAGCTCGTCGCCACGACGACGCCGACGATCAAGGTGAATAACGCGGTGTTTATCGGCCCGGTCGGCTGGCTCGCCTACGAGTTCCAGGTCGCCACCGACCAGGCGTTCACCAAATTGATCGCTGCGGGCATCGTCAACGAAGGCTCAGGTCAGACGACGTTCAACAGCTCGGCGCTGATCAATGCCGCGACGATATATTGGCGCGCGCGCGCGAGCGATGGTGAAACCACGAGCGCCTGGAGCACGACGCAGACGTTCCGAACGCCCGCGCCGCCCGCGCCGCCGAGCCCGACGCCCCCCTCGTCCGGAACACCCGTCCCGGCGGGTTCCTGCGCTGGCACCAGCGGCCCCGCGATCATCTTCTGCGTCTCAGCGAAGTACGCGTCGTATCGGGCGCCCGTCTCGTCGCTCGCGCAGCGCCAGGAGAACATGAGGTTCCTCCGCGACCGCGTCATCGAATCCGGCCTGTGCGGTGGAAACACCTATGGCTGGAACCTGAAGCGCGGCGGTCCGGAACTGAGCATCGACGTCATCGCGTGGAAGCGCGCCGATGGCAACATGGGCGTCGACATCGGCTTCGACTACGACAACATCGGAACAGAATTAAGGCTGGTATGGAGCGAAGTGGATCTGTTCGCCTCCTACACGCCGTACACGAACGCCTACACCTGTAAGTAGGCCGCCGGATATACTCGCCGGGATGTCAGCGCCCGGCGCCGATCGGGCAGCCCGCA
>DASPXV010000148.1:0-4156 GCA_035637115.1 Vicinamibacterales bacterium
AGCGGCCGACCGGTCGATTCTGTACCGTCAGATTCATTCCGTGCTGAAAGAGAATGGCCTCTTCGTGTTCGATGCGGTGAATGTCAAGGTCGGACTGGCCGCGCGGATTCGAGACGGGCTCGACAAGCATCCGGTGTACGACGAGTTCTACGAGCTTGCCGCGCTGAAGCGGGAGCTCGTGGAACACGGATTCACGCCCCTGTCGTGTACCGACGTGATGCGACACATGATCCTTCAGCAACGAATCCAGATTCTCGTCGGCCCCCGATCGAGTGGTCTCGCTCGTCGCCTGATCGCATGGCTCGAGTTGGTGCCCGGTGAACCTCTCGAGTGGGTCGTGGTCAGCCGTAAGAGCACGTCCGCACCGGCATCCGCCTGACCGTGATAGCAAAATCCATGCAGCCGACGCCCTACGTACCACCTCCCGTTCCGCCCCCGGTCGGCCATTGGCTCCGTCGAGCGTGGACGGCAATCGTGGTGGAACGACGGCTCCCGTACCAGGTCTCGATCGTCGTCGACCGCTGCTGCGCTCGCCTGTGGTTGTCGCACAAGACGGTCAGGGCTGACGGCTTGCGAATTCGGGTGCGCCGGTTGACGGCCGATGAAAAGTTTGTCCAGAAGCTGCTGTCGCCGGCACGACCGCGTCTGCGCGGCGTCAACTACTTTTGCCGATCGACGACAACTATTTCTGCCGGCGAAGGGTTAGCAAAGGAGCGCCGCTGGCGACCGCAGCGGAACTCGGTAATTGTCGCGGGCCGGTCGCAGGCCGTGTGTGATAGCTGCCTTCCTTCTTCTTGATCAGGACACGATGCTGGCGGTGGACGCTCGTGGAAAACCGTCCGCGGTTTTCCAAGGACCGGTGGGCGCGTTCTGTGCGTCCACGGGTCCGGCAGCGTCCACGGCCTCTTGGCTTTTGCGACGGCTCAGGTCGTTCGACCAGAGACTCGGCGTCGATCCGAGACGAGGCGCACGCGCGCGCGATCTCGCGACCACTGAAAAACAGGTGGACCTTCAGGTCGTCCCAGGGAGCGATCGTCGCTCCTGAGGCTTCCTGAGCGGTCGTTTCGTTCACGAGGCCGCCTCCGTTCGGCTTGGCGTGGCTTTCCCCTTCCGCTTCGCGTGCTCGGTCCGGAAACTGGAGACATCGAATTCCAGCAGCACGGAGTGGTGCACCAGGCGATCGATCGCCGCGGCCGTCGCCATCTGATCACGAAAGATCCGGTCCCACTGCGCGAAGATCAAATTGCTTGTGATGACGACCGAGCGTCGTTCGTAGCGTTCGGCGAGGAGCGTGAAGAGAATTTCGGCCTCGTCGGGACTCTGTTGAATGTAGCCCACATCGTCGAGGAGCAAGACGGCATAGTGATCGAGCTTCCGCAAGGCGCGTGGCAACTCGAGATTCCGTTTCGCGGCGAGCAGCTCCTGCACGAGACTGTACGTCGGCATAAAGAGCACGGCGTGCCCCCGGTCGACGAGCGCGTGGCCCACGGCGCACATCGCGTGACTCTTGCCGACGCCGGGCAGACCGAAGGCGAGCACATTGGTCGCGTCGGCGAGGAAGTCGCCTTCCGCGAGCTCGTGCAGCTTGCGCACCAGCGCCGGCGGCAGTCGGCCTTCATCCAGTGTGTCGAACGTTTTTCCCGGCGGCAGCTTCGAGGCCCGGCGCAAGCGCGTGATACGGCGCTCGTGTCGCTCCTGCGCTTCGAGCTGCAGGACGTCGAGCAGCACCGGGAGCGCCGGCTGCTGCGCCGCTTCGACGAAGCGCGAGACCATCTCGCGCGCGGCCGTCGTGAGCGTGAACCCCGTGAGCAGGGTGGTGATCTGATCGGCGACGGTGCGCGTCGTGGCGGCGCGGGTCATGCCGCGGCTCCCGCGCGGAGCGCATCATAGACGGTCAGGTCCGGTACCGGAATGTGGATCACGGGCACCGTCAGCACAGGCGGCGCCACCTGGGCTTGCACCGTGACGTAATCGAAGCCGCCGGCCTGATCGAGCACGGCCGCGAGCACGTCCACGACCCGTGCTTCTCCCGCGGTCGCCGCTAATTGCAAGATGCGCAGGTACTCGATGTCGGCGCGCTCGCCGTGCGTCCGCACCAACGCGTCGTAGGCGCGCCGGAATGTGACCGAGGGATAGAGGTCTTCGCGATACCGATACCGCGCAAACGCGCCCGGCTTGCGTACCAGCCAGCCGATCACATGGCGGTAGTCGATGCGGTGCTCGTCTTCTTTGCGCAGCCGCGGCATCGTCTGCACGACCTGATCGCGGTAGCGCACCTCGACGACGTTGGGATGGACGCGAGCTTCGACGGTGTGGCCCATCAGCTGCGCCGGCACGGAGTACGTCCGATGCGCGACGCGAATCGTGCTCCACCGCCGCACCACCGGGTAATAGCTCGTGTAGCTGGGAATGGCGGCCGAGGGCAAGGCCTGCAGTGTCGGCCGCTCGTCGGCGAAACGCGCCGCCGCCGGCCGGTTGCGCCAGTACGCGACGACCTCCTGGACGAAGGCGTCGTACGCGGCGACATCGTCGAAGGCCGCATGGCCCCGCACGAGCAACGCCTGCGCGATCAACGACTTCAGTCGGCGATGTGCTTGCTCGGCGATGCCGTTTTCATGCGCCTGGCCAGGGGTAATGCGGCTGGAGCGCATGCCGTAGTGCTCGAGGACCGCGCGGAACCGAGGCGTCAGATCACGCCCATTACTGGCTTTCAGCTCGTGGGTCGCCGCCGACAGATTGTCGCTGCGCAGGACGGCTGGCACGCCCCCGAGCGCCCACAGCGCGCCTTGCACGCTGGCCGCCAGCGCTTCAAACGTTTCCCCGAACGCGATGGCCACCCACGTCCAGTGGCTGTAACTGAGCACGAACTCGAAGAGCAGATGCGGAAACGGATCGCCGCCGATCGTGACGCCGAGGTCGGTCCCATGGGTGAAGTCGATCGCGGCCTCGCGACCGGGGACGGCGACTTGCTCGAAGAACACCTCGGGCTCGACGCCGTGCCGCGCCCGCCAGTCGCGAAACCGCCGTTGCAGCGTCCGCGCCTGCCCCGCGTGAAACTGCTCCGGGTAGCGCGTCCGCAACACCTCCAACACCCACTTGGCTTCGAGGACGCCTTTGAGATCGCTCCGCAACAGAGGCTCGACGTCCGTGAGCCAGACCGCCGCAAAGGGATCCGGGCGGGTCCGCCAATCCCGGGGCTGTTTGGTGGCCGACGGGGCCGGCCCATGGTCCCATTCCCGAGCGGTCCGAAGACTCATGCCGCTGGCGGCCGCGGCGGCTGCCTGACTTTTGCCATCCATACGTTTCTGCCTCATGAGCCGAACCTGCGCATCCGTGACCATTGATCACAGGCTGACACAGCCGGCCGGCCGACCCCATGCGGCAGATCTAGTTGTCGCTATGCGGCAGATTTAATTGTCGCCGCGCAGCGTCCGCAAAGCCATACAACAAGGCGGGTTCCACAGCGTCGTAGACGATCGCGCGCAGAATCGTGACCACTACGAGATCGTGAAGGCCGTCTCGTTGAAGGACATCTTCGACGCGCACGCCGTCGAGCAGTGTGACTTTCTGAAGCTGGATTGTGAAGGCGCCGAATACGACATTCTGTTCAGCCTTGCCGTCGATTATTTTCGACGGATCAAACGAATCGCGATGGAGTATCACGGCGAGGCAGACCGGTCCGCGCGCCAGGCAAAGGCCGACGCGCTCGTGGCTCATCTCGAAAGCGTCGGATTCCGCATTGTCGAGTACATGGAGTTCATCGGGTTTCGAGGCGGATTCATTCGCGCGGTCAGGTGCTTAGTGGACCGAGCGACTGAAGCCGAGCAGTTCGTCGTACAGCGCTTCGATTCCCCTGAGGTACGCGCGAAGCGAGAAGCGATCGACCGCGACGCGGCGGCCTTCCTCGCCCATGCGCGCTGCACGGTCCGGGTCGTTCACCAGCGTAAGAATCGCGCTGCTCAGACCTTCGACATCGTCGGGTGCGACGAGCAGCCCGGTCACTCCGTCGATGACCGCCTCCGGCGTTCCGTTGACGGCGGTGGCAATGACTGGCCGCGCGCATGACATGGCTTCCAAGACCGACAGCGGCAGTCCTTCTAACTTCGACGGCAAGACGACGATGTCTGCGGAGCGCAAGACGGCGGCAACATCGGAT
>DASPXV010000149.1:0-46823 GCA_035637115.1 Vicinamibacterales bacterium
GTTGTTGGCCTCGGCACGGACGGCGCCGCCAGCAACAACGACCTCGACATGTTCGAGGCGATGCGCCAGGCCGCCTTCCTCCACAAGCTGGTGGCGAACGATCCGCGCGCGATCCCTGCGCCCGTTGCGCTGGAGATGGCGACGATCGACGGCGCGCGCGCGATGGGAATGGAGAAGACGATCGGCTCGCTCGAGGCGGGAAAGCGCGCCGATCTGCTCGTCGTCTCAATGGCCGCCGCGCGGCAGACGCCGATGTACGATCCGGTGTCGCATCTCGTGTACGTCACGCGCGGCGATGACGTGCGCACCACCATCGTCAATGGCAAGATCCTGATGCGCGATCGCAAGGTCCTGACCTTGAACGCGGCGCAGGTGCTTACCGAGGCGCGCGCGCTGGCCGACCAGGTCCGCGCCGCCGTCAAGTAGGTTCATGGCCACAACGAACGTTCTGATCTCCAAGGTTGATATCAACGCCCGCATCGCGTCGCTCGCCGCGGAAATCGAGCGGGACTATCCGGCGGAGGAAGCCGTCCACCTGGTCGCCATTCTGAAGGGCGGCTTCATGTTCATGGCGGACCTGGTGCGCGCCATGAGCGACCGTGTCACCATGGATTTCATGGCGGTGTCCAGCTACGGCAAGGGCACGACGTCGTCCGGCCAGGTGCGCGTCCTGAAGGACCTGGACAGCAACGTGGAAGGACGGCACGTGATCCTCGTCGAGGACATCGTGGATACCGGCCTGACGCTCCACTACTTGCAGGATCTGCTGAAGGCGCGCGCGCCGAAGTCATTGAAGACGGCGTGTCTCCTGAGCAAGCCGTCGCGGCGGAAGGTGGAGGTAAAGGTCGACTACATCGGCTTCACGATCGAGGATCACTTTGTCGTCGGATACGGCCTCGACTACGCCGAGAAGTACCGAAACCTGCCGTTCATCGCGGTGTTGCAGCAGTAGCGGCCGCAGAAATATACAGATGATTCGACGGTTTGACATCATCACGGAGACCGACGCGCGGCAGATTGAGATCGGCGCGACGGTGGAGCTCGCCAAGGGGGGGCACGTGACGCCTCTCGCGCAGGACACGCTGCGCGAGCGGCGAGTGACCGTCGTCCCTGCGGGTTCCGTCGATCCTGCGATTCCGCCGGATCTCGCACCGCGCTCGAACATCACGCGCGTCGCGATCGCGAGCGATCACACCGGGGTTGCGATGCGGAAGGCGATCGTCCAGCACCTGCGCGGCAAAGGCATCGCGGTCGACGATCTCGGCGTCGACGGCACAGCGCCGGTCGACTATCCGGACACGGCCGCGCGAGTGGCGAAAGCGGTCGCGCGCGGAGAAGCGGATGCGGGCATCGTCATTGACGGCGCGGGAATCGGATCGGCGATCGCGGCGAACAAGGTGCGCGGTGTCCGCGCGGCGATGATCACGGACGAAACGATCGCGCGCTACGCCCGCGAGCACAACGGAACGAACGTCATGACGCTCGGGTCCACGCTGTTGCAGACAGACGCCGCCCTGAGATTCGTGGACATCTGGATTGCGACCCCGATGACCGAAGCACGATATATTCGTAGGCTCCTGAAGATTCGTCGGCTCGAGGATGCTCAACCCTAACGACCTGCAGCGGCTCGTCGAAATCATCACCGAAGAAGTGATGAGCGCGCAGCGCCGCGCGGCGTCCGCGCCCGCGCAGTGCAGCTGCCACGCGGTGCTCTACGACTGCTGTCCGGATCGCCTGCGCGGCGTGCTCGACGCCGGCGCGTCCCGCATCGGCTTGCATGCGACAGGAGGCGCGGCGGGAACGGTCGCGAGCATGATCGATCACACGCTTCTCAAGCCCGACGCGACGCGGCAGGAAATCGAGAAACTCTGCCGCGAGGCGGCGCAGTTTCACTTTGCAACGGTTTGTGTGAATCCTGCCTGGGTATCTTTCGCCGCGCAGCTGCTACGAGGGTCCGGAGTCGGCGTCTGCTCGGTGGTCGGATTCCCGCTGGGCGCAACGACCGCCGACGTGAAGCATTACGAAACGCGGCGCGCGATCTTTGACGGCGCATCGGAGATCGACATGGTCATCAACATCGGCGCACTGAAGTCCGGCGAACTGAAGATCGTCGAACGCGACATCGCCGCGGTCGTGGGTCCCTGCCGTGAGGCGAACGTCATCAGCAAAGTCATACTCGAAGTCGCGCTGCTCAACGACGACGAGAAGATCGCCGCCTGCACGCTGTCGAAAGCAGTCGGCGCGGACTTCGTCAAGACGTCGACCGGCTTCGCGTCAGGCGGCGCTACTGCGGCAGATGTCGCGCTGATGCGGCGGGTCGTGGGGGCCGACATGGGTGTCAAGGCCGCCGGCGGCGTGCGCGATTACGAGGGACTGAAGGCGATGGTCGCGGCGGGCGCCACGCGCGTCGGCGCCAGCGCGGGCGTCAAGATTGTCCAGGAATCGCAGGGCCAGAAGAGGACGACGGCGGCTCCAGCGGGATACTGACCGTCCGCTGTGGACCCCACATGTGGACCCCTGCATCCCGCAGCGCCTTATTGATCCGGCGGCGGAATTCCCGGCCGACGAACCACTGCTTCAGCGCGGCCGTCTTGATCCGCACTTTCAGGCGCACAGCGGTTTCCTCGAACGCATCAACGCCGATCACTTCCAACGGCTCCAGCATGAACGGACGGTAGGCGTCTTCGCGCCACATCGCGTCCGCCACGTCTTTGAGAATCGCCGCCGCGCGATCCGTGTCCTCGCCGTAGGCGAGCGGCAGATTCACGACGTAGTAGCTGAAGTTCATGCTCTTGTTCGCGAGGGCGTTGATCGCTCCGTTCGGCATCACGTGAACGGTGCCTTCCTCGTCGCGCAGGATCGTGGTCCGCAGGTTGATCGCTTCGACCAGGCCGCCGATCCCGTTGATCGCCACGACATCGCCGACGCGCACCTGGTTCTCGAGGATGAGAAAGAAGCCGCCGATCAGATCGCGGACCAGCGTCTGCGCCCCGAAGCCGAGCGCCACGCCGACGATGCCGGCGCCGGTCACGGCAGGGGAGATGTCCACCTTGAACTCACGCAGGATCATCAGGAGCGCGATGAGCAGAATGAGGACCGTCGTCGTGTTGGTCAGGACGCTGCCAAGCGTACGTGCGCGCTTCGCGCGCTCGAGCGCATCGAGCCCCGTCCCGAAATTGACGTCGTGCTCGAAGCGCTTGACGGCGATTGACACGCCGCGGATCAACGCGATCGCGACGGCGGCCACGAGCAGCACGCGAAGGCCGGAATCGAACGCCCACTGGCTGAGGGTATAGAGGTGCAGACCCGCGCGAGGGTGCAGCCCCGCGATCTCGAAGGCTGGGAACAGCAGCACCGCGACGACCAGGACGAACGTGGCGAGGCCGATGAGGCGAAGCGGGCCGCGGACCAGCGGACTCGAAGTGGTCAGGGAGCCGCGCAGCAGATGGCGCAGCGCGCGCGCGGCGCCGCGCATGACCAAATATGAAATCGCCCACCCCAGCAGGATTGTCGGGATGACGACAACTGCCACGAGCTGCCAGTTTGGCGCATCGGTAAAGAGTCGATGCCACATGGAACTGACTCCGAGCATAACAGACGAGCTTTGTTGCAATTCTGAAACGGCTAATTGTTCTTCATCCCCCGCACCTGTCCCGCTTATACTGCGCTTCGGGCGTTCGCACCGCCGCGGTACCTGTTGGAGGAGGATCAATGAAAGCACGCGTTACCCTGAGTGTTCTCGCTATGTTCGCGGCAGTAGTGCTGTTTTCGAGCAATATGTCGGCAAATCATTCGTGGGGCGGGTATCACTGGGCCCGTACTTCCAATCCGTTCACCATCAAACTAGGCGACAACGTCAGCCCGCAGTGGGACCCCATCCTGGGAACGACGTCCAGCGACTGGAGCCAGTCGACGGTTCTCAACACGGACATCGTCGCCGGCCAGGCGAATCCGCGCAACTGCCGTCCGACGGCGGGCCGCGTCGAAGTCTGCGACTCGACATACGGCTTTAACGGCTGGCTTGGTATCGCGCAGATCTGGCTCAGCGGCGGCCACATCGCGCAAGGCACCGTGAAACTGAACGACAGCTACTTCAATACTTCAACCTACAACACGACGGCGTGGCGCAATCTGGTGAGCTGCCAGGAAGTCGGGCATACGTTGGGACTCGCTCACCAGGACGAGAACTTCGACAATGCGAACCTCGGCACCTGCATGGACTACACGAGCGATCCGACGACGAACCAGCATCCCAACCGGCACGACTACGAGGAGCTCGATCTGATCTACTCGCACCTCGATAGCACGACGACCGTCGGCATGCGGCTGCCCGGGTCGGCGCCGAACGCGCTGACCGATCTCGATCCTGAGGGTCCGGCTCAGTGGGGCCGTCTGGTCAGCTCTGCGAAGAACGGCCACGATCAGACCTACGAGCTCGATTTCGGCAACGGGAACAAGATCGTGACGCACGTGCTCTGGGTTGGCGGCGTGTCTCGCGGCCGTTAGCACCCGATCGCCCGATCTATCGATTCGAATGGCCGTCCGCGCCGAGCGGTGAACGCCGCGTAATCTCGTCGCGGACGGTCCACAATTCCGGGAAGAAGCGCACGTCGATACGCTTGCCGAGCACTTCCACGGGCGTCCCCTGCGTTCCAATGACATTCCCGCCAATGATGCGCTCCACGACCTTGAGGTGGTGGAACCGCCACACGATCGTGCGCTCGTCCCACGTGATCATCTCTTCGCCAAGCTGATAGAGCTCCTCGTGTGCGTAGCCGCCGCTGTAGACGTCGAATAGGGTGATGCCGCGCCGCGCCAGAAGCGCGGCGAATTGCTCCGCGAGCGGCGGCGAGCTGCGGTGGACGCGACGAAATCCCGGCGAGTCGAAGCCGGCGCCGTGACCGAGCGCCGTCCGGACGACGGCGTAGTCGGTCGGCGACAGATGGTCGAGCATGTGAAGCTGCGCGGTGATCAACTCCATGCAATGATTCGCCCGGCGGAGCAGGCGTATCGCGCCGGCGATTCCATCCGCGCGCAGCAGCGCGCACGCCTGCTCGATCTCCAGACAGGCAAGCTTCAGCCAGAGTTCCGACGCCTGGTGCACCGTCTGAAACAAGTGTTCGTCATGGTGCACGACTTCGCCGGGCGTCTTCTGCAGTGACAGGAGTTCGTCGGTGCGCAGGTAACGTTCATAGTCCGTCGCCGCGCCGCCCGGAAGAATCGGCTTCCTGCGATCGTCGCTCATCCCGCCGCCTCCATGCGCACCGCCATCGCGGACTGGAGCGGCAGGCGCAGGCTTGCCCTGCATCCCGTGCGGTCATCGCGGTTCTCCAGCATCAGGCTGCCGCCGTGCGCTTCTGCGATTTGGCGGCTGAGCACCAGACCAATTCCGGATCCACCGGGCTTCGTCGTGAAGAACGGCACGAACAGGTTGCCGGTGTTCGACAGTCCGGGCCCTTCATCCTCCACCCACAGCTCCATTGTCGGCGGCGACGATCCGGGCAGCCGCTGCCATCCCACTCGGACGCCGCCATGCGTCTCGCGCACGGCGTCCATCGCATTTCGGAGAAGATTGATGAGCAGCTGCTCGAGCTGATCGCTGTCACCTTGGATCGTGACGCGCGGGCCGCCCGCGATCTGGATGTTGTGGCCTTTTTCGAGCAGCACGACACGATCGACGACGGCGCCGACGTCCAGCGGAGCCAGCTTTGGCGGCGGCAGTTTCGCAAGCCGTGCGTAGGCGCTCATGAATCGGCTCAGGGACTCCGAGCGCGAGGCGATGACGGTGAGTCCGCGCTGGACGTCTTCCCGCCAGTCGGAGGGAAGCGGATCGCGCTCGGCGATCGTCGAGAGGCTGCCGGCGATCGATTTGATCGGTGCGAGCGAGTTGTTCATCTCGTGGCCGATGACGCGAATCAGGCGCTGGAACGCCTGCCGCTCCTCCTCGCGGAGCGGCTGGCTGAGGTCCGAGAGCACGACTAACTCATGCGGGCGGCCCCCCTGGCGGAAGGAACTGCGCCGGATTTCCCAGCGGCCGACACCGCCGGGAAATGCGGTGTTGATGACCCGCGGCGCGTCCCCCTCGAGACAGTCTTCGAGCCCGAGCTCTTCGGCCCGCCGGCCGAGCGCGCGCTCCGCGGGCTGCGCGATCAATCTCGCGCCGGCGCGATTGACGAACTTCAGCTCGCGGTCCTCGTCGAACGTGAAGACGGCGACGTCGATCTCCGCCATCACCTTTCGCAGCAGCGTCGTCGCTTCCAGTGCATCGAGCCGCTGATGCCGCAGCGTCTCGACCAATGTATTCACTTCGATCATGACTTCGCCGAGCGGATCGCCGCTGCGCGCGCCGCGCGCGCGGATGGAGAAGTCCCCCTCGCCGAGCGCGGCGAGCAGGTTCGAGAGGGTCTGGAGCGGAAGGATGACGCGCTCCCGGAGCGCGAACGCGAATCCGAGGCAGAACGCGACGATGACGACGGTGAGCGTCCACTGGGATTTCGGCGTGTAGTCGCCGGTCCAGAGGAAGATGAGCGAGATCAGGGCGCCGGGCAGCGCCGAGGCGAACGCCATCAACAGGATGCGCCTGTCGTGGCTCAACCGGGGCTCTTTAGGGCGGGCAGTAACCAACGTTCAACATTTTACAGTCCGTACCGCTGCAGCCGGCGGTAGAGCGCGCTGCGGCTCAAGCCGAGCGCCTTCGCGGCCTGGCTCACGTTGCCGTCGAACCGGGTCATGGCTTTCTTGATCAGGAAGCACTCGACGTCTTCAAGGCTCATGTCCTCGAGACGGCCGCCTCCGTCCTTCGCGGCCGCGCGGAGCCCGAGATCCGCCGGCTTCACCAGCGGCCCTGGCGCCATCAGGATGGCGCGTTCGACGGCGTGGTCGAGCTCTCGCACGTTGCCGGGCCAGCTGTGCTCGAGAAGCATCTGCATGGCGCCGCTCTCGAAGCCGGTCAGCCGCTTGCGGTATCGCTGCGAATGCTGCCGAAGGAAGTGCTGCGCCAGCAACGGCAGGTCCTCGCGCCGGTCGCGCAGGGGAGGCAGCCGGATCTCGATCGTGTTCAGGCGGAAGAGCAGATCCTGGCGGAACCGTCCCGCGGCGGCTTCGTCGGTGAGATTCGCGTTCGTTGCCGAAATGATCCGCGTGTCGACTCGCCGCGTGCGAGAGGAGCCGAGCCTCTCGAACTCGCCGGTCTCGATTACGCGCAGCAGCTTCGCCTGCTGGCTCATGGGAACGTTCGCGATTTCGTCGAGGAACAGTGTTCCCTGGTCCGCCAGCTCGAAGCGTCCCACGCGGTCGCTCTTTGCGTCGGTAAAGGCGCCGCGCACGTGGCCGAACAGCTCGCTTTCGAAGACCCCTTCCGAGACGCCGCCGGAATTGACGATGACCATCGGGCGGGAGGCGCGGCTGGAGACGGCGTGCAGCGCGCGTGCGACAACGCCTTTGCCCGTGCCGTTCTCACCAAGGATGAGGACGTTGGCGTCCGACGGACCGACGCGAGAGATGACCTGCAGCACGGTCTGCATCGCACTCGATTCCGCGACGATCTTCGGCATCCCCTCGCCGCGCAGCAGCGAGTTCTCCGCCTCGAGCCGCTGCCCCTTGCGGAGTGCCTGGCTCAATTCGATCTGCGTCCGCACGATCGCGAGCAGGCGCGCGTTGTCCCATGGCTTCTGGATGAAATCCCGCGCCCCGCGCCGCATCGCTTCGACCGCGACTTCCACGCTGCCCCAGGCAGTCATCACGACGACCGGCAGCGTCGGATCGATCGACTGGATCCGCGACAGAAGGTTCAGTCCTTCTTCGCCAGATGTCGTGTCGCGCGTGTAATTCAAGTCGATGAGCGCAACGTCGAACTCGCGCGCCTCGACGGCGGCGAGCACGCCCGCCGGGGAGGACGCCGTTTCGAGAGTGAACCCTTCCGCTTTCAGCAGGAGGCGTAATGCCTCCAGCACGTCCGACTGGTCATCGGCGATGAGGACCCTCGGTTCGCTGGGACGCCGAGCGTGGCGGGCGTGTTCCACTGAGTCGTTGCGCTGTTCTTTCAAATGATCGGTTATGAGCATGGCTTATGGCTTTGTGGCTTAGTCGGTTCTCAATGCGATGAGCGGGTCGATCCGTGTGGCGCGTCGCGCCGGAATATAGCTGGCGAGCAGTGCCACAGCCCCGAGGACCACGGCCGTGGACACGAAGGTCGCAGGATCGTGCGGGTTCACGACGACGACCAGCGATCTCATGAGCCCCGCCGCCGAATAGGCTGCGACGAGGCCGATCGCCAGGCCGATGAAGACCAGCATCATGCCGTGCCCGAGTACGAGGCCGAGCACGCTCGAGGGTTGCGCGCCGAGCGCCATGCGCACGCCTATTTCACGCGTGCGCTGCGACACCGCATAACTCGCGACGCCGTACAACCCAATCGATGCCAGCAGGAGTGCCAGCCCGCCGAAGACGGCGAGCATCAGGACGTTCATCATCAGCGGCTGAAGCGACGTCGAGACCTGCTCTTCGAGCGTCCGAACGTTGAAAACTGAAAGCGACGGATCCAGTTTCCGGGCTGCGCCGCGCACCGCGTTCGCGAGCGAAGCGGCGTCACCCGCTGAACGCACGTGAAGCGTCGCCTGCGGCGTGTAGTTCTGCGAGAGCGGCTGGTAGATGAAGTTCTGTGGATCTTCCGCGACGCCGTTGTACTTGCTGTCCTTTGCGACACCGATGACCGTCGTGTAGTCCTGGTCGCCGAAGAACTTGAACCGCTTGCCCAGGACGCCGACGATCGTGTACAGCGTGCGATTGAGGAACACCGTAGTGCCGACGACATTCGGATTGGATCCGAGGCTTCGCTCCCAGAAACCGTGGCTGACGACAGCCACCGGTGTCGCCTGCGTTTCTTCTTCAGCACGGAACCCTCGGCCAAGCGAGGGTTCGGCGCCGAGCAGCGAAAAGTAATTCGCCGTGACGACCTGCACCGGAATCTGCTCCGACTCCTGGCCGTGGCTGTAGTTCACCTGGTTGAAGCTGATCGCCGCCATGTCGGTGAACGACGCGTTCTGCGCCCGCAGGTCTTTGAAATTGAGATGGGAGAGCGGAAGGTTGCCCGGGTTCCGCTGGTCAGTCGTGGAGACGGTGACCAGCGACTGCGGATCGTGCACCGGCAACGGCCTCAGAAGAACCGCGTTGACGAGGCTGAAGATCGCCGTGTTCGCGCCAATCCCCAGGGCCAGCGAGAGGATAGCGACAAGGCTGAACCCCGGGCTCTTGACGAGCATCCGGAGGCCGTATTTGAGGTCCGCGAGAAGCATGTCAGTTTCCAGTTGCCAGTTTCCAGCTTCCAGCCGGCCGATCGCGTCGACCGTCTCTTGCTGGTAACTGGAAACTGGTTACTGGCGGCTGTTAGTGCGCGATGTCGAAACCGCTCTCTTCGAGCTCGCGCTCCCCCTTCTTGCTGCCGTCCTCTTCGACGACGCGGCCGTCGAACAGGTGAATCGAACGGTCCGCGTGACGCGCGTAGCGCGGGTCGTGCGTGACCATGCAGATCGTCGCCCCTTCACGGTGCAGCTCGCGGAGCAACTCCATGACCGCCTCGCCGTTCTTCGAGTCGAGGTTTCCGGTCGGCTCGTCCGCCAGCAGGATCGAAGGCGAGCCGGCGACGGCGCGCGCGACTGCGACGCGCTGCTGCTGACCGCCCGAGAGCTGCGAGGGAAGGTGCTTGGCGCGATGCGCCATGCCGACCTTCTCGAGCGCCGCCATCACGCGCTCCTTGCGCTCCGCCGACTTCATGCCGCGGTAGGTGAGCGGCAGCTCGACGTTCTCGTACACGTTCAGATCGCCAATCAGATTGAAGCTCTGGAAGATGAACCCGATCTCCCGGTTGCGCACGCGCGCGCGCTCGGAGAGCGGCAGGTCCGCGACTTCCTTGCCATTGAGGACGTAGCGCCCTTCGGTGGGGGTGTCGAGCAGCCCCAGGATCGAGAGCAGCGTGGACTTGCCGCAGCCCGAGGGCCCGGCGATCGCGATGTACTCACCGCTCTTGATTTCGAGGTGGATGCCGGCGAGGGCATGCGTCTCGACCTCGTCGGTGAAGAACACCTTCGTGACGCCGTCGAGGTGGATGAGCGATTGCGCGGACGTGTTCATCGTATCTCCTTGTTTAGCCCTTCAGCTGTACTCGATCAAACGCGTCGTACTGAGACATATCGGACAGAATGACCTGGTCGCCGGGGTTCAGTCCCTCGATGACCTCGATGGTGTTCACCGAGGCTCGTCCGAGCTTGACCTTCGTGGCGATCGCCTCGCCGCTCGCGGCGACCTTGAAGATCGTCACGGTGCTGTTCTCCTGCCCGAACGCCGGCCGCCCCACGTAGACGATGTTGTCGAGGCGTTCGAGCTGGATCGTGCCGTCCACGCTCAAATCTGGCCGCGCACCCGGCGGCAGCTCGCCGTCCATGATCACGTCAACGCCGACCGTCCCCCCGGAAGATGCCGGGTCGATGCGTGAGACGTGGCCTTTGACGATTCCGTTGCGTGTGTCGACCTCCGCGTACTGGCCGATGTGGATGTCTTTGGTCTGCGTTTCCGCGATCCGCAGTTCCGCCTTCAGGTTGCTCGGGTTCGCGACGCGCGCGAGATTGGTCCCGGGGTTGACCTGCTGCCCGCGTTCGACCGGCACCAGCTGCAGGATTCCCGACATCCCGGCCTTCACTCTGAGATCCCCCAGCTCGCGGCGCCGCAATTCCCAGGCGGCCTTCCGCTGGTTGACTTCCGCTTCCTGCGGCGCGAGCTGCGAGCTCATTCCTTCCTTCGTAATCGTCAGGCGGCTCTTTTCGACGGCGACGCGGTTCTTCAGGTCCGCCGCCAGACCCTGCTTCTGCTGCAGCGTGATCTTGGAGATCAGGTTCTCTTTGAAGAGCGTTTCATTCGCCTCGAGTTCGAGCGCGGCCTGCTTGTACTGCGTTTCGATGTTCGCGACATTGGCTTCCTGGGCGAGCAGGGCGCTCTCCAGTTCCGCCTTCCGGTTCGTGAACGCGGCCTGTGCGGAGCGAAAGGCGAGCTCCGCGTCACGGACCGCCTGCTCGAGCTGGGGGTTCGTCAGTTCGAGGATCACGGTGTCCGGCGTCACCTGGGCGCCGGGCCGCAGGATGATGCGCTCGACGCGGCCGGACGACTGCGTGTTGATCCATCGGATGTCTTCCGGGACGAGCGTGCCCGAGCCGCGCACCTGGCGGAGCATCGAGCCTTTCTTCACCGAGTCAATCCAGACCACGGCGCGGTCAACGGTGGGCGCCGCCGGCTTCAGCTGCGAGACGCCGAGGGAAATGCCCGCCACCACGACGACGGCGACACTGATGTAGAGGATGCGGCGAATCCGCTTCTTCTTGGCCTGCGAGGGACGTGCGATATCAACCATGTTCTGTCGTTAAGCAAAAAGCCGCGCGATCCGGCTGATCCTTGAAAACCATTGATTTACTTGAGCTTCCAGCCGTTCGCTGCAACGGACTCGCACCGGACTGACCGCTCGTGGAATGCGGGAATCCCGCAACCGGTCACTTATGCGGCTTGCAGCGCCGCCGGGAAGTTGGACAATTTGACGAAAACCACAGCCACCGGGTTTGCAATAAGTTACAGATAAATATATTGCTTTGACAAAATAACATAAATTGTCGACACTCACCTGTAAATGACCGCCGTCGGCGCCGCCATGTCCGCCGTGATGACGCTATATCCACGCATTTATTTCGCGTGTCACACGCGGCATGTACGCGACCCGCAATCGCAGCGCCTCCTCAGCCGCCACCAGGCAAGCATCCTCGACCACCTGGATGAAATCGAACCGACGATCGTGATGGATCTCGCGGCCCACATGGGCGTCACGCCGGCGACGATGTCGCTCGCGATCGATCGCCTCGAGCGCAAAGGCTACGTGGTGCGGTTGAAGGACGCGAAAGATCGGCGCCGCGTGAACGTGCGGCTGACGAGCGCGGGCGTCCGCGTTCGCGAAGCGAACTCCGTTCTCGATCCTGCGCGCGTCGAGGCGCTGGTGGCGCGATTGACGGAGGCCGAACGCACCCGTGCGATCGAAGGGCTCGCGCTGCTCGCGCGGGCGGCCGAGGGCTCTGCCAGTAGCGATGTGTAGCTTCCGAAGGTCCCCATGTGTAGCTTCCGCCTTCAGGCGGAAGTCAGGAGGGTCTGATGCGGTGGATCGTTTACGTCCTCGCGGCAATCGCGATCGTCGGCGTGCTCGTAGTCATCATCGGTTATAGCCTGCCCAAGGCGCACAGCGCATCGAGGATCACCAAGGTCGGCTTGCCGCCCGACGCGACGTACACGTTGCTCACCGAGATGGCCCAGGCGTCGGAAGTGCCGGTGCGTCTCGAGCGCCTCGAACGGCCAACGCTGTTTGTCGCCCGGATTTGCGATCCGTCGTTGCCGTTCGGCGGTACGTGGACGTACCGCATCGCACCGGCAGGCACCGGCAGCGAAGTCACGATCACCGAAGACGGCGAGGTGTACAACCCGTTCTTCCGATTCATGTCGCGATTCGTATTCGGCCATTACGCAACGCTCGATGGCTTCATGAAGAAGCTCGAGGCGCGCGCGAAATGAAGACGCCGAAACGCGTCGAGTTCGTCAGCACGCGCAGCCGCGTCGAGAAACTCGGCGTGAAGGCGCCGCGGACGTGCTCCTCCTCGGGATCGAGGACGATCGGGAGTTCGTCTCCGAACTGCGGGGGACCGGCGCTCGCGTGCGCACGAGCGGCACCCACCCTGCGGACATGGTCTTCGCCACGTTCCGGCATCGCGATGATTTGCGGCGTCTCCCGAAGCTGGTCCGCCTGATTCACGCAGACGGCGTCATCTGGACGCTGCGCCCGAAGGGTTCAAAAGATCTGACCGAATCCGAGATGATGGCGGCGGGCAAGGACGCGGGCCTGGTCGACGTGAAAGTCGTCAGCTTTTCGGGTGTCCTGACCGCGGAAAAGTTCGTCATTCCCCTCGCCAGGCGTTCCTCGCATCCCAACAGCTGAGCTCACGCGCGTTACCGGAGACGGCACGCAGCATGAAACGGATGCTGCAGTTATGGGCGAATTAGACGCGCGCCTGCTCGACGAACTGGTCGACGCTGTCAAGGATCTGCTGAAGAAAGAGCAATCCGACCGGCTTCGTGACGTTTACCTCATCGGTGACATCGAAAAGGACATCACCAGGACAGTCATCGAGCGGTTGCGTGAGCTCGCCAGCAACAGCCGCAAACCCATCACCCTGTACATCAACAGTGCAGGCGGAAACGTCACCGACGGCCTGGCGTTGCACGATGTCGTGCGGTACCTGGTCGGCACGGGGCTCGAGGTCACCATCGTCGTGCAGGGCATGGCCTATTCGATGGGGTCGGTCGTGCTGCAGGCGGCGAGCCCCGGCAGGCGTCTCGCGTTTCCGCACTCGTGGATCATGATTCACGAGCCCGCGAAGTGGGCCGGCTGGCAGTCCACGACGGCCGCCGCGCAGCATCTCGATCGCCTGAAGCAGATGCAGAGCCAGATCTACCGGATCATGGCGGACCGGTCCGGCAAGCCGCTGCGGCAGATCATCCGCGACACGAAGCGCGTGGATTTCTATCTCGACGCGTGGAAGGCGAAAGAGTACGGCCTGATCGATCGCGTGGTCGGCGCTGAGATCGCGCCGGCCCGCGATGACGCGATCGCGGCAGAGGAAGCGGCGCCGGCACCCACGAATCGTACGCCTGCCGAAGTATCGATCCACGGGCGCAGTGAGCCCTAATCATGCCGCGTGACACGAGGGCCTATCCGTTTCCATCGATTCCCCTCGTCGTCCGGTATTTCGTGGCCCTCGTCGCCGTCATCATCGTGTTTCTCGCGTACCGGATGTCGGGCACCGTCATCGATGACGGCGGGCTGTTCCTGCTTCTCAGCATTGCCGTTCTCGGAAGCGCGTGGTTCGCGGGATCGGGCGCCGCGCTTGCGGTCACCGTGCTCGGCGGCGTGCTCGGCTCGATTGTCGCAGGGCACGTGATGTCGCCCGCCGTGCAGACGCACCTCGCGATGTTCGTCGGACAAGGCGTCCTGCTGACGGCGCTGGTCGCCGAATTGCGCCGCGCGCGCCAGTCGGCGGAAACGCAGGCGGGTGTCGCGGAGCTAGCGCGCGTCGAGATCGAGGCGGCGAGCCGGATGAAAGACGAGTTCCTCGGCACGATCTCGCACGAGCTGCGAACGCCGCTCAACGCAGTGCTCGGATGGCTTCACCTGATTCGAACGGGCAAGCTGGATCCGACCGCGCAATCGCGCGGATTCGAATCGATCGAACGCAACGTGCGGCTCCAGGCGCAGCTCACTGCGGACCTGCTCGACGTCTCGAAGGCGCTGACGGGCCGGCTGAAGATGGACATGCGCCCTGTCGCGCTGCCGGCGGTGGTCGCAGAGGCCGTCGCGCAGGTCTCGACGGCCGCGGAAGCCAAGGACATCAAGCTGCACGTTTCGAAGCCGGATCAGCCGGTGATCGTGCGGGGGGACCCGAACCGGTTGCGCCAAGTGATCTGGCACCTGCTCGCCAACGCCATCAAATTCACGCAGCGGAGCGGCGCCATAGACGTCATTCTCGAGTCGGACGGGCTCGCCTCCGTCACCGTCAGCGACACGGGACCGGGCATTGCGCACGATTTTCTGCCGCGCATTTTCGATCGCTTCACGCAGGCCGATCCGTCGCCGACGAGACTGGCCGGCGGTCTGGGTGTGGGTCTCGCCCTCGTGCGCGAGCTGGTCGAGCGCCACGGCGGAGAGATCGTGGCTCGAAATCGCGAGAACGGAGGCGCGGAATTCACACTGCAGCTGCCGCTCCATCGGGCCGATCAGTCTGTGCGCGCGGCCGTCCCGGCCCCTTCGTCACCTGACGTCAGCTCTCCGTCGCTCGATGGGATCCGCGTCCTCCTCCTCGATCGCGATGAAGACGTCCGCGAGCTTCTGTGCGTGGCGCTCGAGCAGTGTGGTGCGTCGGTCTGCGTTGTCGGTTCGGTGGATCAGGCGCTGGAGATGCTCGAGTCCTGGCGGCCCGACGTTCTCGTGAGCGACGCGCTGTCGCCGGATCGCGATGAGTATGCCCTGGTCGGGAAGGTGCACGCGCTCGAAGCCGATCGAGGAGGACGCATTCCCGCGGTGGCGCTCACCACGATGAGCCGGACGGACGACGAGATGCGGCGAATGCTCGCCGAGGTCAAGCGCGACCTGCCGAAGCCGGTGGAGCCCGCGATACTTACGGCGGAGATCGCACGACTGACGGGGCGTGAACGGCGTCGCGCCCAGCGATAACCACGAAATGCAAGCGACAGATGGATAAGACGGACGTGAAGCGCCGCCTTACAGTAGGCGCGGAACTGCAGGAAGGGCGCGGCGCGCACGTGCGCGTCTGGGCGCCGGCGTGCAGACGACTCGATCTCGTGATTCCTACGGCCGATGCCCGTGCCGAACGCGTGCTCGCGATGGAGCCTGACGAGGACGGGCACTTTGAGGTATTCGACCGCGAGGCCCGCCCGGGCGGGCGGTACTGGGTGCGCCTCGACGGCGATCGCCTTCGTCCCGACCCCGCGTCTCGCTGTCAGCCGGAAGGCCCGCACCAGCCGTCCGCGTACGTCGATCCCTTTGCCTTCAAATGGTCGGACGGATCGCGCAAGGGACTGAGTTCCATCGGCCAGGTGCTCTACGAAATGCACGTCGGCACCTTCACTGCGGAGGGCACATGGACGGCCGCGGCACTGGAATTGCCGGAGCTGGCGCGCATCGGCATCACGACCATTGAGATGATGCCGATTGCGGATTTTCCGGGGCGCTTCGGCTGGGGCTACGACGGCGTCGATCTGTACGCCCCCGCGCACGTCTACGGGACACCCGATGATCTCCGGGCGTTCGTCGACCGCGCGCACGCGCTCGGCGTGGCCGTCATTCTGGACGTGGTGTACAACCACCTCGGTCCCGACGGCAATTACCTCGCCGACTTCTCTGCTGACTATTTCACCGACAAGTACACGAACGACTGGGGCCGAGCAATCAATTTCGAAGGTCCCGCGCCGGCACGCGAGTACTTCGTGCAGAACGCGCGCTACTGGATCGAGGAATTTCACCTCGACGGCCTTCGCCTTGACGCCACGCAAGACATAAAGGATGCATCGCCGCGGCATGTAATCGCGGACGTCGTCGCCTCCGCGCGCGCGGCGGCGGGCGACGTGCCGATCTACATCATCGCGGAGAACGAACCGCAGCAGACCGTGCTCGTACGAGCAGCGGACCGCGGCGGCTACGGTGTGGACGCGCTGTGGAATGACGACGCGCATCACACCGCGGTCGTGGCGCTGACAGGACGGCGGGAAGCGTACTATCGCGATTACCAGGGCAGCGCTCAGGAGCTGATCTCGTGCGCGCGCTTCGGCTATTTGTACCAGGGGCAGTGGTATTCATGGCAGAAGAAGCGCCGCGGCGCGCCCGCGCTGGATTTGCCGCCGCATTGCTTCGTGACATATCTCGAGAATCACGATCAGATTGCGAACTCCGCGTTCGGCCGCCGTCTCCACCAGTCCGCATCCCCCGGAAGCTACCGCGCGCTGACGGCATGGCTGCTGCTCGGACCGGGGACGCCGATGCTCTTCCAGGGCCAGGAGTACGCGTCGTCGAGGCCGTTTGTGTACTTCGCCGATCACAACCCGGAGCTGGCGAGTGCGGTCCGGCGCGGCCGCATCGAATTTCTGTCCCAGTTTCCCAGCCTCACGGACGACCGGGTCGTCCGCCTGCTGCCGGCGCCGTCCGACGAACAAACCTTTCGGGCGTCGAAGCTCGATCACGGCGAACGCGAGAAGCACCGGCAGGCGTACGCGCTCCATTGCGATCTGCTTGCGCTGCGGCGCAGCGATGCGGTGCTGTCGAGAGCAGGTGCGATCCGGCCGGAAGGGGCGGTGCTCGGCCCGGGCGCGCTCCTGCTGCGGTACGTCGACGGCGACCATGGCGATCGGCTGTTGATCGTGAACGTGGACTGCGACCTCGATTTCACGCCGGCCCGCGAGCCCCTGCTCGCCCCGCCGGCGAACACGCGCTGGCGCACCACGTGGAGCAGCGAGGCCCCCAAGTACGGGGGGCAAGGCATGCCGCCGCTCGATCCCGACGGGCCGTGGCTCATTCCTGGCGGCACCGCGATGTTTCTAATGCCGGAGCAGCGATGACGGACCTGATGCGGATAATTCACGCACCACGGGATCGCGAGGATGAGACCATTGCGGCAGGAGAGCGCCCGCCACGCCGGGAGTGGCTCGTGACGAACGGGCTGGGCGGCTATGCATCCGGGACGGTCGCCGGCATGTTGACGCGCCGATATCACGGGATGCTGGTCGCATCGCTGCCCGCGCCACTCGGGCGCATGGTGCTGCTGAATCACCTGCTCGAGCGCGTACGCCTCCCAAGCCGGGGGGTGATCTGGCTTGGCGACCAGGACGAAGTTGCGGGGCCGAACGCCGCGGACCAGACAGAATACCTCTCGGAATTCCGGCTCGAGCTCGGCCTGCCCGTCTGGGTGTATCGCGTCGACGGCTTCAGAATCGAGAAGCGCGTGCTGATGCCGCACGGGCAGAACACCGTTCACATCACGTATCGCGTCCTGGAGGGCATCGGCACGGTGCGTTTCAACCTGCGCCCGTCGGTTCACTATCGCGGATATGAAGCGTCCGTGGATGAAGCGATTCCGCAGGCTTACACGATTGCCGCGACAGGGCAGCAATATGAACTGTCCGCCGGCGCGGATCTGCCAATCCTCAGGATGCGGCTGATCGGGACGCGCGCTGCGCTCACGCTGGACGAGAAAGGCGCGGCGAGCGTTCCGTATCACATGGAGCAGACGCGCGGGTACCAGTGGAAGGGATCGCTGTGGAGCCCCGGATACTTCCGCGCTGAGGCGAGTGCCGGCGAGCAGGTGTCGCTCGTCGCATCCGCGGAGCCGTGGGAGACGGTGATGGCACTGTCGCCCGAAGTCGCGGAGGTAGCGGAGCTCGAGCGCCGCCGGCGGCTCATTGCCATCGGCGATATCGATCCCGTCGATACCTTCGCCGCGGAATTGATGCTCGCAGCGGACCAGTTCATCATCCGGCCCGCCGGGCGCATCGAAGAAAGCGCGCGCGCCCGCGCGGCGGGGGATGAAGTCCGCACCGTGATCGCCGGCTACCACTGGTTCACGGACTGGGGCCGCGACACCATGATCAGCCTTGAAGGGCTGACGCTCTCGACGCACCGCTTTCGCGAGGCCGGCTACATCCTCCGGACGTTCGCGCATTACGTGCGTGACGGTCTGATTCCGAACATGTTCCCGGACGGGCAGCGCGAAGGGCTGTACCACACCGCCGACGCGTCGCTGTGGTTCTTCCATGCCGTCGAGCGCTATACGATTTCGACCGGCGATGACGACACGCTGCGCAAGCTGCTGCCGGTGCTCACCGATATCGTCCGCCACCACCTGCGTGGCACGCGCTTCGGCATCCACATCGATCCCGCCGACGGCTTGTTAACGCAGGGCGAGCAGGGGTACCAGCTCACGTGGATGGACGCGAAAGTCGGCGACTGGGTCGTGACGCCGCGGCGCGGCAAGGCGGTGGAGCTCAACGCGCTCTGGTACAACGCGCTCTGCCTGATGCAGGCGTGGACGCAGCAGTACGGCGGCGCGGAGGATCTGAATCTCGTCGAACACGCGCGCCGTGCGCGCGAATCCTTCAACAAGCGGTTCTGGTATGAGGAAGGCGGCTTTCTGTTCGACGTCGTCGACGGCGAGCGCGGCAACGAGCCATGCTGCCGCCCGAACCAGGTGTTGTCAATCGCCCTGCCGCACCCGATTCTCGATCGCGAACGATGGGAGCAGGTGATGAAGGTCGTCCGCGAGCGGCTCCTGACACCGGTCGGTTTGCGCTCGCTCGCACCCGGGGATCCGGACTACAAGTCACGCTACTACGGTGATCTGCGCGCGCGCGACGCCGCGTATCATCAGGGCACCGTGTGGGCGTGGCTGATCGGACCCTACATCGACGCGGAATTGAAGCTGCCCGGCACGGATCCGCTGCGACTGCGCGAGCTCCTCGCGGGTTTCGACGCGCATCTCAACGAAGCGTGCGTCGGTCAGATCAGCGAAGTATTCGATGCCGAGCCGCCGTTCCTTCCGCGCGGCGGTGTCGCGCAGGCCTGGAGCGTCGCGGAGGTGCTCAGGTGCTGGCTGAAGGTGGCGTAACTTGGCCGTCTGGCCAGGATGCGCTACATTCCGCGCGCCAGTTGCAGGACGTCGCTGCAGCGATTGAGCTTCGCGAACAGCAGCGCGAGGTGGCCGCGCGGGCCGCGCTTCAAACGAAGGTCGGGTGCCTTTGCCATGAGCGCGCGAGCGACATCGGTATTGCAGTGCCCCAGCAGCGGGTTGTCGAGATCGCTCAGCGCGCCTCCCGACACGGCCGTGACGAGAATGTCAGGATCCGCCCGCGGGTCCGCGCCCGATGCCAGCAACCGCCGCACAATAGTGGCGTTGCCGGTGGCCACGGCCATGAGCAGCGGCTTGAGGCTCCCGGCCGTGCGGTCCGGATCAGCGCCGAGTTCGAGCAGCAGAGTCACCGCCCCTGCCTGCTGCTTGTGAATGGCGTGCATGAGCGGGGTCCAGTGATTGCCGCCGGGATCGACGGCATTCGGGTTCGCTCCGGCCGCGATGAGGCGGCGGAGCGTGTCGACGTCCCCTTCGCGGGCCGGGCCCGCGAGAGAGCTGAAGCGGCGGTCGGCGCCGGGGCCCGCTCCGATGCAGGCCGCCGTGAAGAGCGCAACAGTGAAGCCTGCGAGATACCGCATGAGGGCATGATAGCGGAATGACTTTGCAATGTAAAGTATGACGCTCGAGGACCTCGGCTGGACGCCGCAATTCGCGGAGGTCTTCGCTCCGTACGCAGCGCCGGGCCTCGAGCCCGCGCGAGTGTCGCTCGAGCACACGCATATTTACCGCGTGCTCACCGCGAATGCCGAGTACCTCGCGCGCGTCGCCGGCCGGCTGCGGCATGGAGCGTCGGGCCGGGCGGATTTTCCCGCCGTCGGCGACTGGGTCGTGCTCGAGCCGCCCCTCTCAAGCGGCGAAGCCCGCATCCGTGCCGTCCTCCCGCGTGCGACGCGCTTCTCGCGCCGCGCAGCAGGCAATCCAACAGAAGAACAGGTCGTTGCGGCGAATGTCGACGTTGTGTTCCTGGTGTCAGGTCTCGACGCCGATTACAATCCACGCCGAATCGAACGGTACCTTGTCACCGCGCGGGACAGCGGCGCCAGCCCTGTGATTGTGCTCAACAAAGCGGACCTCGTCGACGACCCCGGCGCTTACGTCGCGGAAGCGCAGGGACTCGCCGCCGGAGTCCCCGTCCACGCGGTGTCGGCCAAAGATCCCGGGTCGCTCGCGCCGATCCGCGCGCACCTGTTACGCGGGCGGACCGCGGCGCTCCTCGGAATGTCAGGCGTCGGCAAGTCGTCCATCGCCAATGCGCTGATGGGTGAGGAGGTGTTGCGCACGCGCGAAGTACGCGAGTCCGACAGCCGCGGCCGGCATACGACGACGGGACGGCAGCTCGTGCTACTCCCTTCCGGAGGAATCCTGATCGACACGCCCGGCATGCGCGAGCTCCAGTTGTGGGAGACGGGGGAGTCCGTGGCCGGCGCGTTTGCCGACATCGACGCGCTCGCCGAGGGCTGCCGCTTTCGCGATTGCCGTCACGGGTCGGAGCCGGGCTGCGCCGTCACCGACGCCGTCGCCGCGGGGACGCTTCCTGGCGCCCGTCTCGAAAGCTTCCGAAAGCTGCAGCAGGAGCAGGCTTTCCAGGCGACGCAGCAGGACGAGCGCGCGCGCATCGAGTTGAAGCGCATGGGGAAGATTGGCGCCAAGGCGCTGCGCAGCCGGTTGAAGGACAAGGGAAGATGAGTGCTGACCGTGAACGAGGAAGAGGAATGAAGAGACGGGTGTGGATCGTGGTGCTCGGATTGCCCGATGGCCTCGATCGCGAACGCCTGGCGCAACGCGAGGTAGTCGCAGGCTGACGTAACCGGAGCTATGAAGCGCGACGTGCGTATAAGATCAGGTTGTGAAAATTGCGCTGATCCAGCAGCACGCGTCGACAGACAAGGCGGAGAATGTCAGGCGAGGACTTGCGGCGCTTGACGAGGCCGCGGCGAACGGCGCGAAGGTGGTCGTCTTCGCCGAGCTCGCCTTCGAGCCCTTCTATCCACAAACACCAGCAGACAACGATCCGCTGCGACTTGCCGAGACGGTCCCGGGTCCACTGACAAACGCGTTCGCGGATCACGCGCAACGGCACGGCGTCGTTGTCGTCCTCAATCTGTACGAACGCGACGGGCGAAATGCGTACGACTGTTCGCCGGTCATCGACGCGGATGGCCGCCTCCTTGGACGTACGCGGATGATCCACATCACCGACTACGCCTGTTTTCACGAGCAGGGGTATTACACGCCGGGGGACACCGGCGCGCCCGTGTACGAGACGCAGGCGGGCCGCATCGGCGTGGCGATCTGTTACGACCGCCACTATCCGGAATACATGCGGGCGCTCGCGGTCGCGGGCGCAGATCTCGTCGTGATTCCGCAGGCGGGCGCGGCCGGCGAGTGGCCTGAGGGGCTGTACGAAGCGGAACTGCAGGTCGCCGCGTTTCAGAACGGTTACTACACGGCGCTGTGCAATCGCGTGGGTGAAGAGGACTGCCTGACCTTTTCCGGCGAGTCGTTCGTCTGCGCTCCTGACGGCCGGGTGATCGCGCGCGCACCTTCGATGGCCGACGCGATTCTCTACGCCGAAGTCGATCTCTCCACGACCGCTGGATCGCACGCGCGACGGCTGTTCATGCGCGATCGGCGACCGGATCTTTATGCGGGGTGGATCGGACGATGAGGGAGCGGCTCATAGGAAACTGGCGCCTGATCTCTTACGAGACGACGGAGACGGGGGGACGGCGGGGAAAGCCATACGGTGACGCGATCGGACGGCTGATGTATGACGATCGCGGCAACATGGCGGGGCAGGTGATGCGCCCCGATCGCGCGCGCGTGGAGCTCGGCGACGGCAACGCCCAGCAGATCCGCGCCGCGTATCTGGGTTACATCGCGTACTTCGGGACTTACGAGATTGCGGCTGACGGCGAGAACGTCACCCATCACGTGCAAGGCTCGCTGAACCCCGCGTGGGTCGGCGGCAACCAGGTCCGGCGCATGCGCTTCGAAGGCGACCGGCTCGTGCTCAGCGCGGACGTGCGCAAGAAAGATGAAATCGTCACGCACGTGTTGACGTGGGAAAGATGTTGAGAAGATTTCTGAAGATGCTCATGGTGCTGATGGTGCTCGGTGCCTGCGGCGATCTGCGTGTCAAGGTTGACGTCTTCAATAGCGTGGAGGAGGCGCGGCGGGGAGGTGCGATCGCCGCCGGATGGATCCCGGAGCGCGTGCCGGCCGGCGCGACGGATCTGCGGGAAGGGCACCTGCCGGATGGCCGGCACTGGGGCGTGTTCGCGTTTCAACGAGCGGACGAGAACGCCGTCCGTGCGTTGGTGACGGAGGAGATCACGGCGGGAACGCTGGCCTGCGATCCACCGGGGCGGCTCGAGTTCTGGCCGCGGCTGCTGTTGTCGCCGGTCGACGTCGAACGCGTGCGCTCGACAGGATTCCGCCTGTACCGCGCCGCCGACGGCCGAACCTACGCGATCAACTGGGGGCAGGGCAGGGCGTACTACTGGAAATAGAACGTGCTCAGTGCTTGACGTCGCGAACAGTGATGAGGATTTCGCCGGGGCGCACGAGGCCCAGGTCGCCGCGCGCCAGGGCTTCGATGGTGGCGGGGTCGTTGCGCAGCCGCCGCGCCTGCTCCCGGAGCGCGTCGTTCTCCTGGCGCAGCCGCGCCAGATCGTGGGCCGCGGCGGCGAACGCGCGCTGCGCGCGCAGGCTTTCGAGCAGTCCCCGCTCGCCGAACAGCCCGGTCATCAGCAGCACTGACGCCGCGAACAGCATCGCATGCGACCAGAACCGCCGCGGCTGCCGTCGCGGGACCGCCGGCCGATATTCCCACTCACGCGCTACGCTCTCGGTGACCCTGCCCATGCCGATGGCCGGAAAGTACCAGAACTCGATCGAGAGTACAAGTGTTTTCTTAATTTGGGAATTTGGAAATTTGGTAATCGAGCGCGCAGCGGCGACCGCGAGCGCGCAGCCGCTTGCCTCGCCGTAGCTCACCAGAATGTCGAGAGCGAAGGCGAAATTTAATATTGGTGCCGAGGACTGGAATCGAACCAGTGACACCAGCATTTTCAGTGCTGTGCTCTACCAACTGAGCTACCTCGGCACGCCCCGTCGCGGGTTGGCAGAACCCTCATCATAACAAGACCGGCACGGGCTTCACAAGCAGCGACCAGGTAAGATAGCGGCGCCATGTTGCGCGCGCTCACTGCGCTGACGTTCATTCCGCTCCTCCTGTCGGCGTGGGATTGCTTCGCACCCGCGCAGCTGAATGTGGACTCGTGGTCGCGGTTGCGCAGCCGCCACTTCGCGGCCCTCGACGTCGGCTGGGATCGGTTCTATTCGGAGCTCGCGCCGCTCGTTCCCGAAGGACAACCCATCGGCCTGGTGCAGGTCGCGCGTGAGGGCACGCCGACGCGCGAGCGCCAGTACTATTTCCTGCAGTACGCGCTGACGCCCAGGCTCGTGATACCTGGCAGCGATCAGGAGTTCGTCGTGGTGTACGGTCCGGCGGCCGCAGCCTCGTCGCTGATCGACGTCACGAAGTTCGCGCCCGTTCGAACCTTCGAAGACGAATTCGCGCTGTATCGTCGGCGGCCCTGATGGGCTGGATACTCGGTTGCCTGCCGCCCGCGCTCGCCGTTATTGCCATCAGCCGGCTCGCTCCGTCACGAGACAGATTGGCGATCGTGGCGGTGACAATCGGCCTGGCCTTCGGTGCAACGTCGGTGACGTGGGGCGGATGGTTTCTCGTGGGCGTGCGGCCGCGCGCAGTGCTGCTCGGTCTGGACGCCGCTGCCTGGCTTCTCATCGCGATCGCCGCGTTCGTATTTCGACGCAAGAATCGCGAGACCCTCGCGTACTCGCTCCCTCGGCCGAGTTCGTCGCGCGCGATGACGATTGCCACCACGGCACTGCTGCTGATGGCCGCCAGTGTGGCGGTGACGTCTTTCGTGGCCTGGAGCGCCGTGTTTCCGCACGGCGAATGGGATGCATGGGCGCAGTGGAACCTTCGCGCCCGGTTCTTCTTCCGGGGCTTCGAGTCGGGAGCCTGGCGGAATGCCTTTGCGCCGGTGCTCGCCTGGTCGCATGCCGACTATCCGCCCCTCGTGCCGTTATCCGTCGCGCGTTTGTGGCTCTATGTGGGCCGTGATACCACGGCCGCGCCGATTGCCTTCGCCGCCGCAATCGCCGTCGCAACAGTGGCGTCGGCGGGCTTCGGGGCCGCGCGGACCCGCGGCGCGGCACGCGGTTGCCTCGCCGCACTCGCCATCGTCGCGTCCCCGTCGTTCGTCCGATACGCTCCAGCGCAGTACGCCGATATTCCGCTGGGTTTTTTCATGCTCAGCGCGTTCATCTTGTGGGGATACGCCGACGCTCCCCGCGGACGCCTCTGGCTTGCGCTCGCGGGGCTGTCGGCCGCACTGGCTGCCTGGACGAAGAACGAGGGTATTCCGTTTCTCGTCCTGTTCGTCCTCATTGTCGCGGTCGAGCGCGTACGGAAGCACGGTGCGGCCGGATGGCGGGAGGTCGCGGTTTTCGCAGTGGGAGCCGCGCCCGTCGTCCTGCTCCTGCTGTTTTTCAAAGAAGCGCTGGCGCCGCCGAGTTATTTCGTGGCGGAGCAGTCGCTGCAGCAGGCGATCGAGAAGTTGTTCGATTTCGACAGGGTGCGGCTCGTCTTCGGATCCGTTTCGCGCGAGGCGTGGCTTTCCGGCGCCACTCATGTCGGCGTCCTGCCGTTCCTTGTCAGCTTCGCAGTCGTCCGCGGCGTCGATCCCAACGCGCCGATCCCGGCGAAGATCGCGGCGCCCGCGATGGTCGCCATGCTCGCGATCTACACCGTGGCCTACATCGTCACGCCAAAGGATCTCGCGTGGCAGCTGAAAACGTCGCTCGACCGATTGATCGTGCAGCTCGTGCCGACGCTCGCCTGGTCAATCGCGACGATCGCGAAGTAGACGTCACCGGCCGGGCGCGACAGCGATGCCCCACGGACTTCCGCCTACCGCGAGGCGTGCTTCGGTGGTAGACGTTGCGACGTCCACGATCGACACGTCACCGGAGGGCCCGTTCGCCGTATAGAGCTTCCGCCCGTCAGGACTGATACCAATCCCCCACGGACGCGCGCCGACGCCGGTAATCGCGCCGGCGTACGCCTGCGTCGCCACGTCGATGATCGCGATCGATTTCGCGCGTCCGAGCGAGACGAATAACCGTGTGCCGTCGGGCGACATCTGCAGTCCCATCGGCCGTGGTGGGACGTCGGTTGGCGCGGCCGGACGCGGCAGTTCGATTGTTTTCTGCACTTTCCGCATCGCCGTGTTAAACACCGTAAGGGTCCCGGAGTTCTCGCTGGCGACGAACCCGAACGCGCCGTCGCGGGTGAAGGCGATCGATCGCGGCCGCGGACCGGTTGACACTCGTCCGACGACCTTGAACGTCGAGGTGTCAACCGCCACGACCTCGTTCGAGCCTTCGCACGACACGAATACGATCTTCCCGTCCGGACCGGCTGTGACTCCTTCCGGTTCTTCGCCGACCTTCACGTGCGCCTTAATCGTGCCGCTCTCGAGATCGAGGGCCGTCATCTCGCCGGCGTCCTCGTTCGACACGAACAGCATCCTGCCGTCCGCCGAGATCGCGAACGACTCCGGATCCTGCCCGCTCTGGTACTTGCGCACCACCGTGCCGCTCGCGAGATCGACGACGCCGATCCCGTCGGCGGCGCGATCGGCCGGGGGCAGCTTCGACTCGTCAACGCCTGGTCCGCCAATCGGCGAGCCCGACAGTGCGACGAACAGCTTCGTGCCGTCAGGAGAGATCCTGAGCCCGCGCGGCCGTTTGCCCACGTTGATCCGCTGCACGATGGCGTGCGTCGCAGGATCGATCACGACGACACCCGTTCCCGTTTCATCGGAGACGTAAACGCGTGGGCCTCCAGGCGTCGGGGCAGGTGCAGGCGCAGGAGCGGGCGTCGACGCCGGCTGATTCGATCCTGATCGGTTGCACGCCGTCAATGCGGCAGCAGCGGCGACAGCAAGAAACAGACGAGTACAGGGCCGGCAGAAATGCATGCGACACGATACTCGCTGAACGATCGAAATGACAATGCTATGCTCCCGCGGATGATCAGGCCGATCGCTTCCGCCGCGCTTCTTCTCATCCTCACCGGTCCGGTTCCCGCGCCGGCCCCGAACCGCGTGTCGACCACTGCAGGTTCCGTGGAGGGCGCCGTCGAGACGGACGGGCTTCGCGTGTTCAAGGGCGTACCGTTCGCCGCACCGCCGGTAGGGAAGCTGCGCTGGCAGCCGCCGCAGCCGCCCGCGAAATAGACCGAGCCGCGCAGCGCGACGGCGTTCGGACCGCAGTGCATGCAGCGTCGCGTGTACTCCGACATGGTCTTCCGTGCGAGCGGCAACAGTGAGGACTGCCTGTACCTGAACGTATGGACGCCGGCACAGCGCTCAACTGAGCGGCTTCCCGTGGTCGTGTACTTCTACGGCGGCGGTTTCACCGCCGGCGACGGGTCCGAGCCGCGCTACGACGGCGCCGCCATGGCGCGCCGCGGCATCGTCGCCTTGACCGTGAACTATCGGCTGGGCGTGTTTGGTTTTCTTTCGCATCCCGAACTCACGAGCGAATCGCCGCGCCACGCATCGGGCAACTACGCGTTCCTCGACCAGGCCGCGGCGCTCGCGTGGGTGCGCGACAACATCGCGGCCTTCGGCGGCGATCCGCGGAAGGTGACCATCGCGGGAGAGTCAGCCGGATCGATTTCCGTCAGCGCGCTGATGGCGTCTCCGCTGTCGAAGAGCCTCATCGCCGGCGCGATCGGGGAGAGCGGCGCTGCAATAGCGCCCACATTTAATCCCGTGCCGCTGATGGATGCCGAGAAGACCGGCACGGCGTTCGCGACGCTCGCGGGCGCTGCCTCGCTGGCCGGCCTCCGCGCGATGCCGGCGCAGGCGGTGCTCGACGTCACCGCGAAACAGGGCGCGCCGCGGTTTCCGATCGCGATCGACGGCTATTTCCTGCCGAAGACTGTGGCGGAGATCTTCGCGGCCGGAGAGCAGGCGCACGTTCCGTTGATGGCGGGGTGGAATTCCGCGGAGAGCGGCGCGCGAGGCGTGCTCGGCCAGAACGAGGCCACCCTCGAAGGTTACGCGAAGGCGCTGAAGACCATTTTTGGCGACGACGCTGATGCGGCCTTGAAAGTGTACCCGGCCGCCTCCAACGAGGCGGTCGCCGATGCGGCGACAGCGCTCGCGAGTGACCGCTTCATCGCCTTCAGCACGTGGAAATGGATTGACTCGCACTCGCGGACCGGCGGGAAGCCGGTCTACCGCTACTTCTACTCGCGCCCGCGTCCCGCAATGAACCCGGGGAAGGGTACCTCCGGTCCGGCACGCGGCGCATCCCATTCCGCGGAGATCGAGTACGCGATGGGGAATCTCAAGACCAACGAGGTCTACGCCTGGACGGCGGACGACTACAAGGTGTCCGAAACGTTCCAGGAATATTTTGCGAATTTCGTGAAGACGGGAAATCCGAACGGCGGGACGCTGCCGGCCTGGCCGGCGGTAAATGGTGGGAAAGACGTCCAGATTCTTCATCTGGACGTCGAGACGCGCGCGGAACCGGATACCACACTCGAGCGGTACCGGTTCCTTGAACGCTTTTTCGCTAAACCGCCGCAACCTCCTCGGTAACGAGACCGAGCTCGCGGCGGACCTTGTCCTCGATCGCCTTGCAGGTCGCGGGATTGTCCTTCAGGAACTGCTTGACGTTCTCGCGCCCCTGGCCGAGACGCTCGCCGCTGAACGCGAACCACGTTCCGCTCTTCTCGACGATCTTCCGATCGACGGCGAGATCGAGCAGGTCCCCTTCCTTCGAGATCCCCTCGCCGTACATCACGTCGAACTCCGCTTCGCGGAACGGCGGCGCGACCTTGTTCTTGACGATCTTCACCCGCGTGCGGCCGCCGACGACGACGTCGCCGTCCTTGATGGCGCCGATGCGGCGGATGTCGATACGCACCGAGGAGTAGAACTTCAGCGCGCGGCCACCAGTCGTCGTTTCCGGGTTGCCGAACATGACGCCGATCTTCTCGCGCAGCTGATTGATGAAGATCAGGCACGTCTTGGACTTGGAGACGATGCCGGTCAGCTTGCGAAGGGCCTGCGACATCAGCCGCGCCTGGAGGCCCATCTGCGCTTCACCCATCTCTCCCTCGATTTCGGCGCGCGGCACGAGCGCGGCGACCGAGTCGACGACGATCACGTCGACGCCGCCGGAGCGGACGAGCACTTCGACGATTTCGAGCGCCTGCTCGCCGTTGTCCGGCTGCGAGACGAGGAGGTTTTCGAGCTCCACGCCGAGCTTGCGGGCGTACTGCGCGTCGAGCGCGTGCTCGGCGTCGACGAAGGCCGCCATCCCGCCGGTCTTCTGCGCCTGCGCGATGATCTGGAGCGCGAGCGTGGTCTTGCCCGACGACTCGGGCCCGAAGACCTCGATCACGCGGCCGCGGGGGACGCCACCAATGCCGAGGGCATAGTCGAGGCTGACTGCGCCGGTGGAAATCGAGGGCATCTGCGGGATGACCTCCTTGCCGCCGAGGCGCATGATCGAGCCCTTGCCGAACTGCTTTTCAATCTGGCTGACGGCCAGCTCGATGGCCTTTGCGCGCTCGCGGTCGTTACGGTCGTCATTTGCCGATGCTGCCATGAAGCTCCTCGCAAAAAGAATCGTCCGAGTATTCGTAGTCTAGGGGCAGGCGTGCAGGCCTGTCAAGCGAAAATAGATTTCGTCGTGTCTCTAGGTGCCTATGTGTCATGCAGTTGCCGTCATGTGTCACTTTCGCCCCTCGAGCAAAAGTGTGCAGAAACAGCGTACTCCCATCGCGTGACAGAGTGGGTCAATTAAGATCTCCGGGTCGATGCCATCACCCGTGGGCCATGCGCTTGGAGGAATTGCGATCGGCTGGCATGCGTCCAGGCGCCAGAATCTGCGCACTGCTGCCATCCTCGCCGCCGTGGCGATTGCTCCCGACCTTGATCTGCTGCTCAGCGATCACCGGGGGATCAGTCACAGCCTGGGGGCGGCGTGCGCCGCGGGCGTCGTGGCGTGGATCGCCAGCCGTCAGCCGCGGTGGGGACTCGCCGTCGCTCTTGCGTGGGGGTCGCACGTGTTTCTCGACTGGTTGAGCAACGACACGCGTCCGCCGATCGGCGTGATGGCGCTGTGGCCGATGACGCGCGAGTACTACAAGGCGAGCATCGAAATCTTTCCGCCGGTTTCGCGCCGCTACTGGGAATCGCGCTTCTGGCTGTACAACCTGCGCGCACTGGTTGTCGAGGTCGCCATCCTCGCGCCCGTTACCATCCTCATTCTCAAATCTTTTGGAGGAAGACGAACACGGAAGTGAACTGCACGGTAGACGGTAGACGGTAATGTTTTACTGGTTACTGGTTACTGGTTACTGGTTACTGGTTACTGGTTACTGGTTACTGGTTACTGGTTACTGGTTACGGCCATCTAACTTAACTAATAGCTGTAGAAGCCCCGGCCGCTCTTGCGACCGAGCTGCCCCGCGGCAACCATGCGGCGCAGAAGAGGACACGGACGGTACTTCGGATCGCCAAGGCCGTCGTGCAGGACGTTGAGGATGGCAAGGCACACGTCGAGCCCGATGAAATCCGCGAGCGTCAGCGGTCCCATCGGGTGATTCATCCCGAGCTTCATGACCGTGTCGATCGCTTCCGGCGTGCCGACACTTTCCATCACCGCGTAGATCGCCTCATTGATCATCGGCATCAGGATGCGGTTGGAGATGAACCCCGGATAGTCAGCGGCTTCGACGGGCGTCTTTCCTAGCTTCGTGCACAGCTCTGTCGCCGTAGCGATCGATTCGGCGGACGTCGCCTGGCCGCGAATCACCTCCACGAGCGTCATCAACGGAACGGGATTCATGAAATGCATGCCGAGCACTTTGTCTGGCCGCTTCGTGACGGCGCCGAGCGTGGTGATCGAGATGGATGACGTGTTCGTCGAGAGGATGACGTGCGCTTTCGTTATCGCGTCGAGCCGCGCGAACACTGCGCGCTTCACCTCCGCGTTCTCGGCGACGGCTTCGACGGCGTAATCCACGTCGGCCAGCGCCTCGAGGTCCGATCCCGTCGTCAGCCGTCCCAGCGCCGCATCTCTGTCTGGCGCGGCCATTTTTCCCTTTTCGACAAACTTGCCCAGGCTCTTTTCGATCGTGGCGCGCGCACGATCGATTGCCGCGGGCACCGTATCGCACAGCCGGACCTCGAAGCCTGATTGCGCGAACACCTGCGCAATCCCGTTTCCCATGGTTCCGGCGCCGACGACGCCGACCCGTTTGATCATCCGTGGGATTCTGCCACGGGCCGACGGCCAATCACAACGATCACTAAGGCCTTCGTAAAGGCCGTGAGCCGTCGCACCGCTACTGCTCTCGCAGCGCGACGGCCGGGTCCACGCGGCTCGCGCGCCACGCGGGAATCAAGCTCGATGCGAGCGCGACGCTGACCAGGACGGCGGTCCCGGCGGCGACACTCCATGGATCGGCGGGACTGATGTCGTGAAGCTGGCTGCGCAGTTCGCGGCCGACGAGGAGACCGCCGGCGACGCCCAGCACCGCGCCCGTCGACGCGAGCACGAATCCTTTCCCGAGCAGCAGCCGCAGCAGCTGCCGGCGTTCGGCACCGAGCGCGACGCGGATGCCGATCTCTTTCGTTCGCCGCGCGGTCACCAGCGACACGACACCGTACACGCCGACCGCGCCCAGCGTCAGCGCCAGCAGCGCGACGGCTAGTCCGATCCAGGCGTTGCGCCGGTCGTCGTAGAGCAGGAGGTCCATGTGGTTCGCCATCGAACTCACCGTAAGCACCGGCACGTTCGCATCGATGGCCGCGATCCGCTGCTTGACGGGCGCGATCACGCCGGCGACGTCCCCTTCGGTTTCCACGAGCAGCAATCCAAAACTCTGTCGCTGCTGTGCGTACGGCACGTATACATACATCTCCGGCGGTTCGTACAGGCCCGAGATCCGGATGTCTTCCGCGACGCCGACGATCTCCCGCTCGACCGGCCGCGCGCGTCCCATTCGGATCCGCCGGCCGATTGGGCTTTCTCCAGGCCACAGCCGGCGCGCCATGGTGTCGCTGATGATCGCGACAGGTGCGCTGTCAGGGAGATCGCTGTCCTCGATTCCACGTCCGGTGAGAATGCGCGTCCCCATGACCTCGAAGTACTCGGGGCCTACCATCGTGTAGCGAATCTCGAACGCGTCCTTCCCAGGCGGCGGTTCCTTGCCGGGAATCGTGAACGACGACGCCCATCCCGCTTCGTTGCCTTGCGCTGGCAGCCGAATCCCGTAGCTCGCGCGCTTGACACCCGTGACGGTGGCGGCGGAGCGCCGTGCCGCCTCCATGAAACGATATGTCGCCGAGCTGTCATAGCCCTTGAGGCCGGGCACCACATAGAACGTCGCGACGTTCTTGCGCGTGTCGAAGCCGGGATTCACCGAGAGCGTCGCGACGAAGCTGCGGAGCAACAGCCCGGCCGCGATCACGATGACGCCGCTGAGCGCAATCTCGCTGACTACCAGGAGGTCTCGCAGCTGTACTCCGCCGGCAGTCCGTGGGATAGCCTGCGCCTTCAACGCGGTAGTGATATCCGTCCGCGAGCCGCGCCACGCAGGGAGCAATCCGACGAGCGTCGTGGACAGAACGCCGAGAACCGACGCAAAAGCGAGGAATCGCCCGTCGATGCGGATGTCGAGCATGATCGCGGATGTATCCGGGGGAAGCAGCGTCGGAAACAACCGGACGAGCCAGACGGCGAGCATCACGCCGGCCACGGTCGCGGCGGCAGATACCATCGCGCTCTCGACGAGCATCTGCCGCAGCAGTCTGGCGCGCGTCGCCCCGAGCGCCGACCGCAACGCGAGCTCCCGATGCCGCTCTTCACCGCGCGCAAGCGTCAGGTTCGCGACGTTCGCGCATGCGATCAGCAGGACCAGGCCCACGAGGCCGAGGAACAGCGCCCCCTGCAGCATCGCCTGCCGCCTCGCCAGGTCTTCGCTCGCGACGACGATCTTCGCGTCCGCATAATCGCGCGCATCGGCGCCGCGCCAGCGCGCGACGATGACGTCCAGTCCGGCCCGCACCTGCGCGGGGTCCGCCCCATCGGCCAGCCGTCCGATGATGCGGAACCAACGCTGCTGGCGGTTGGTGATCTCCTCTCGCAGCCCCGGAACGACGAACGGCGCCTGCGCGGTGGTTACCCACACATCGGTCCGCAGCGGCCGCTTCAGGCCGACGAAGCCCGGCGCCGTGACGCCGATCACCGTGAAGTGCGTGTTGTTCAACTGGATCGTGCGCCCGATGATGTCCGGCGGTGAACCGAGCTCTTGCTGCCAGAGATGATGGTTGATGACCACCTGCGGCGTCGTCAGCTCGGGACGATCGTCGTCTGCGGCGAACCCGCGTCCCAGATACATCGGAATGCCGAGCGAGGGAAAGTAGCGGCCCGACACGTAGTGAATGAGCAGCCGGCTGACTTCGCCGTTACGGTTCAGCGTGACGCCGCGCTGCCCGATCGCCATGACGTCCTTGAATCCGGGCGCCTCGCGTTCGATGTCGCGGAACTCCTCGTACGAGAACATGCCGAACCGGTTCGTCGGCGACACGAGCGACAGGTCGACGAGGCGATTGGGATCTGCGAGTGGAAGCGGCCGGAAGAAGAGCGCGTCGAGGAGCCCGAACATGGACGCGGTGACGCCAATACCGGCGGCCAGGGTGAGGATGGCCAGCACCGCGTATCGCGGATGGCGCAGCAGAATCCGGAACGAGTGGGCAACATCCTTCATGAGGCCTCCGTGGATGTTGGACGGATCCCGGGTACGTAGAGTTGGGAGATTTTCACTGCCGGAAATCCGGCAGAACGGCCTCTTACAATGTTTCGATCGCGAGTGCGACGCCGTTGCCACCGCCCAGGCACAGCGACGCGATGCCGCGCTTCTTGCCGCGGCGGCGCAGCGCGTAGATCAGCGTGGTGAGCACGCGCGCGCCGCTCGCCCCAATCGGATGGCCGATCGCGACGGCGCCGCCGTGCACGTTCACCTTTGCGGGTTCGATCCCGAGCTCGCGGAGCACGGCGACCATCTGCACCGAGAACGCTTCGTTGATCTCGAAGAGGTCCACGTCCTTCAAGTCCCAGCTGACCTTCTTCGCGACCTTGCGGACCGCTTCGACCGGCGTCATGAGCACGAGCTTCGGCGCCAGACCTGACGTCGCTTGTCCGATGATGCGTGCCATCGGCGTGACGCCGAGCGCCTTTGCCTTTTCCGCGGCCATGACCACGACAGCCGCGGCGCCGTCGTTCACGCCAGGGGCGTTGCCGGCCGTGACGCTGCCGTCCTTCTTGAACGCGGGGCGGAGACCCGCGAGCGTTTCCATGCTCGTATCCTCGCGCACGGACTCGTCAAGTGCGAACGACAGCGGCGCCCCCTTCTTCTGCGGGATCTCGACCGGGACGATCTCGTCCTTGAACCAGCCTTCACGCGTCGCGTGCGCCGCCTTGCGGTGGCTCTCGACCGCGTACTTGTCCTGGTCCTCGCGCCCGACTTTGAAGTGCTCGGCAACGTGCTCGCCCGCCATGCCCATGTGGCACTGGTCGAACGCGCACCACAGGCCGTCCTGGATCATCGAGTCCACGATCGTGCTGTTGCCCATCCGCAGGCCCTCGCGGACGCGCGTCAGCAGGTAGGGCGTGTTGCTCATCGACTCCATCCCGCCCGCGACGGCGATGTCGATGTCACCGGTTGCGATCCCCTGTGCCGCCAGCATCACCGCCTTGAGGCCGGAGCCGCATACCTTGTTGATCGTCATCGCGGCGACGTGCTCGTCCAGTCCGCCGTTCAGCGCCGCCTGGCGCGCGGGATTCTGCCCCTCGCCGGCGGCGACAACGTTCCCCATGATGCATTCGTCTACCGACGCGGGATCGATGCCGGCGCGGCGCACCGCTTCACGGACAACGATGGCGCCCAGCTGCGGCGCGGGCAACTCCTTGAGTGAGCCGAGGAACTTGCCGGTCGGCGTACGGACAGCGGAAACGATGACGGACTCACGCATTGATGTACAGGTTCTTCACGGCGTCTTTCCCGAGGAGCATCTGAACGCGCGCCAGGATGGTGTCGCGCGCCCGCTCGAGCTCGCGCGCCCACCGCGCGTCCCGTGCGGTCACGATCAGATTGTCATTTCGGATTTCCACCGTCGTCACGCGCGCCAGGGCGGGACCGACGGCGACGGACCAGGCGAACGCGGTCCGCTCGCGCGAGGCAGGCTGGCGGCGGATGATCTCGGCCAGCACGCCCGACGCGATGTTCTGTACGGGGAACACTCTCTGATTCTAATTCACGCGGCCTTGCGCCGTCCCTTCGGCGTCCGCAGGACGCAGCGATACTCGGGGTAGCCGCGGAGCAGGCGCAGGACGTGCGCCGCCAGGTCGCGCGCCGAGCAGCTGTCGGGTAACGTTTGATCGAATCCGCTCATCGTGGCTTCACGCTTGTCACGATCGGACACATCGTCATTGACGAGCGCTACGAGCACGCGCCGGCCGAAATGAGGTCTGGCCCGGAGCCTCGTGCCCAGCATAGGCAGCGAGCCATTCGGTACCGCTCGCACGACGATCGCGTGATACGCGGCGAGCTCTTCCTTAGTGGGGATGTCTCGTGATTCGTCGACGCGGAATCCCAGAGACCGTAACGCGTCGATACGCGATTGATCGTTGCCGCATGGTCCGACGAACAGGATGCCGCACTGAGGAGCCACTCCGTAACCCTCCACAGGAACAGCAGAGGCAACACGCATGCCAAAACCTCGGCGCTGCCGCGCCGGAATTCCGGCAGCGGGGGCGAAGTGAGTGGAAAACGCTAGAAGATCGGGGCGTTTTCGGCTGGCCTGCGCCGTGCTGCTGGGGTCAGCATGTCTGTCGCCATCTATCCGTCTGACGTTTCCACTGACACGATCCTGAGGGATGGCACGACCGTGCGCCTTCGCGCCGTCCGCGACGACGATGCCGCGCGCGTGCTCGCGCTGTTCGGACAACTATCCGAGCGCAGCCTTTACTACCGCTTCATGTCCGTGCCTCACATCGACCTCGCCGAGGCGCTGAAGATTGTAACGATCGATTACGACTCGCAGATGATCGTCGTCGCCGAGCGCGGCGACGCGTTATGCGGCATCGCGGGGTATTACCGCGATCCCGCATGCCCCGAGCGCGCCGAAGTGGCGTTCGCGGTCGCCGACGCGATGCAGGGGCGGGGTCTCGGGACCCGCCTGCTGGAGCGCCTGGCTGAGATCGCGCGCGACCGCGGCGTGCGGGCGTTCGACGCGTACGTGCTCGGCGACAACCTTGCGATGATGGATGTCTTCCTGCAGTCGGGATTCGCGCTGACGCAAGGACTGGACAAGGGCATGTTCCACGTCGCGCTCGACCTTCAGCCCACGCCCGTTTTCGAATCGGCGGCAGGACGTCGATCGCAGCTCGCGGCCGCGGCGTCGCTGCGTCCGTTCTTCGAGCCGCGGTGCATCGCGGTCGTCGGTGCGAACCAGGAGCCAGGCCACATCGGCTCGGAGATCTTCCGCAACCTGCAGGAAGGGGGCTACACCGGCACGCTCGTACCCGTTCATCCGAGGGCCGAGTCGATTCGCGGCCTGCGCGCGTACCCCAACGTGAAAGACATCCCGGGAGACGTGGATCTCGCGGTGATCGTCGTTCGCGCGGCCAAGGTTGCGGCGATCGTCGATGACTGCCTCGCGAAAGGCGTGAAAGCGCTGGTCGTCATCAGCGCAGGCTTCGGCGAGATGGGGCCGGAAGGCGAATCGCTGCAGGCAGAGCTCGTCGAGAAGATCCGCGCCGCTGGAGTACGGATGATCGGTCCCAATTGCATGGGGATCATCAACACGAACCCGGCATTCAGCATCAACGCGACGTTCTCCCCGGTCGCGCCGGCGGAAGGACGCGTGGCGTTCTCGACGCAAAGCGGCGCGCTCGGTCTGGCGATTCTCGATTACGTCAAGCGATTGAACATCGGCATCTCGAGTTTCGCGTCGATCGGGAACAAGGCGGACGTCTCGGGCAACGACCTGCTGCAGTACTGGGCCGAAGATCCGCGCACGGACGTCATCCTTCTATATCTTGAGAGCTTCGGCAACCCGCGCAAGTTCGCCGAGATCGCGCGCCGGGTCGGACGGACGAAACCGATTCTCGCGGTCAAGGCAGGACGATCGGATGCGGGCGCGCGCGCCGCTTCGTCTCATACGGGGGCGCGGGCGAGCAGCGAAGTGCTGGTCGAGACGATGCTGCGCGAGGCGGGTGTCATCCGGACGCGAACGCTCGAAGAGCTCTTCGACGCGGCGACGCTGCTGGCGCACCAGCCTGTGCCCGGCGGCAACCGCGTCGCGGTCGTGACCAACGCGGGCGGTCCGGCGATTCTTGCGGTAGACGCGTGCGAGGCAAACGGGCTGCGCGTCCCTGTTCTCGCTGAACCGACGCAACGCGCGTTGCGCGCCTTCCTGCCGCCTGCGGCCAGCGTGGGCAACCCCGTGGATATGATCGCTTCGGCGACGCCAGAGCAGTATCGGCGCGCGCTTGAAGTTGTCGCGGCCGATCCGTCGATTGACAGTGTGATCGCCATCTTCATTCCGCCGCTCGTCACCGAGCCGGAAGCGGTTGCCGCAGCGATTCGCGGAGCCGCCGCGCAGATCGCGAAGCCGATGCTCGCGACGTTCCTTGGAACCCACGGACTGCGCCCGCAGCTCGCCCCCGTTCCCTCTTTTGCATTTCCTGAAGCCGCGGCGACCGCGCTCGCGCATGTCACGCGCTATGGCGAATGGCTGCGCAACCCAATCCAGACCGTCGAACCATTGTGCGAGGACGTGCGCACGAAGGTCCGGGCGTTCATCGACGCGACGGCGACGCCGCACGAACGATGGCTCACACCCGTCGAATGCGAAGCGCTCCTCGGTCTTGCGGGCATGCCCGTGGTGCGCTCCCGAACGGTAGGCAGCGCAGAGGAGGCCGTAGCGGCGGCACGGGAAGTCGGATTCCCTGCCGTCCTCAAGGCGGTCGGCAAGGACATCGTGCACAAGAGCGACGTGGGGGGCGTCCGCGTCAACCTCGCGTCGGAGCAGGCGGTCCGCGATGCGTTCGCGGTGCTCGCGACCACGCTCGGCGATCGGATCGATGCCGTGCTCGTGCAGCCGATGATTACCGGCGGCATCGAGATGGTCGTGGGCGGTGTGAACGATCCGGCGTTTGGACCGGTCGTGATGTGCGGCACTGGCGGAGTCCTGGTCGACGTGCTGGACGACACCGCGTTTGCGATGTGCCCGCTTGCCGAGTGCGACGCGCGCGCGCTCGTGGAGCGCGTGAAAGGGCGCGTCCGCCTGCGTGGCTTCCGCGGGACGCCGGCATCGGACGAGTCCGCGTTCCGCCGGCTGCTCGTCAGGGCGTCGCAGCTGCTGCACGAGTGCCCTGAGATCCGCGAGATGGACTTGAATCCTGTGATGGTCCTGCCGGCGGGCGCCGTCATCGCCGACGTCCGCATTCGCGTCGGCTCCGCGCGCATCGCACCGGCAGGACGGCGAATTCGGCATTGAGGTGATGACCATGATCAATCTCAAGACGATTCTGGTTCCCTCGGATTTCAGCGAGTGCTCTGACGCCGCTCTTCGGTATGGCCTCGAGCTGGCGCGCCGCTTCGACGCGACGCTCCACCTGCTGCACGTCGTCCAGGATCCATTGACGCAGCCGTGGGCGGCGGAAGGTTTCTCAGCGCCGCTGTTCGAGGTCGTGGACAAGTGGCAGAAAGAAGCAAAGGAGCGGCTGGCCCGGTCGATTCCCGCCGCTGACGCCGGACGCGTGACGGTCGCCGCCACCATCGGCTGGCCGTACGCCGAGATCCTCCACTACGCGGTCGAGCACAGCGTGGATCTGATCGTGATGGGCACGCACGGCCGCGGCGGCGTGACGCACATGCTGCTTGGCAGCATCGCCGAGAAGGTGATTCGGCGCGCGCCATGCCCGGTGCTCACGGTGCGGCACCCGCAGCGTGAGTTCGTCGAGCCGATCCCCATCGAAGCGTTGCTTACTGCATCGGTAACGTAACGGTCACGATGGTGCCGCCCGGCGGCGGGCATTCGACGCCGATCGTGCCGCGGTGGCGCTCGACGACGCGCCGCGCAGTCGGCAGGCCGAGACCCGTGCCGCGATGCTTCGTCGTAAAGAACGGCTCGAAGATCTTCTCCCGCACGTCGGGCGGAATCCCGGGCCCGTTGTCCGCGACCGCGATCGTCGCGGCCAGGTCATCGACGCAGATCGTGACATCCACCCGACCTCCCGGACCGGTCGCCTGCGCCGCATTCAGCAGCAGGTTCAGGAACACCGTCCGCATCTGCTCGACGTCGAGCTGCACGACCGGATGCGCGCCGGACAAGTGCACGTTCACCGAGGCATACACGGGATCTTTCCGCAGTAATGCGGCGGTGCTCTCGATCAGCTCCGCTACGGGCACCGGCGTCAGCTGCGGCTCGCGCGGCCGTGCGAACACCAGCAGGTCCTGGACGATGTCGTTCAGCGAATCGACGCGCGCGACGACATCGCCGATGATGGCACGATCCCGTCCCTCGGGAGGCATGCGGCCGCCGATCACCTGCAGCGCTCCCTTCATCGCGGCGAGCGGATTCTTGACCTCGTGGGCCACCACCGCCGCCATCTCGCCGAGCCGCGCGAGCGCGGCCTGCTCGCGCAGCCGCTCCTCCGACCGTTTGCGATCCGTGATGTCATAGCGGATCGCCATGTACTGGTAAGGCTTGCCGCGCTCGTCGAGGAACGGCACGATTGTCGTGTCGACCCAGTAGATCGTCCCGTCCTTCGCGCGGTTGCGCAGCTCGCCGCGCCAGATCCGGCCGTTCGCGATCGTGTGCCAGAGGTCGCGGATGAACTCCTTCGAGTGATACCCGGAATTGATGATCCGGTGGTCCTGCCCGATCAACTCCTCGCGCGGGTATTTCGAGATCTCGACGAACTTGTCGTTCACGAACGTGATCTCTCCCGTCACGCTCGTCGTCGCCACGATCGCGGCCTGATTCAGGGCGAAGTTGGTATCGGCGAGATCCTTCATCGAGCGGTCGAGCGCGCGGCCGGTCTTCGCGAACTTCGAGACCAGCCACGCAGTGACCCAGATGCCGACGATGGTCAGCGCACGATTGAGTATTGCATTCGTCGTCACGAGCTCGGGCGGGGAGAGCGCGGCGTCGAGCGTCGTCAGGAGCGTCGCGAAGCCGGCCATCCACAGCGCGAATCCGCGCGCGGTGATGAAAAGGCCGAACAGCACGACCACGCCGTACAGCGCGCAGACCGCGATTCCGAGCGGGACCTCGAGATCGAGAATGAAGATCGCGGCGGCGAGACAGACCGCGTAAACGACGAGGCGTCGGTCGCTGTCCGAAACAGCAACACGCGCCGGCTGGAAGAGTGGCATCAGTAATGAATTGAGGGTGTCGTCCCGATGCTATTCGCTGGGGCACGAGGGCCGCAAGCGGTTATGAGCGGGGAAAAACCCGCGATCTACCCGAATTTATTCGCAATGCAAACCATCCTGGTCGTCGACGACGAGCCGCTGATACGCTGGGCCGTGCGCGAAGGACTCGAAAGCGCAGGCTACAAAGTGATCGAAGCGGGCACGGCGCGCGAGGCGCTGGCGTCGCTCAACGGCACGCCGATCGCCGTGGCGCTGCTCGACGTGCGCCTGCCGGATTCCGACGACCTCGGGCTCCTGCGGCGCTTCAAGCGCGAGGCCCCCGCCTGCCGCGTCATTGTCATGACCGCCCACGGCAGCCCGGAGCTGCTCCACGAGGCGATCACCGCGGGCGCCTTCAGCACCGTCTCGAAGCCGTTCGACATGGTCAGCATGATCAGCCTGGTCCAGGCCGCGGGCGCGGCCGCCTAAGCCATAATTAACGGAATGCCCGCCACGATCCTCGTCGTTGACGACGAGTCGCTGATCCGCTGGACTCTGTCCGAACGGCTGTCCCAGGACGGCCACGTTGTTGTCGAAGCCGAAACCGCGAAGGCCGCGATCGCGCGGTTTGGTCCGGACATCGATCTTGTCCTCCTCGACTACAAGCTGCCCGATTCCGACGGGCTGCAGGTCCTCAGGACGCTGAAGGCACACGATCCCGACGTGCCCGTGATCCTGCTGACGGCGTTCTCGTCGATCGAGACGGCCGTTGAAGCCATGAAGCAGGGTGCATATCACTACGCGAACAAGCCGTTCAATCTGGACGAGCTCGCGCTGGTGGTGCAGAAGGCGCTGGAGACCACGCAGCTCCGCCGGGAGGTGAAGGCGCTGCGCGCCTCGCGCTCCGAGCCGTACGCGATCAATCGCATCGTCGGCGACTCCGCGCCGATGACGTCGTTGAAAGCGCTGCTGCAGAAGGTGGCGTCGAGCCCGGCATCCACCGTGCTGCTGCGCGGCGAAAGCGGAACGGGAAAGGATCTCGCCGCGAAAACGATCCATTACAACAGCGAGCGGGCGCCGAAGCCGTTCATGAACATCACGTGCTCGGCGCTGCCGGACGCGCTCCTCGAGAGCGAGCTGTTCGGCCACGAGCGGGGCGCGTTCACCGATGCGCGGCAGCAGAAAATCGGGTTGCTGGAATCGGCCGATGGCGGCACGGTGTTCCTCGACGAAATCGGCGAGATGGTACCGGCGCTCCAGTCCAAGCTGCTGCGCTTTCTCGAAGAGAAGGCGTTCAAACGCGTGGGGGGCTCGGGTGACGTGCGCGTCGACGTTCGCGTGATCGCGGCGACGAACCGCGATCTCGAGGAGGCCGTGAAAAGCGGCCACTTCCGCGAGGACTTGTACTACCGCCTCAACGTGATGCAGATCATGCTGCCGCCGCTGCGCGAGCACCCGTCCGATATCCCGCTCCTCATCAATTACTACATTGACATCTTCAACCGCGAGTTCCGCAAGAACATTCGCGGCGTGACGCCGGAGTCATTGGAGCTGCTCAAGGCATATCGCTGGCCGGGGAACATTCGAGAGCTGCGCAACGCGGTCGAACGCGCGATGCTGCTCGCCGAGGGGGAATATCTCACCCCTGATTTGCTGCCCGTGACCGCTGCCCGCGCATCCACGGCGCAGACGATGGAACTGCCGCGCGACGGAGTGAACCTCGACACGCTGGAGCGCGAGCTCGTCGTCCAGGCCTTGCGCCGGACCGCAGGAAACCAGACCAAGGCTGCGGCGTTGCTCGGATTGAACCGGGACCAGATTCGCTACCGGATCGAGAAGTTCGGGCTGGATAAGGCAGTTAGCAGTTAGCGGTTCGCACTTCGCAGGCCTGCAGCTGCGGACAATCCCGCACCCGGCGGGAAATTCCCCGGGGTTCTTTCTGAGCAACCGCCGTGCCGCGCGGCGATTTGCGCGAAAACAAAGGAAATTCCTCACATCCTTCCCGGCATACCTGTTGCTCTTACGGATTCCCGTCAGGAGCAAACATCATGGTTTCCCGCGATCAGGTTGAATCGGTCCTGGGCCGCATCCGTCCGATGATGCAGGCCGACGGTGGTGACATCGAGCTGGTGGACGTCCAGGGCAACACCGCGCACGTGCGGCTGACCGGCATGTGCGCCGGGTGCCCAAGCGCCCACATGACTCTGTACATGGGCGTCGAGATGGCGCTGCGCGACGAAATCAAGGAATTCGAGGAACTGGTGGTCGTATGAGAAGCCCCGCGTCGTTTTCGCCCGACAACATCGTTGTCGGTCACAGCGCGCGGATGCGCGCGATCTTCGACTTCGTGAAAGTGGTCAGCAAGAGCGACAGCAGCGTGATCATCACCGGCGAGAGCGGCACGGGCAAGGAAGTGATCGCGAACCTCCTGCACCATTCGAGCAGCCGCCGGCACCAGCCGTTCGTCGCCGTCAGCTGCGCGCTGTTTTCCGAGAACCTGATCGAGACGGAGCTCTTCGGCCACGAGCGCGGGGCGTTCACCGGCGCCATCAAGGACAAGCCGGGGCGCTTCGAGATGGCGCAAGGGGGCACGCTGTTCCTCGACGACATCGACGACGTGCCGCTGTCGATGCAGGTGAAGCTGCTGCGCGCCATCCAGAACCGCACCGTCGAGCGCGTCGGCGGGACGCGTTCGATCAACGTCAACGTCCGGGTCATCACCGGCTCGAAGCGCGATCTCAAGAAGATGGTGGCGGAGGGAAACTTCCGCGAGGACTTGTACTACCGTCTCAACGTGCTGCCGATCGTGCTGCCGCCGCTGCGGGAGCGTCGCGAAGACATCACGGTCCTCACCGACTTCTTCTTCAAGCGATTCGCCCGTGCGCGGGGCGTGGACGCGCCCGTCGTCTCGCCGGCCGTCCGGTATGCGTTCTCACGGTATCGCTGGCCGGGCAACGTGCGTGAGCTCGAGAACTCGTGCGAGCGCATCGTGCAGACGTGCACCTGCGGGACGGTGCGCACGGGTTGCCTCGCGGCCGGCGTGCTTTTCGGCGCGGGGGATCCGGTGCCGGCGCCCGCGGCGGCGGAGCTGACGATCGGCGAGCCCAGCGCCGTATCGCTCGACGATCGCCTGCGCGAGGTCGAGTCGAACCTGATCTCGTGGGCCTTGAAGGTCAGCGACGGCAACAAGTCGCGCGCGGCTGAGCTCCTGAGCATCAAGCGCTCGACGCTCGGCGATCGCATCACGCGGTGCGGCCTGCAGGACCACGCGCACGACGCGGACGAGGCCGTTCCCGCAACGGCGGATCCTGCGGCGCCGCTCGCCGTCAGCGCGTGACAGGTTCGCTATAAACAACGTAGCGGGGAAGCGTCCGTAGAGCCAGGTTTCGTCCTTCGCTTCGTTGTGGCGCGTGTCTTTTCGCCTCGATGACCGCCTCGCGCGTGCGTCACGATCGGCGCACACGCGAGCGGCGCGGCGCCGATCTGCTGGTGCCGAGCCGAGGCTCGCGCCCGGCGCTCGCAGCCGCACTCGCGCGGCTGCCGGATCTCCGCGTAACTGGTCAGTGGCGGGCGGAGATGCCGTTACCGAAAAGTCGGCACTGCGGCGACGTCCCGACATTCACGCGTCCATTTCTCCTGGCACAACACGCAATCAGTCTGGCTCCTCGCTTGCTGTCCGTGGATTCAGAGGTATGTCGTGTTCAAGAGAGCTCTCATGTTCTGCGCCCTGCTCGCCCTCGTCTACGCAGCAGGTCCCGGGTGCGCCCGCGACGACGATTCACCGACCGAACCGTCGCCGGTATGTTCGTTCGTCATCGCGCCCGCCAATCTCTCGTTCGGCAACCAGGGTGGCACTGGGAACGTCTCGGTCACGACCGCCCAGGGTTGCATCTGGACCGCCACCGGAGCGCCCGCGTGGATCACGGTAACGGCCGGCGGCACGGGAAGCGGACCGGGGACCGTCACGTATACGGTGGCGGCCAATTCCGCGTCAACATCCAGGAACAGCACGCTGACGATCGGCGGCCAGACGCACACCGTCACGCAAGACGGGGTCGCGCCGACCGTCTGCACTTACCAGATCTCTCCTGAAACGGCCGTTTACAACAAGGATGCGGCGCCGGGAACCTTCGCCGTCACGGCGCCCGCCTCATGCACCTGGACAGCCGTCAGCGACGCGTCGTGGCTGACGATTACGACTGAGGCGCAGGGTTCCGGCAACGGCACGGTCGCTTATGCCGTCGCGAGAAATCTCGACACGGCGGAACGCTCCGGTGCCATCACGGTGGGCGGCCGCACCTTTTCTGTCAAGCAATCCGGCGACGCCGGAGCGTGTGGGTACACGGTGGCGCCCGTCGCGTTCCAGCCGTGTATGCCCGCCGGCACGCTGACCGCCACACTGACCACGCAGGCGAGTTGCCGGTGGACGGTCACGTCGGATTCCGCCTGGCTCGGCGTCGCGAGCAGTGCGTCCGGCACCGGGCCGGCCACCATCAGCATGACCTATTCGGACAATTACGATGCACCGCGTTCGGGCATCGTGATGGTGCGCTGGCCGACGCCGACCGAGGGACAGAACATTCACGTGGCGCAGGCCGGATGTGTTTATGCGGTCAGCCGCACCGACATCAGCATTGGAGCGGCGGGCGGCTCGGCGATGTTCGACGTCATCCAGCAGAGCCTGCCGAATACGTGCGGCGGTGCCACGCAGGACCGGTGCATCTGGACGGCGCAAGCCGACGTCCCGTGGATCACGATCGCCGGAAACATGCCGCGTGCGGGTGACAATCCCGTCTCGTTCACGGTTGCCGCCAACGACGGCGCGTCGGCCCGAGTCGGGCACATCACGGTGCGCGACAAGGTCGTCGTCATCACCCAAGCGGGACGGTGATGCGAGTGTTCGCGGGCTCTATGGCGCTGTCGGCGTAAGCTCGCGGTACAACACGTAGCGGAAGCGTCCGTAGAGCCAGGTTTCATCCTTCGCTTCGTCGCGGCGCGTGTCGATGCGTTCGTCCTTCACGCGCGCGTAGTCGCCACCGCGCCGCGCCACTTCCTGCTCCAGCGTCACGCGCGCCCGGTCCATCAGATCGGCATGGCACCGCTCCCACGCGTCGTCGCGCCGAGACAGGCTGCCGGTCACGCGATGACTCCTCGCTTCGACGACGTCGGCGCCGCACACGTCCGCGCTCAGCGGTGGCAAATCCTGGTGCCAGTAGACAACCTTGCGACTCGTCGTCGGCGTTGTCGTCATGCGGTTCGCGTCAGCCACGCCTTCGTTCCACCTTCCAGCGTCCGTTCAAGGTGCGTACGCCATCCGCGCAGACGCTGACGAACGAGCCGGCGATGGTGCTGCCGTCGATAGAGCCAAGGAACGAGACCCACGCCTGGCACTCGCGATCCGGATCCCAGTAGGGGGCCATCGTCCCACGGAGCATGCCGCGATCGGCGCTGACGAAACGGATCGTGAGCAACTGGCTCGTTCGCTCGGTCTGAAACGGAGCTCGAGGATCCGAGTGCGACATCGGCTCGTACGGCCATGCCGCGCGCTCCGGAATCATCAGCACGTCCCCCGCCGCCTGCTGCTCGGCAGCGTTCAGCCGGAATGCGATGAGGCCGCGGCGATCGTGCCCCGTCATCGTGTACTCACCGCGCCACTCGCCGGCCAGGCTTTCCCACGTCGCGCGGCTCGCGTCGAGCCGGACGGGGCGCATGGCCAGGCCACAGGATGCGCTCGAGATCAGCGCCGCGATTGCGAGCCACGCGGGAAAGGTCTTCACCGCGGCACCTCCACGAGTTCTCCAGCGAAGCGGTCAACCGCCGCCCAGTTGGTGAACTCGTAATCATGGGATGTGTCGGTGGGCGCACCGGCCTTGCGCGCGATGCGCGTCATGATGAAACGCACGAAGATGTTGTACTTGCTGTAGGCGAGTCCGCCGGCCGCAGCGAGCGTCCGATCGGGATGCCAGCCGGTTTCTTCCGCGAACACGTCGATCATTCGCTGCGTGTCGGCTGCCGCCTGCCGGCGCTCCGCCTCCGTACGTTTCGGATCTTCGACGGTCGCCTCGCTGAGCGTGACGGACACGAACGCGGCCGACAGTCTTTCGAGATCCTCGCGGTGGCGTTTGACGAACGCGATCATCTCGCGCTCATGATGGCCGACGTGTACCGACGCGGCGACGCACGCGGTTGAGTAGTTCGACAGGTCGATGGGGCCGCAGGTGCGGACGTCGAACACGTCGACCTCCGCACCGCGGAGCCTGAGGTCGTCGGCGATGCGCGTCGCGATGCGGCGCGTCTGCCCCTCGCGGGTAGCATAAAAGATGGCTGCTCTCATGCGGTCCACGTCCGCAAGGAGCGTGCCTTCGTCGCGCGGCCCGTTATTGCGTTTCGAGCCGATCGCCGCCGAAAAACCGTCAGTCCGAGCGGCCGATCGCGCGAGGCTTCAGGTCGTCGCGCAGTTGCTCCAGCTCCTGCCGGTACGCGTTCGCATCTCCGTACTCGACGAAGTCGCGGTAGTGCGCGTGCGGACCGCGAGTCCGCCGCGCGTGGCGGATCGGGCACCAGTACTGCTCGGTGCGGCCGGCAATCTCGCGCACGTACCCGAACACGCCGTTCGCGTAGCTGCAGAACATGCAGTTCAACTTCTCGATGCCGTTCAGGTAAGCGAGATGATGCCGATCGATCACGATGAAAGACGAACGGCGCACGCGCGCGATGCCATAGGCGCGGAAACACACCGCCTGATACGCACTCACCCACAGATCGAGCAGCGCGACCGGGACGACCAGCGAGTAGATCACCGGAGCGGTCAGCACGTTGAGCGGATGGCTCTCGCGCAGGAACGACGGCAGCTTCTGCTTCAGCCGCTTCTGCGCGATCCGCGCTTCGCGCTCGAACCGCACGCGTCCCGCCTCGAGGCGATAACGCCACCGCTTGCGCGCAGCTCGCAGATCCGCATCGATCTCCTGTTCGAGCTGCGCGATGGAGAGACGGAGGTCGTC
>DASPXV010000150.1:0-7375 GCA_035637115.1 Vicinamibacterales bacterium
ATCAGGGTGCGCATGTCTGCTGGCACAGCCGGCTGCCCAGCACGTTCTCGACTCGTCCAGGTCCAGAACAGGCGAAAGCCGCGGCGGTGCCATGCGATGACGGTCTCCGGCTTGACAATGTGGACGGCCGTGCGCCAGCCGCGCCATGCCTGCGACAGCCACGCCCACAGCAGTCGGTCGGCAGGGCTGAGCCGCAGTCGTTGCGGCCGCGATCGGTTGACGACAGCCAGCTGGTGTCGGAGCGCGATGATTTCCAGATGCAGCGAGGCGCGGGACCGAATCACCAACCGAAGCGAGTAGGCCAGAGAGACGACGACACACACCACGAGGTGAGCCTATTCGAGACTGGCGGTAACCTCAATCCAGACAACGCGCACCGCGTTTCTGATACGCACAGCGGCCAAGCCTCGCCTCAGGGTGCCCAGTTCCACAGCTGCAAGTACCGCCGGCTGCACGCCCCGGCAACCATCTTGATCCGGGGGCTTTGCCCCCGGATCCCTTACACACTCTCTCGCTCGCCGCTTCGCCGGCTCGCTCCGTTCGCGTGCGCGGTTTCGCTTCGCTCGCCGCGATTCGGTGTGTGCTGCTGATTTCGAATCTCGCCCGCAGTCCGCGAGAGTTCGTGCCCGGACCCTTGGACCGTCACTCGCTCGTGGCTTCGCCCGCTCGCCACATGGCCTTGCCGCCCTTCTGTCGCTTGCATTCACCGCATCCGCGCTGGCGCAGTCTCAGGACACGCCCGGGTCCTGGCTCGTACGGAAGCAGATTTGATCTGCTCCTCAGCGTTCCGGGCCGTCGAGCATCCAGACGTTGCCTGTCTGCTCCATGATCGTCAGGATCAGCCGCTCCGCCGCAACGCCGATTTCTGCTGCCCCAAATCTCGGGGACAGCTGGTGTCGCGGGCTGTCATACCGCGTCACCTGAAAGGGCGCGCCAACGGCCTTGCCCGTGGCACCGTCGAACCGAACGGCCCAGACGTTGAAGAACGAATCCGCCTTGACGAAGTAGATGAATTGGCCGTCGGAAGACCACCGCGGCTTGTCGGCCCAGCCGGGCGGGCTCGTCAGTGCCGTCCAGCGGCTTCGATCGGCACCCGCACTCGGTATCACGAAGATCACGTCGCTGCCGGGCTCCCTGGCGTCGACGGCCGCGAAACAAATCCAGCGTCCGTCGGGCGAAAACTTCGCCTGCCACACGGCATAGCTGCTGTCGGCGGCCAACACCTTCACGCCGGCTTCCGCATGCGGCGCCGCCGCCAGCGGCCAGAGACCCAGGGAAGCGCGTCCCAGGAAAGGCATGGGGCCGGAAGACACGAGGACCGACTGCCCGTCGGGCGACCAGTCCCACGGGGTGACGAAGGCGTCGGTTCGTGGCGTCGCGATGAGCTCCTCCTCGTTGGTGTCGGTACGCCGGACGGCAAGGCCCATTTCGTCCGGCCCGTCACTCGTTCGCCGTACCCACCGGTACGCCAGCCGGGTTGCGTCATGGGACCACTGAGGAAATTCACGGTGCTGATCATCGCGGGTCAGCGACCGGCTCTGACCTGTCCCGAGATCCGTCGTCCACAATTCCGTCCGTTCGGTGCCTGCCCGTGCGAGCGTGTACGCGACCTTGCCGCCGCCGCGCGCCAGATCCGATGTTGTGGCCAGTCCCGTGTCATCGCTGACTGGTCGTCCGTCGCCCGTGATCCGGCCGGTCGCGACGTCGAGCGGCAAGGCCCAGAGGCGTTGCGACATCGTCGAGATCGTCAACGCGAGACGTCGGCCATCGCGCGAGAGCGCTAACCGCGACTCCCAGCTGTCGCCCATCGTCATACGGTCGGTCGCCAGCACGGCCATCGCCGTTGGATCGATCGTGAGCCTGACCACGCTGTGCACACCTTTGTTGTCGCAATCGACGACCAACGTCGTTGGGGACGCCCAGGCAAAGGCAGTCCACCGTCCTCCTTCCGGGGTGTATTTCAACAGCGTCGCCGAACCGCCTGTGAGGGGCACCGTGTACACGCCAAAGCCCTGGTCCGGGACCACGCCCAGCACCGAGACATGGCGGGAGTCCGGGTACCAGTTCCAATCGAGCATCCCGCCAAGACCCGTGCGGAGATTCTTGAGGAATGGCTGCAGCACCTGCTCCGGCGGTTTACCGTCGAGACGAACCGTGTAGAGCGGGGATGCCACTCCGCCGGCCAGGACGTCGCTGGCCGAAAACAGGATCTGCGAGCCATCAGGCGCCCATTTCGGCCGGACGCCGAACGACGTCAGCCGGCGTTCGGCGCCGCCGCTCGCCGGCACGACGAACAGACCACCTCCGTCGCGCTCGGAACGGAAGACGATCGTGCGACCATCAGGCGACCAGGTCGGTTGCGTGTCCTGTGCTGTTGATTTTGTGAGCTGAATCAGATCCTCCCCTTCGACACGTTGCACCCAGATGTCGAAGTTGCCTCGCTTGTCGGAGGCGTACGCGATCGCGTGACCGTCCGGCGACCAGGTGACGTCGGTCTGCAGCCCGGCGTCGAACGTGAGGCGGGTCAGCGCTGGCAGGACCGCGCCGCCTGGAGGCGACTGACTCTGCGCCCTCTTCAGATCTCTGCTCCACCAGCCGCCTGCGGCCGCGGCAACGAGAATGACGATCATGGCAGCCGCCGCAACTGGGTGCTCCGTGATCTTCCCGATGACGTTCGCGCCACGCTGTGGTCCGCCAAGGCCGTTGGTCAGACGGCCAGCGGGCCAATCGCCGGTCGGGCTCGCGGCGCTGGTCCGTTGGCTCGCCGCGAGCTTCAGGTCGTCCCGCAGCGCCTCGAGATCGAGCTGCAGGTCCTTCATCACCTGGTAGCGCTGCTCGCGATCCTTCTTCAGCGCTTTCCCGACGATCCGTTGCAGTTCGGACGGGACGTCTGCGGTGAGGGGTGGCGGGTCGTGCTCCAGAATCGCCGCGAGCACGTCGGTCGGACTCTGCCCGTCAAAGGGCAGGCGCCCTGCCAGCATCTCCGTCAATACGACGCCCAGCGACCAGACGTCTGTCCGGCCATCCACGTCCTGACCTCTGGCCTGCTCCGGGGACATGTACGCCACGGTACCGATGACGGTGCCGACGCTCGTCTGCAGCAGCGTCCGTGTGCAGTCGGTCCCCACGTCGGAGCCGAGCGGCGTGAGCTTCGCGAGGCCGAAGTCGAGCACCTTGACGACGCCATCGGGTCGCATCATCACGTTCTCGGGCTTGATGTCGCGATGGACGATGCCGGCCGCATGCGCGGCGGCGAGGGCTGAGGCGACCTGCGTGATGATGTCGATCGATTCGCGGATCGTCGGGCGCGACCTGATCAGACGTGCCCGGAGCGTCTCACCCTCGATGTACTCCATCGCGATGTAACGCTGCCCATCCGGCGTGTGACCGAGCGCGAGGATGGTGCAGACGTTCGGATGATTGAGCGAAGAGGCGGCGCGCGCTTCCTGCTCGAACCGCGCAATCCGGACTGGGTCGCGGGTTAGATCTGGTGGGAGCAGCTTGAGAGCGACCCGGCGCGAGAGACGGCTGTCGCGCCCGAGCCAGACCTCACCCATCCCTCCAGAGCCGAGCGGCTGGAGCAAGACGTAGTCGTCGAGCCGTGCACCGGGCTCGAATGCCATGTGGATACCGGATTATAGGTGTTATCACTGTGATCCGGAGACTTCGTTGGCGGACCCCTTACGCACTCACTTGCGGGGGGTCTGCGCCCCGCTCCGTTGGTGTGGCGCTCGCCTTCGCTCGCGCATTTCGCCGGAGTCTTTGGTGCACGCCGGCTCGTCTATTCATTCGCGCTCCACAGCTGCAAGTACCGCTGGTTGCGAGCCCCCGATTTGAACCGGCCATGAACAATTCGTGAACAATTCGCTCCCGAACACCGGGCATCAGCAGGTTCTCGCAGCGGCTAAACCAACGAAGAGCCATCGAGAAATAACACCTGCATCAACGCCGGAGGGTTGCTGGTTCGAGTCCAGCCCGAGGAGCCATCTCAACCATTTTCCGTGCCGCAAGTCCCTCGTTGACACTCGGCCAAAATCAATGGTTAACTTAAGTTAACCATTGAGGACGGCTGTATGAATGTTCCGATCAATGCGAAACGACTGCGGGCGACGCTTCCCGACGTCGTCGAGCGTGTGCGCAAGGGCACGCGGTTTACGGTGATCTACCGCAGCCGGCCTGCATTTCAGATTGTGCCAGTCGACGACCAAGGCAGCGCACCGATTTCGCTCGCGGACGACACGCTCTATCGTGCCCAACCGGTGGGTTCGTCGGATGACGGACGTACCTCTGTCGATCACGACGCGATCTTGTACCCGCGATGAACGCCGTGTTCGTCGATACAGGCGGTTGGATGGCCTGTGCGGACCGGGGCGATCCGGCACATGTGGCCTGCACTGCCGGCCGTGACGCGACGCTTGAGGCCGGCCGCATCTTGATCACGACTGACTTCGTCGTCGATGAGACGCTGACGCTGATTCGATTTCGCCTGGGGCTCGCAGCTGCGAACGCATGGTGGCAGCAGATCGATGGCAGCGCCCGACTGCGATGGGAGCGGGTCGAGAACGATCGTTTCGAACGGGCGCGGAGCCTCTTTTTCCAGTATCGCGATAAGGACCTGTCCTTCACGGACTGCACGAGCTTCGCCGTTATGCGCGAGTTGAGGCTGACCACCGTGATCACCACCGATGGTCACTTTCGCCAGGCCGGGTTCGACGTACTGCCCGCGGCTCGGCCGCAAAGAACGCGCAAGCCGCGGCGCTCTTGATTGGTCCGCCCGCCGTTCATTGCCTGTCGCGAGGCTGCCGATCGATCTGCTGACCGCACTTCCAGACCGACACGATATTCCGCGTTGCGAGAATATCCATCGTGGGATCTCCCTTCACCAGCACCAGGTCCGCTCGCGCACCCGGCACGATCGCGCCGTGTCCGTTCAGACGGAGGGCGGACGCGGATGATGAAGTAGCGGCTTTCAACGCTTCGAGCGGTGGTATGGACGACTTGACGAGGAGCTGCAACTCTCGATGGAGACTGATCCCGTGGCCAACGCCGGCATTCGGCGCGTCGGTGCCCGCGAGGATCGGAACGCCCGCACGACTGAGCTTTCGTACGTTGTCGAAGTACGTTTCCATGGAGTCTCGCAACGAGCCGGCGCGACTTGGCTGCAGACTCGTTCTTCCTCGCGCTGTGAGGAGCGGTGCGAGTCTCGCATCGCCGAGCAGGGAAGCGCTCCCATCTTCAGTCGTGAGCGCTTCGATCATCGTCAGCGTTGGAATCACGAAGACGCCATGCGCCTTGATCAATTCGATGAGCCGATCGTCGTCTCCTGGTTTGCCCCGAGAACTCACCCACAGATGCGCCAGCCCGTCCACACCGGCTTCGACGACCATGCGCACGTCGTCCGGCGCAGTGGCGTGCGCGATCGCCAGTTTGGCATTGCGGTGTGCCGCATCGATCAGCGCCTTCACCGTTGGCGGATCGAGCGTCGGCAGCGGCCGCCCTTCGAACCCACGCTCAACGATGATCTTGATGTATTCGGACCCTTCGGCGACGCGATCGTGAACGAATTGGTCTGCTTCGCTTGGTACCGCAATTGTCGGTTCTCCGTCGGAGCAGCACGCATGCCCGCCCTTGACGGTCGCCCCAGCGCCAGCGCTGAAGTAGTCCGCCTGTGCGCATGACGCGTCCGCCGCGAGCGCGCGACGCAGCGCCTGCATTCGATGGGGCAGGCGTTCGAACAAATCGACAGCCACTGTCACACCAAAACGCACAGCATCTCGAAGCGAATCGCGATCGCCGGAGATGTGCACGTGAGCATCGATCAAGCCCGGCAGGAGCGTCAGGCCGGTTCCGTCGATGTGCGTCGAAGCGGAGACCGGGCGCTGCTCACGGTCCACGGACGTAATGATGCCCTTGTCGACGGCAACGGTCGCGAGTGGTATCACATGCACGCCGTCGAAGACTCGGACCCTCGTGAAAACGAGGTCGACGCGATCCTGGCGTGCCGAGACGAGCGTGGCGCAGACGATCAGCACGAAGGCCGAAACCGGCGACCGCGTCCACAGCTTCACTGGATTGCTCCCGCGGCAGTCTAGCGGAGATCGGTTCGTCCCGTCAGCAGGATGGCCGCCCGCGCGACGCGTCTCTTGTTTTGACGGACGCCGACACTCCAGCGCTGTCGGCAGCTCCCCATCCCGAGATGCTGATGCTCTCATCGCAAGGACACGTTCCCTACTCCGCGCGCAATGTTTTCACCGGGTCCAGCCGCGAGGCGCGGGACGCGGGCACCAGACTGGCGATCAACGCAACAAGAGCCAGCGTGGCCCCCACGGCGGCGAGTGTCCCCGGATCTGATGCGCTCACGCCAAAGACGAGCGTTCTAATCACCCTCGCCGACGTGAGCGCGGCGATTGTTCCGGCCGCGATGCCGACGAGCACGGGTGATATGCCCTCGACGATCACCAGCCGAGGCCCGTCTTTATCGGTGATTCGTGAAGTGCGCTTGAAGACTCCCTGCCTCCCAGCCAATAAAGAGCCAACGCCGACGTACTCCGTGAACTCTCGCAGTCGCATCAATCGCTCGCCTCAGCGCCAACCCACCTGCCCTTTGACTGCGGCGAGCAATTTCTGCGGATCGTGGGCGATGCCATTCGCAAACGTGATCTCCACATTATCGATGTCATCGATGGTGACTGACGGGTCACCTCGCACAACGAGCAGGTCGGCCTCCTTGCCAACGGCGATACTGCCTGTGCGCTGCTGGATCTTGAGGAAGATCGCGCCACTCACTGTCGCCATGCGGATTATCTCGAGCGGAGTGAACCCGGTTTTTACAGCGAGTTTCATCGCGTCGTGATTGCTGACGCCGGCCATCCGGGCGACGTCGCAGCAACCAGGATCCGAGCCGAGCACGAGCTGCCCGCCAGCACGCGCGAATGCCAGCGTCAATCGACCGTCCAGCCTTTTGAGTGAAGGGTCCAGCGTGCCGGCAGGCACGTTGGCTTCGCGCGCAGCAGCCTGTTTGCTGAGGTACATGTCTCGCGCGGTAGGGTTCGGCAGCTGCAGCTCACGTTCGGTGAGTGGACGATTGGTCTCAACCGGCGTGAAGGTCAGGACGACTTTCCGGTCGATGAGCAATCGAATGAATGCCTGCGCGCGTGGACCGTTCGGATCGTCGCCGAGATTATCGGCCGTCCGCCGCGTACATGGCCCGAAGGCATGCTCCAGGTTATCGATACCAAGCTCCACTGCGTCGTGGCAGGTGACCGAGCGCAGGTGCGCGGTAACGGGCAGCCCCACGCGATGCGCTTCGTCGATGACAGCCGCCAGCGCCTCCTTGGAGATCTGCTGGTAAACCTTGAAGGAGGACACGCCCTGG
>DASPXV010000151.1:0-68393 GCA_035637115.1 Vicinamibacterales bacterium
CCTTTCAGTACATCGCGCGCGAAGGTTCCAACGGCAGCAGCAGTACCGAACATCCCGGAGTGTCCCGCCACGCCGCCGAGCGCCCACGCGTTCTCGTCATGGACTTCTCCCTGCAGCAGGCGTCCGCGCCACAGATCGAGCTCCGTCGGCGCGCAACGATCGCGATCTTTCGCCTGAAGGCGGAAGCTACCGTGTTCGGTAAGTGTAGCTTCCGCCTCTGACCCGGTAGCTTCCGTTTCCGATCCTGTAGCTTCCGCCTTTAGGCGGAAGGACAAATCCTCGAGCGACAATCCGACGTCCTCGAGAATGAACCCGAGCAGCATGAACCCCAGGTCCGAGTAGATCGACTGCGTGCGTGGCGCGTACTCGAGCGGCAGCGTGCAGATGGCGCGCTGAAACTCCGCGCGGCCGTGGTGATCGCGGAAGAACGGCAGGTACCCGGTCAATCCCGACGCATGCTCGAGCAGATCCGCGATCGTCACCGATTCCCGATCGATACCACGCCAGTCAGGCAGGTACTTCGCAACCCGATCGTCGAGCGCGAGCGCGCCCGCCTCGACGGCCTGCATGGCCCGCGTCGCCGTCGCGATGACTTTCGTGAGCGACGCGAGGTCGTAGATCGTTTCCTCCGTAGTCGCAGGCGCATCTTCCGCGTAGGTGAGGCGTCCGAACGCCTGCCGCCAGGTGACGCTCTCGCGCCGGCCTGCTTCGACGACGGCGGAAGGAAAGGCGCGGCGCTCGATCCCGCGCTCGACGATCCTTCCGGGAGTCACTTTTCGGGATTGGTTGTCGGCCGCGTGGCGGTGAACGCGGCGCGGCTGACGGTGGCGAGGTAATCGGGCGCCGGCGGCTTTGGTCCCGTCAGGCTGTCGTACGAGAAGAGGACGAAGCCGGCCGTGCCGAGACGGCGCGCCGCCTGGATGTTTTCGATGGTCTGCGCGGGCGTGAGGCGATACGCGCCGATTCCCGCCCACACGGCCCCGCCACCGGCGATGTCGCGCGCCGCTGCGATCTGCTCCGCGAATCGCGCGGACTCCTGCGTGTAGGCCATCGGCGCGACCGCGTCGATCAGATGCGCGCCGAGCCAGCCGCGCCAGTCCTGGAGACGCTCGTCGAAGGCGTCCTGCGAATCTGGAAACACGGCGGCCGTCACCATTGCGGCGGGACGCGCGGTGCGGACCGCCTGTCGAACGCCGGCGATCAACGCTGTCAGGCGCGCGCGGCGGAACGCCGCCCATTCGGCGGGGAAGCGATCCGGATACGCGAACAGATCGTTGGTTTCCTGCGCGTCGAGCTCGCGACGCGCGTCCGCGGCCATGCGCGGCCGGATATCGGCGCGGAATTCCGCGATGGAGAAGCGGCTGTAGTCGAACTGCTGGTTCGGAAAGCGCGCGTAATCGAGGTGGATGCCGTCGAGATCGTAGCGGCGCGCGAGATCCGCGATGAGGTGCTCGGTATACGCGGCGGCGTCCGGCTGGAGGGGCGTCGAGTACAGTCCTTCAACCGTTTCGCTTTCACCGCGGACCCAGCGCGCAATCTTGCCGATGTACGCGGGATTGCCCGGATCGAGCCGCGCGACGTCCTGCGCGATCGCGCGCGGGATCATCAGCCACTGCGGGTGACGGTAAATGAGGTGATCGGGGGATTCCGGAAGTTCGACCGCGCTCGACACGAGGTTCAGGCTGACCCACGCGTGCACGCGGATGCCGCTCGCGCGCGCTTCCGCGAGCAGCGTCGCGAGCGGATCGAACGACTCCGGCTGGCGGGCGAGATCGGGGGCGCGCGGCTCGACGTCGGTGATGTAGTACGCGTCGGCGCGCCCGCGCACCTGCACGAGCAGCGTGTTGAAGCCTTGATCATGCGCGGTGTGCACCAGCGTCGCGATGCTCGCGGGCGTCGTGAGCGACGACCGGAGGACCCACAACGCGCGTATTTCCAGCGGGGCCGTGGCGCGCGCCTGGGCGCGCGCGCCGGCGTCCGTGCACAGCAGGGCGGCGCAGATGGCTATCGCCACCGCGGCCAGCGACCGGCCACGCGCGGAATCAGCACAATTCATTGAACAGCCGAATGTAACAGCGGCAGTCGCCGCTGTCAACGCGACGCAGGCGTCAGATCGAGCACAACTCTGTAACGATCGCCGCGCATGATCGAATGCACGTACTCGAGCGGGCGGCCGTCGGCCAACGTTGTCAGCCGTTCGGCCGATAACGCCGGGGAACCGGCGGGCACGCGCAACAACTGCGCGGCTTCGTCGGGAACCGGAACGGCCTGGTGAGTTTCCCGGGCGGCGGCGGGGTAGAGCGCGTAGCGGGACGCGAGCACTTCATAGAGTGACGAATCGACGAATGACAGCGCGTCGATTCCCGGTACGAGGTGCAGCGGAATGTACGCGGTCTGCAGTCCCATAGGCTCGCCGTCCGCCAGCCGCAGCCGGCGAAGCCGGAACAACGAATCCCCCGCCGCGGTCTCGAGCTTCAACGCGATGTCAGCCGGCGCGGGCACCAGGCCATGTTCCAGCACGCGCGACGACGCGGTGAAGCCGTGGCCGCGCATTTCCCCCGTGAAACTTGTCAGTTCGCGCGGACCTTCCTCGAGAGGGGCTCCCTGCACGAAGGTGCCGCGTCCCTGCTCGCGACGGATATATCCCAGCTGCGCCAAGTCGCGGAGGGCCTGCCGGACGGTGATCTTGCTCACATGAAACCGCGCAATCAGCGCGTCTTCCGTGGGCAGGCGCTCTCCCGGCCGCCAGCGTCCCGCCTCGATATCCCGCAGGATGGCGGTCTTCAGCTGGTGGTAGAGAGGGACGGGGGTATCCCGCTTCAAAACGGCCATTGACCCTGGTCATTATAATGATATGCTCTCGCGCGTCACCATCAATTTTCGGGGGGATATTGAATGATGCGATGCAGGATCGGGCAGGCGTTGCGCGGCGCCATTGCGGTCGCCGCACTCGTGTGCGCGACGACCGCGGTTGCCGGTGCGCAGGAGACCACGGGAACTCTCACCGGGGCCGTGAAGGATCAGACGGGTGCGGTGCTGCCCGGCGTGACCGTCACGGTCAAATACATACAGACGGGCTCGACCCAGGAATTCGTCACCAACGAGAACGGCCTCTACACGGCGCCGTCGCTGCAGCCCGGTGACTACGAAGTCACCTTCGCCCTGAGCGGGTTCCAGTCCCGGACGGTCAAAGGCATCCAGCTCCACGTGAACGACCGTCTCGAGGTGAACGGGCAGCTCGGGGTGAGCGCCGTCAGCGAGACCGTGGAAGTGAGCGCCGCATCACAATTCGTGCAGCCGTCGCCGCAGGTGCAGAACCTCATGGGACCGACGCAGGTGCAGGAGCTGCCGCTCAACAACCGCAATTTCGTGCAGCTCGCGACGCTCGTTCCCGGCGTGTCGAGCGATTTATCCGACGAAGTGGGCGTCGGCCTGACGTCCACGATCAGCATCTCGATCAATGGCGGACGGCGCAACGCCGTCAACTGGATGGTTGACGGTGTCTCCAATGTTGATGTCGGCTCGAACATCACGCTGCTGTCGACGCCGACACTGGAATCGATCCAGGAGTTCAAGATCATCACGAGCAGCTTCGCGGCCGAATGGCCGCGCAGCGGCGGCGGGGTGGTCAACATTGTTACAAAGGGAGGCGGTCGTAAATTCAGCGGGACCGCATACGAGTTCTATCGTGACGAAAAGTTGAACGCGAACTCGTTCCTGCGAAACTCCAGCTCGAACGCCGACTTTCGCAAAGGCCCCGCGCCGCTCGACTACAACAATTACGGCTACACCGTCGGTGGTCCGCTGCTGCCCAGCCGGCAGAAGGCATTCTTCTTCTGGTCTCAGGAGTGGCGGAAAATCGAACGAGCGGGCAGCACGACGGCAATAGTGCCGCAGCTCGCGTGGCTGAACGACCCGACGAACGCGAACTACGTCGCGCCCGAAAACCGCGACCCGAACGCCCTCAAGCTTCTCACGGTGTACCCCACGCCAAATCTCGGTGCCGGGAGCTTTCTGGACGAGACGCCTGCGATCAACAACACCCGTCAGGAAGTCATCCGCGGCGATTACGAAGTCAAACGGAACTGGAAGCTGACGGGCCGCTACACTCACGACCTGAGCCACACCCGAGAGCCTGGAGGGTTGTTCTTTGGCGTCGCCGTGCCGAAAGTCGCCACGACTGATACGGATGTCCCGGGTCAAGTTGCCGCCGTCGAGATGCGCACGACGCACGGAAAGCTGCTCAACGAATTCAAGTACCAGTACTCGAGCAACCGCATCACCAACTCGACGCCGGACTTCGTCCGTAACACGCGCGCGCAGTTCGGCATCTCTATCCCGGAGCTCTATGCCGAAAACAACTCGGACCGCATTCCCGTCGTCGCGGTAGCGGGATTATCGACGTTCGGCGCGACGCAGGGGTTCCGCAACCATTACTTCAACAACACGTTCGCCAACAACGCCACCTGGATTCGGGGCAAACACGCGATGAAGGCTGGCGCGCTGTTCGCATTCGAGCAGAAGAACGAGTACGGCAACCTCGAAACGCAGGGCCGCTTCACATTCGCAGCCGCTGGTGGACGCACCGCGTTTCAGAACTTCCTCACAGGCAACCGGGACGGCGCCTGCGGCGCCACCTGTACATATACCGAAACCGTCACGGATCTTTTCAGCCAGTTGCGGTTCAACCGCTATGAGCTGTATGCGCAGGACACGCTCCGGGTGACCTCGAAAATGACCCTCGATTACGGTTTCAGGTATGCGATATATCCCGCGGTGACCGATGCAGACAACGTCCTGTCGAACGTCGATCTCTCCCGTTACAATCGGGCGGCAGCGCCAACGCCCTTTAGCGCGACGGCGGCGTCCTTCATCGCCAACACGGGCGATCCGCTGAATGGGATTATCGTCGCCGGGAAGACGTCGCCGTATGGCAGGTCGATCTACAAAACCGACAAGAACAACTTCATGCCCCGCCTCGGCGTGACCTACGATCCGTTCGGGGACGGCAAGACAATCCTGCGCACCGGTTACGGTCTCTATTATGACCAGCCGCTGGTCGGGATCTTCCTGCAGAACGCCTTCATCAATCCGCCGTTCAACGAGGTCACGACGCTGCAGAATGCAAGTCTGTCGAATCCGCTCGCCGGAACGACAGCGGCGACCCGAGGCGCATTATCTCTGCGCGGTACGGGCCTGCCGTTCAGGACGCCGCAAACGCAGCAGTGGAACGTGGGCCTGCAACGTCAGTTGTACCGCCACGGATCGATTGACGTCAGTTACGTCGGCTCGCGGGGCGATCACTTGTTGCGCCTGATCGACGTCAACCAGCCGCAGCCTGCGGCCGTCGTCTCGGCGGGCGCCATCAATCCCGCGCGTCCATATTTTGGATACGGCGCGATCAACATCGTTGATACGACCGCTAAAAACCGCTATTGGGGCCTGCTCGGATCATTCCGCCACGACGCCGGACGCGCCGGCACGCTCGCATTGGCGTACACGCTCAGCCGCAATCGCACAGATGCGACGAACGACCGTGACACGATCGATGTTCCGCAGAATCCGCAGGATCTCCAGGCGGAATATGCAGACGCGCGAACGGACCGTCGGCACATCTTCAATGCGAACTATGTCTACGAACTGCCATTCTTCAAGAAGTCCGCGAATTCCGTCATGAAATGGGCGTTGGGCGGATGGCAGATCTCCGGCATCACCACGTTCCAGACGGGTGCGCCGGTGCCGCGTGTGCTGGTTTCAACGTCGAGCGGCCAGCGCGGCAACCGCGCCAACCTTATCGGCGATCCAAAGGCTGGCGAGCTCAATTATCCGTTGTGGTTTGATGCGGCGGCGTTCGGAATCCCCGCTCTTGGAACTTACGGCAACTCGCCCCGGTCGCCGATGCGGCTGCCTGGACGCAACCAGACGGACCTCGCAGCGTCCAAGAACTTCTACCCCTGGGACAAGCGGATTCAGTTCCGGGCGGACATGCTCAATGCATTCAATCACACGCAATTTACAACCGTGAACGCCGATTGCTCCGGCGCTCCTGCAACCGCGACGACATGCGCGTATCCGGGAAGTACCGTCGGTCAGATTACCGGCACTCGCTTACCGCGCGAGATCCAGCTCAGTCTCAAGTTGTTCTGGTAATCGGAACGCCGCTTCGGAGTCCAGTGCGGCCGGCAGGAACGAAAACCTGCCGGCCGTTTTGTCGAACAGCCTTGGAGCATCCATGAAGCCCACACCGCTCGGTCGCATCGGAACGATCGCTCTCACTTTGATCCTTGCGCTCGCGACGGCCGCAGCCGCGAACGCCCAGACGGTCACCGGCACGCTGCAGGGGACCGTTACCGACACCAACGGTGGCGTCCTGCCGGGCGTGACGATTACGATCACACATGTCGACACCGGCACCGGCAGAGTCATCGTGACGAACGCCGAAGGCATCTACAACGCGCCGTTCCTGCAAATCGGGCGCTACCGCGTGAAAGCCGCGCTCGCCGGCTTCGGCGCCGTCACCCGCGAGGGCATCGAGGTGCGGCTGAACGACACGCGCGTGGTGGATCTCAAGCTGGATCCGCGCGTGACGCAGGAGGTCACGGTGACCGCCGACGCGCCGGCCATCAACGTCACGAACGCGGAGATCAAGGGCTCGCTGACCGCCGAACAGATCATGGACAAGCCGACGCTCAGCGCCGGCAGCTTCCTGTCGCTGGCCGAGACCTTCACCGGGTTCCAGGAGAACCCGACGAGCGGTCAGAACAATCCCACCGCCTCCTCGGGCTCGTCGATCAACTTCAATGGCACCGGCACTCGTGGCGCGACGTTCCAGATCAACGGCGTGAACAACGATGACTCGTCAGAGAACCAGAACCGGCAGGGGGCCGCGCTGTCGACGATCCAGGAGTTCCAGGTCCTGAAGAACGGCTACTCGGCGGAGTTCGGCCGCGGCGACGGCGCCGTCGTGCTCGTCCAGACGAAGTCCGGGACGAACAAATTCCACGGCGACGCGTACCTGTATCAGCAGAATGGCGCATGGAACGCGAAGTCGGCGTTCGCGACCGCCGCTCCGAAACCGATCCGGCACCGCAGCGAGTACGGGTTTACCGCAGGATTTCCAATCATCCAGAAGCGGCTGTTCGCGTTCGGCAACGTGGACCGCACCAAGTCCGACGGGCAGAACAACTACATCCGCGACCTCTTCACGCCCGCCGAGCTCGCGGCGCCGCGTCTGACCCGTGGCAATGATACGCCGGAGAACCGCGCGTTCATTCAGTCCGTCCTTGCTCGCTTTCCGTCGTCGCTGACGCCGAACGACTCGCGCAGCGATCGGACGTTCTCCGGTGTCGCCGGGTTCGACTTTCCTGACGAGGATTACTCGGGACGGCTTGACTGGAGCGTGGCGCGCGGGAATTCCATCGTCGGACGCTACCAGCGAACGCGGCAGATCCGCGATCCGCAGGACGTGATCGTCGGCGAACAGGCGTACCAGAAGAACCGGCAGCAGAATCTTGGCGTCACCTGGACGCGCGTCATCAGTTCCACGATTGTGACCGAGGCGCGCTACGGCCTCGGGCTCCGTTCGACGAACGTCGACATCGCAGCAGGCAACGACACGCCGATCATCCGGTTCACGAACTCGCCCGTATCCGGCTCGATCATCGGCAATGCCGGCAACTTCCCGATCCATCGCGACCAGAAGGACCATCAGTTCGTCTACAACCTGACGGCGCAGGCCTTCAAGACCCATTCGTTCAAGACCGGTGTGGACATCCGCCGGCAGGCGCTGGACGACCTGGCGGACAATTTCTCGCGTGGATTCTGGACGTTCAATCGCGTGTGCGGCGGCGTGACGTATGCGACGCCGTATGCGGCATTCCTCGACGGCTGCGTGCAGCGCTTCGAGAAGGCGTACGGCCCATTCTTCCTGGAGAACCGGATGAACGAGGCGAACGTGTATCTGCAGGACGACTGGCGTGCGCGCGATACGCTGACGCTGAATCTCGGCGTGCGCTACGAATACGTCGAAGCGCCGAGCGAGATCGAGAAACGAGTCGATTACATCTACGGCGCGGACAAAAACAACGTCGAGCCGCGCCTCGGCTTCGCATATGCGCCGAAGTGGGACCACGGGTTCCTAGGACGGTTAAGCGGCGGCCCGCTAAATTTTTCAATCCGCGGCGGATGGGGTGTTTACGACGGTCGCATTTTCCAGTCGATCTTCTCGCAGGGGGGCGCGAACGTCCGCTTCAATCCGCCGACGGCGCTCGATCGCGTGACGACGACGCTTCCCGCCATCCTGAACCTGTCGGATCCATCGCTGGGCTTCGTGTTCACGCCGGGACCCCAGACGGGCCGCGTCTCTCTCACGCTGCCCGACAAGGACCTCGAGGTGCCGTCCACGACGAAGTGGAACCTGTCGGTCGATCGCGTGCTGCCGTGGAATTCGACGGTGAAGATCAGCTACCAGGCCAATCACAGCGACAAGAAGCTGAAATACTCGCTGGATAATCTGCCGCAGTCGCCGCTGGCGGGCCCCGTGCTCGTTGTCGATCATCCGAATAACGCGCCTGCCGCGGGTTTTCCCGACCTGCGGGGCAAGACGATTACGAGCATCGCGGCGGACTCCCGGTGCGCTGGAACGGGTACGCTGCCCGGCATCGATGTGACGGCGGCCTGCCCGAACGTCGTGCCGATTGCCGATAACGAGATCAGCCTGCGCGTGCCGCGCTCCAACGAGCGGCGCCCGAACCCGCTCTACACGACCAATCTTCTGATCAGCAACGACGCGGAGAGCTGGTACGACGGACTTGAGATCGAGTGGGAGAAGCGCGTCTCTCACGGCCTGCAGTTCCAGGCCGCGTATACGTTCAGCAAGACCGTCGACACGACGTCCGAAGCGACTTTCGTCGGGACCGGCGACACTAACCAGAACGGTCCGAACAGCCGGTTCGCGAAGGGACTCTCGCGCTTCCACACGCCGCACCGCTTTACTCTGAACGGCAGCTACCGGCTTCCGTTCTTCGCCGGCCGCAAGGATCTGGTCGGGCAGGCGCTCGGCGGCTGGCAGCTGTCAGGTGTCGCACGGCTTGCGTCCGGCACGCCCTTCAGCGTCGTCGACAGCAGTACGGCGCGCGATCTGGACTTCGACGGCTTCGGCGACTCGATTCGCCCCGTTATCCTGGATCGGTCCATTCTCGGGAATCACGTGTCGAATCCCAGTACGTCCGCGCAGGCGCTGCCGCGCTCGGCGTTCCGGGCCGCGGATCCCGCGACCGACTCGATCGACGATCTCGTGCCCCGCAACGCGTTCTACACTGCGGGGACGAAGAACGTGGACCTTGCGCTCGCGAAGAACTTCCGCACGCCGTGGCAGGGACAGAACCTGTCGGTGCGGATCGAGGCCTACAACGCATTCAACATAGTGAAGTTCGGGTTCCCGACGAACGACATCACGAATGTGAACTTCGGCCGCATCCTCGGCGGTGCGACCTCGTACAGCCCGCGCGTCTTCCAGCTCGTGCTGCGTTACCGCTACTGATGAATCCCGGAGGGATTCGCGTGAGGGATTCGTGCATGTGTTAGGAATCGATGCTGGCGGCACGAAGACCGTCTGCCAGCTGGCCGACGACACCGGACAAGTCCTGGCGGAAGCGCGTCGCGGCGGCGCGAACCTGCAGGCGGCCGGCGAGCTCGAAGTGGAAAAAGTCCTCCATGAAGTAATGGAGGAGGCCATCGGCGATCGCGACGTCCACCCCGCGGCCATCTGCCTCGGCATCGCCGGCGTCGATCGGCCGGACGATGCGCGCGTGGTGCGGGGGATCATGAAGCGCATCGGCTACAAGGCGAAGGTGCTCGTCGTCAACGATGCGCTCGTGGCCCTGGAAGCGGGCGCGCCTGACGAGCCTGGCGTCGTCCTGATCGCGGGCACGGGATCGATCGCGTACGGGCGCAACGAGCACAATCAGGCCGCGCGTGTCGGCGGCTGGGGCTACATGCTCGGCGATGAGGGCAGCGGCTATTGGATCGGCAGGGCGGCGCTTCGCGCCGTGCTGCGCGAGGCGGACCGCCGCGGACCGGCGACGCAGCTGACCGGTCTGCTCCTGAACTACTACGGCGTTCCGCGCGCGCAGGATTTGATTGCGCAGGTTTACCACGGTACGCTGCGGCCGTCGGCGATTGCCGCGCTCGCGCAATGCGTGCAGGCAGCGTTCAGCGACGGCGATCAGGTCGCCATCGGGATTCTGCGCGGCGCCGTCGATCAACTGGAATCCGCTGCGCTCTCCGTGGCGCGGCGCCTGGAACTGATTGGCTCCGATTTTCCGTTTGTGCTCTCGGGCGGTATCTTTCGCGCGGTGCCGTGGCTCGAGGAGGAGCTCGCGCGCCGGCTGCCGCTGGCGTCGCCACGTGCCCGGACGATCCTGCTGAACGAGGAGCCGGCCAGTGGAGCGGTGCGCCTGGCCCTGATTGAGGCGCGCGGCGGCTACAAGGTGCCCGCCTACAAGACCGACTAGATGAAGGTCACGATTTTCAAAGACGAGCGCGCGCTCGCGAAGACGCTCGCCGGCCACGTTGCGCAGGCCCTCGCAGGGAAACCCGATCTTGTCCTCGGACTTCCGACAGGACGCACTCCCATTCGCCTGTATCACGAGCTCGGCGCGATGCACGCGAACGCGCAGGTCGATTTCTCGAAGGCGACGACGTTCAACGTGGACGAGTTCCTCGGCGTCGGCCGCGAGCATCCGGGCAGCTATCGCGCGTTCATGGAGGAACATCTCTTTTCGCGCGTCAACCTGTCGCCGGAGCGGATCAACGTGCTCGACGGCAGCGCCGCCGATGCGGCGGCGGAGTGCGCGCGCTACGAGCGCGCGATCGAGAGTGCCGGCGGGATCGACCTGCAGCTGCTCGGCATCGGCACGAACGGCCACATCGGGTTCAACGAACCGGCGCGCGAGCTGGTCGGTTCGACGCACCGCGTGATGCTGAAGGCGTCCACGCGGCGCAGCAATGCGGCACTCTTCGGCGGCGACGAGAAGAAGGTGCCGTACGAGGCGTTGTCGATGGGCATGGCGACCATCCTGCGCGCGCGACGCATCGTCATGATCGCAACAGGCAAGTCGAAGGCGCGCTGTGTCGAGCAGGTGGTGCGAGGACCGATCACGACGAAGCTTCCCGCGTCGTTCCTTCAGGTGCATCGGGATGTCGAGCTGATGCTCGACGAAACCGCCGCCGGATCGCTAAATCCCTAGGATCTCGCGCAGGCGCGGTTCGATGTCCTCGCCGATCGCTTCGCGGACCAGGTTGTCGGCCTTGCGGAGCCGCTTCATCGCCTGCGGGAGCGTCAGGTTCGCCTTCTGCATGACGATCGCCGCCTTGACGTTCCAGCGCGAGCGCTTGAGGAGCGCCTCGGCGTCATCCGGCTCGAGACCGGTCACCACGCCGACGATCCGTTTGGCGCGATCCTTCAGCTTTTCGGAACCGGTCCGGACGTCGACCATCAGGTTTCCGTAGGTCTTGCCCCACTTGATCATCGAGACGGTGGTGAGCATGTTCAGCACCATCTTTGTCGCGGTGCCTGCTTTGAGGCGGGTCGAACCGGCGATGACCTCGGGGCCGACGCCGGGCGCGATGACGAGATCGACGAAATTCTGCAGTTCCGAACCGGGCCAGCAGGTGACGAAGATGATCTTCGCGCCCGCTTTTCGCGCGCGTGTGAGGCCGCCACGCACGAACGGCGTGATGCCGCTCGCGGAGACGCCGATTATGACGTCGCGGTTCGAGAGGCGCAGCCGCGCGATGCTGCGGCCACCTTCCTCATAATTGTCCTCGACACCCTCTTTTGCCTGGAACACCGCCGTTTGCCCGCCCGCCATGATGCCCTGGACGATGCGCGCCGGTGTGCCGAAGGTTGGCGGCATTTCGGCGGCTTCCACCACGCCCAGCCGACCACTCGTCCCTGCGCCGATGAAGATCACGCGTCCCCCTTTACGGAGCGCCTGCGTGATGATCTCGATGCCGTGCGCGATCTTTTCCTTCTCCTTCTGCACCGCGACGATCACCTTGCGGTCCTCGTTGACCATCAGGTCGATGATGTCGCGGACCGGAGCCTTGTCGATCGCGAGGCTGGCTGGATTGATCTGTTCGGTGGGAAGCGACTGCCACTTTGATTGCGTCGTCGGCACGGGCAATCGCTAGTATAAACTCTGCCGGGATGGAAGCTGACATTTCTCCTGCATCAATCGATCGCGTGGCCGAGGTGGCCGGCAGGCTCGAGCGCGAGCTCGCCAAGGCGATCGTGGGGCAGCAGCGTGTCATCCGGGAGATCCTGATCGCGTTCCTGGCGGGCGGGCACTGCCTGCTGCGCGGCGTACCGGGGCTCGCGAAGACGCTCATCATCAAGAAACTCGCCGACGCTGTGCACCTGCGCTTCAACCGGATCCAGTTCACGCCGGATCTGATGCCGTCCGACATTCTCGGCGCCGAAGTGATCGAGGAGGATCGCGCGACGGGCAAGCGCGTGATCCGGTTCATCCGCGGACCTATCTTCGCGAACATCATTCTCGCGGACGAAATCAACAGGACGCCGCCAAAAACGCAGGCGGCGCTGCTCGAAGCGATGCAGGAATACCAGGTCACGGTCACGGGCATCCGCTACGATCTCGAGCGCCCGCTGTTCGTGCTGGCGACACAGAATCCCATCGAGCAGGAGGGAACGTACCCGCTGCCCGAGGCACAGCTCGATCGTTTCATGTTCAACGTCGTGATCGAGTATCCGACCGCGGAGGAAGAGCGGCGGATTCTGTCGATGACCACGGGCACGGCGGAGCCCAGGATCGAGGTCGTGGCGAGCGGCGACGAGGTCGAGCGGCTGCACGGCGTCGTCCGCGACGTGCCGGCGGCCGATAACGTCGTGGACTTTGCGGCGAAGCTCGTTCGCGCGACACGGCCCGCGGGGGAAGAGGCGCCGGGCGGCGATCTGGGTCGTCGATGTGTCGCCGTTGGCGCCGAACGTGCGGATTGCGCATGCACGCATGGCGAGCTCACGTCTGCCCGGGCAGGCGCTGGACGTGTCCATCGTCCTGAACGGCGACGGCGTGGCGGGTAAAGAAAGCGAGCTCGTTCTTGAAGACGCCGGGATTCCGGTCGCATCCGCGCGGCACCGCTGGAATAGCGACCGAGATCGGTGGGAGGCGCACCTGCAGTACCTCGCGCCGTCAGCCGCGGGCGGCCGGCTTCGCGTACGCGTGGCGCCGCTTGCCGGAGAATCGACCGCGGACGACAACGTTGCCGACGTGGCGGTGCCACCGGTGCGGGGTCCGCTGCGCACGCTTGTCGTTGAAGCACCGGTGACGTGGCCGGCGGTGTTCGTTCGACGCGCGTTGGAAGGGGAGAGCGCGTTCTCCGTGTCCTCGCTCCAGCGCGCCGGAAAGAGCGTCGCGACGCGTACCGGCGGTCCACCGCCCGGAAACGGGGACAGTCCCCGTTTCCAGCGGCAGAAAACGGGGACTGTCCCCGTTTCTGCGCTGACGCGCAGCGCCCTCGTACCGTTCGAGGTCGCCATCATCGGTGGCCCTGACAATCTGTCGCCGGCGGATCTCGAGGCGCTGCAGTGGTTTGTGGAAGCGCGCGGCGGTGTGGTCATCTTCGTGCCCGCTCAGCGGCCGTCAGGCCAATACCGATCGCTTATGGGCGGGGACATGTTCGACCCACGCGCGCTCGAAGCGCCGGTCCCTCTCGGCGCTGAGCTCTCCGCATCGGAATTCGTGGTTCCCCGCGAGCTGCCCCCCTGGTCGAGTGCGTTCGCGGCCGATCCGCAGGGCAATCCCGTTGTGTTCTCGCTGCGCAGAGGCGCCGGGGCTGTCGTCTTCTCCGGCGCGCTCGACGCATGGCGGCACCGAGGCCAGGACGAAGAAGCGTTCGCGCGTTTCTGGCGACGCGTCGTCGCCACGAGCGCCGTGTCTGTGCCTCCGGCAGTCGACGTCGAGCTGACGCCTGCACTCGCGCGTCCAAACGAGCGCGTGACGATCACTGTTCGCGTCCGGGACACGGAACTCTCATCCGGCGCGGACCGCATGGAACCGCCGTCACTCGAAGCGCGCGCGGTAGGCCCTCAAACGAAGACCGACGAGGCCGTCAGACTGTGGCCTACAGCTGAACCCGGCGTGTTCATTGGCGAATGGCGTGCGCGTGAGGCGGGAGACTACAACGTCAGCGTGTCGGCCGGTGTCTTGCGCGGCGACGCGGCGATCCATGTCGCCTCTGATATTGTCGCGGCCTCTCCACTGCAGTCCGACGATCTCGCATTACTCGCCCGCGCATCGGGCGGCCGGGTTTTTCCGGCAGCGCGCCTTTCCGACCTGACCGCCGCACTGAAGGCAGCGTATCCGGCGCGTCCAGTCGTTTATAGCGTCCGCATCATGCGATCGCCGTGGTGGTGCGTGCCGTTTGCCGCGCTCCTGTGCGTCGAGTGGACCCTTCGCCGTCGCCGCGGTCCAGCGTAAGCCATGAGCCCCGCTATGACCGAGTGCGTGAACACGTACCTCGACTACCTGCGCGACGTAAGGCGCCTGTCGCCGAACACGGTGAGCAGCTACGCGCGCGATCTCAGCGCACTTTGCGCTTACGCGGGGAAGAAGGAGCAGGCGATCGAATCGCTCGATCGGCGCGACCTCGAAGCGTTCGCCCGGCAGCTGATGACGAACGGCCTCGCGCCGCGTTCGGTGGCGCGCGCGATCGCGTGCGTCCGCGGGCTCTACAAGTTTCTGCTCCTCGAGAAGCGCATCGCCGCGGATCCTGCCGAGGACCTTCGCGCGCCGCGCGCGTGGCCCGCGCTGCCGAAGTACCTGGACATGCAGGAGGTCGATCGGTTACTCGCGCAGCCGGACACAACCAACGCACGCGGCGTGCGCGACAAGGCCCTCATCGAGCTTCTGTATGCCACGGGCCTGCGCGTCACGGAGCTCCTGAATCTGAAGGCGGGGGACATCAACCTCGCGGCCGGCTACCTGACGTGCATCGGCAAAGGGGACAAGCAGCGGATCGTTCCGCTCGGCGAGTCCGCGGCCGACTGGGTGCGCCGCTACATCGCAGACGCGCGTCCCGCGCTGCTCAAGGGACGAAAATCGAACTGGCTCTTCGTGAACGCGAAGGGAGGCACGCAGCTCTCACGCGTGGGATTCTGGAAGGTGTTGAAGAACTACGGCATCAAGGCGGGCGTCTCCCGCGATATCAGCCCGCACGTCCTGAGGCACTCCTTCGCGACGCACCTGCTGGAACGGGGCGCGGATCTGCGCGCGATCCAGATGATGCTCGGGCACGCGGACCTGTCGACGACGCAGATTTACACGCACGTGCTCGAGGCGCGCCTGCGAGCGGTCTACGACAAATTTCACCCGCGCAAATAAATTCGTGAGGTCTTTGTGGTACAGTTCCAAGGTTCTAGCCACTCGCAATTCTGCGTAAGCGAAGGAGTTCGATTCGCACATGAGCCGTAATGGCCACTATCTCTTTACGTCGGAATCGGTGACCGAAGGGCACCCTGACAAGATCGCCGACCAGATTTCCGACTCCATTCTGGACGCCATCCTCGCGCAAGACCCCGTCGGGCGCGTCGCCTGCGAAACCCTGGTGACGACAGGCCTGGCCATCGTCGCAGGAGAGATCACCACGAGCTGTTACGTGGACTTCCCGAGCATCGTCCGTGAGACGATCCGCGAAGTCGGCTACACGCGCGGCAAGTACGGATTCGACTCCGAGACGTGCGCGGTTCTTTCTTCGATCCACGGCCAGTCGCCGGACATCGCGCAGGGGGTGGATCCCGGCGGCGCGGGCGACCAGGGGCTGATGTTCGGGTACGCCTGCACGGAGACGCCCGAGCTGATGCCGATGCCGATCATGCTGGCGCACAAGCTCGTGAAGGGGCTTTCCGATCGGCGCCGCGACCAGTCGATGGACTACCTGCGTCCGGACGGGAAATCGCAGATCTCCATCGAGTACGACCACGGGCGTCCCGTGCGCGTCGACACGATCGTCGTGTCCACGCAGCACAGCCCGACGGTCACCAACGAGACGCTCCGCGAAGACATCACCGAGAAGATCGTCAACAAGGTCATTCCGAAAGAGATGATGGACGCGAAGACGCGCATCCTCATCAACCCGACCGGACGATTCGTCGTCGGCGGCCCGCACGGCGACGCCGGCGTGACCGGGCGCAAGATCATCGTCGACACTTACGGCGGCGCAGCCCCGCACGGCGGCGGCGCGTTCTCGGGCAAGGATCCGACGAAGGTGGATCGTTCGGCGTGCTACATGGCGCGCTACGTCGCGAAGAACGTCGTCGCGGCGGGACTCGCCGAGCGTTGCCTGGTGCAGCTGGCGTACGCAATCGGCGTCGCCGAGCCCGTGTCCGTGCTGATTGACAGCTATGGCACCGGCACGGCGTGCGACGAGAAGATCGCCGAGCTGGTGCGCGCGCACTTCAAGCTGACGCCGCGCGGCATCATCGAATCGCTCGATCTGCGCCGCCCGATCTACAAGAAGACGGCCGCGTTCGGCCACTTCGGCCGCACCGAGCCGGAGTTCACCTGGGAAAAGACGGACAAGGCCGCGGCGCTGCGCGCTGACGGCGGCAAATGATTGCCGGCTGGCGATTGGTGATTGCCGATTAAACGGACCGGCGATTGGCGATTGCCGATTGGCGAGTGAAAGTTGGGGCGCTGGCTGTTCTGGGAGCAGCCGGCGCCTTTGTGCTTCTGGCGCTGCCCTCCGCGCCTCGTCTGCTCGACACGTCGGGCTGGGCGGACCTCGCGGCGCGCACGGTTCCGGGCGCGTACCACATCCACAGCATCCGCTCCGACGGCCACGGTGACCGCACGCAGATAGCCGCCGCGGCGGCGCGCGCGGGACTGAAGTTCATCATCCTTACCGATCATGGCGACGGGACGCGTCCGCCGGATGCTCCCGCGTACATCGACGGTATCCTGGTTCTCGACGGAGTTGAGATCAGCACGGACAACGGGCATTACGCCGCGATCGGCATGCCACGCGCGCCGTATCCGCTCGGCGGCAGCGGCGAAGCCGTGGTCGAAGACGTCCGCCGCCTCGGAGGATTCGGCATCGCGGCGCATCCGGGCTCGCCGAAGCTCGCGTTGCGGTGGACGAGCCCGGCGCAGCCGGACGGCATCGAGTGGCTGAACCTGGACAGCGAATGGCGCGACGAATCGCGCAGCACGCTCGTGCGCGCCGGCCTCGCGTATTTCCTGCGTCCTGGTCCGGCGCTCGCCACATTGCTCGATCGCCCCGAGACGCTCGAGCGGTGGAATGCATTGGTGAAGAAGGCGCCGACTGTCGCGCTCGCCGCGGTCGACGCGCACGGCGGCGTCGGCCGCCGCGCGGAGGACACGTCGCGCAGCCTGTCCGGTACGATCGGTATCCCGAGCTACGAAGCGAGTTTCCGCACCGTCAGCAACCGCGTCATTCTCGATTCGCCGTTGTCCGGAGACGCCGCCGCGGATGCGCGCGCGGTGTATGCCGCCATCCGGAAGGGCAGCGTCTTCACGTCAGTCGACGCGCTCGCGGGTCCCGCCCTCGTGGATTTTGCGTTCGAGTCCGGCTTCAACCGAAAGGGCATGGGCAGCGTACTGGCGGAAGATGCCGACGGGACGCTGGTAGTTCGGGCTGTCAGGCCGGACGGTGGCGAGCTCGCGATCGTCCACGACGGCCGGGTCGTCGCCACGACACACGGGACCGAACTGCGGCACGTTCTGACCGGCGCCCGGGGCGCGTACCACGTCGAGATTGTCGCTGTGAGCACGACCGGCATGCCGCCCGTCCCGTGGGTTGTCACGAATCCGATCTATTTCGGTGCTAAGGGCCCCGCCGTCGCGCGTGCAGAACTCAGCGCGCGCTTTGGCGAGGCCTCGCCGAAGCCGCTTCGCGGCGAAGGCGGGGCTGAGGGTGCCAGAGGTGCTGAGGGTGCGATTGCGCCGTTTCCGTGGCGTATAGAAAAAGACCCGTCGTCGAGCGCGGTGCTGCGGACCACCGATCGGGACGCGACGCTTGAATACAAGCTCGGCGAAGGGGAGCGCGCCAACCAGTTCGTCGCGCTCGCGACGGATCTTCACGAGCAGTCGTTCAGCGCAATCGACCTCTCAGTTTCCGGGGATCATCCGCAACGTGTCTCTGTCCAGCTGCGGACGGCGGACGGCCGGCGGTGGGGAAGGTCCTATTACATCGATCCCGGCGGATCGGCGCTTCGCGTGCGGGTCGGCGATCTCGCGCCGGTGCGACCCGCGGCGATGGAGCCACACGTCAGATCGAATGAAGCGACGTCATTGCTCCTGGTCGTCGATCTGACGAACGCCAACCCGGGACGTTCGGGAAGCCTGCGAGTCCGGAGCAGCGCGTTCGTTCAGTAACAGCCGTTCAGCGATCGCCGGCTTTCGGCGCGATCTCGTCCAGGGCGCGACGCAGATCGCTGGCGAGCAGCCCGTGCCGGAACGCCTCCCGAAGCGCTCGCTCCGCGATCTGGCGGGCGACGACCATCGATTTCTGACGGATGTCTCTCGGCGGGGCAGAGGCGACGAAGGCGCCAAGCCCGCGCCGCATCTCCACGACCCCTTCGCGGACGAGCGTCCGGTACGCGTGCTGGACGGTGTTGGGATTCAGTTTCAGTTCGTTGGCGAGCTGCCGCGCGCTCGGCAGCGACTCTCCGGCCTTCAATACGCCCGTGCTGACCGCGCGAACCACCTCGTCCGCAATTTGGCGGTAAACCGCCCGCGGGTCCTCACGCCGAAGTTCGACGAACATACGCCGTAGAGTAGCACGCTAGCTAACTAGTAATCTAGTGAACTATCGCACGCAATAACGCTCGGTCATCGGCCATCGGCCTCGGCTATCGGACATCGGTAATCGGTAAAGCTAGGTTCGGGCTGTTAGTAGGAGATAGGCCGCGCTTCCCGCCGCGAGGATATTCGGCGCCCAGCCCGCCATCATCGGGCTGAGGACGCCTGCTTTCCCGATCGCGGCAAACGCGCCGCCGACGATCCAGTAGGAGAGCGCGAGCACGATTCCGATGCCAATTCCGTACAGTGTTCCGCGCTTGCCGGCGGTCATGCCGAACGGGATCGCGAGCAGCGTCATCACCACGGTGACAAATGGAAACGCCAGCTTCTTCTGGAGTTCGATGGTCAGAGGCACGACGTTGAGGCCGCTCGCCGAGAGCTCGTCGATGTAGCGCTTCAACTGCGGGACGCTCATCATCTCGGCCAGCGGCTGCAGCGTCTCGAAATAGTCCGGCGGTTCGAGCGACAGCGCGCGAGAGGGGAACGTCCCCCACTTGCCCTTACCTGCAAAAACCTGCTCCCAGCCGGCCGCCGCCTGCCACTGCTGACCGTCGAAACGCGCGCTCGACGTGAAGGTCTGGCTGTCGAGACGCCAGGAATCCTTTGAGAGCGCATAAATCTCGAGATTCGTCAGCGTCTTCTTCTGCTGGTCGAATTGCGAGTAGTGATAGATGTCGCCGTCCTTGCCGACGACCCATCGGCGGCTCAGAGGGGTAGACGTGCGTGGCGGGCGGCCACGGATCGTGGAATCCAGCGCGTCGGCGCGCTCGTTTGCCTGCGCCATCACGTGCTGCTCCAATCCGTAGAGAATGGCGCTCCAGCCAAGCGACAGCACGAGCAGCGGCGCAGCCACGCGATACAGGCTGATGCCGCACGCCTTCATCACCGACAGTTCGCTCGTCCGGCTCAGAAGCCCGAACGTCACGAGCACGCCGAGCAGCGCAGCCAGCGGAATGACGAAGTAAATGAATTGCGGCGTCATGTACCCGAGCAGCTGGAAGACCATGCCGGTCGTCGCCTGCCCCTTGAACAGTTTGTCGGTCTTGTCGATGAAGGTCGCGATATAGAAGATGCCCAGTAGCGCGGCGAACGAGATCGCCGCGGTCCGCAGGTACATCGCCCCGATGTAGCGGTCCAGGATGTTCGGCAGCAGCCACGAGAGCCGCGGAACGCGGATGACGATGACGACGCGGCGCCGTCGAGGCGCGAGGCTCGGCGCGCGAGATCCCGCGGACGCGCCCGAACCCTGGTTCGCCGCTTCGCGGCGGCGGTTGATCCACGTCGTCGCGGCATTGGTCAGCTTCACGACGCTGCGGAAGGGAATTCGCCCTTCCGCCCAGCGCGCGCGCCAGATCAGCGCGAGGATCCCGAAGGGGAGCAGGATCAGGTTCGGCGCCCACCGCGCGAGTTGCGCGACGAGCAGCGTCCGGCTCGCGCCATCGCTGCCGGAATAGAACCCCTTGGTGCCCGCTTCCGCCAGGTACAGCAGGATGTAATACGCGAAGATGACGGCGATGCCGACGACGAAGCCGGCCATCTTGCCGTCGCGGGCGACCGTCAGGCCGAGCGCCACGCCGATGATCCCGAACACGAGGCACGCCGCCGGGAACGAGAATTTCTGCTGGATCGCCATCATCTCGGCGTGCGCCGGCAGATTGTTCGCGAGCTTGTTCGCCGCCTGCTCCTGCAGCGCGGGAATCGTCATCTCGTTCAGCCCGCGCAGCAGCTGCAGGTTCTGGAAGACGCTCTTCGGATCCAGTTTCACGATCAACTGCTGCGGGAACCGGTAGGTCTCGATCGCCTTACCATCCAGCCCTCGGCTGGAATACCGGACGCCATCTTCGAGCAGCAGATCCACCGTCTGCTTCACGCGGTCCAGCAGCAGCCGGCCCCGGTTCGCCAGGTACAGCACGGTCGTCCCATCCGGCCGATTGGTTTCCGCGACCATGACGTCTTTCCAGCCGCCGCCGCTCTTCGGGATATCGCGGACGTACAGGACCCAGTTCGGGAAGTTCTGGAAGAAGACCTGCGGCCGGACGTCGTTCTCGACCTGCTGCGAGACGACGTCGTAGGTGAGCTGACGGAAGGTCTGGTTCGCGTCCGGGATCGCCTGGGTCATGACCCAGAGGTGGATTGCACCCGCTGCGGCGGCGACCAGGACAACCGGTCGCAGGAGCCGATAGGGGCTGACGCCGCAGGCCAGGAGCGCGACGGTTTCACGGTCGCCGGACATCCGGCCGAGGCCGATCAGCAGGCCGACCAGCAGCGACATTGGAATCGTGAGTCCGAGGGCCTGCGGAACGAGAGTCAGCATGATCCGCGCGGCCGTTCCCCAGGGCACCCCTTTGGCGACCAGCGCCTCGAGGTATTCCATCACCGGCGGGATCTCCAGGATGAACGTGAAGATCAGCAGCGACAGAAACAGCGGCGGCAGAACCTCGCGGATGACGTACCGGTCGAGCGTTTTGAACACGTGGGGTCAGGATAGCGCGATCGAGGGGAAGGCGCGAGGTTCGAGGAGTTTCGGGGCAACACCCATAAACGGCTGCGCAGAATATCCACAGGGCCCTTTTACAGGGTATTTCCGGTGGTTCTGATAATGTATGTTATGTTAACCAAAGCGTCGCGGTAGCGACGCGACGATACATTTCCAGATTTCCAAATTTCCCGATTTCCAGATTCCGCGAGCTACTGGTTCTTGAGCTCGCGGATGATTGCCTGCAGCGCCTCGATCACTTCGTCCTTGTCCACGCGGGACTTGGTGAAACGCAGCTGCAGGTTGAACAGCTTGGTGGGAGCCTTGTATTTGAACGTGTAGTGCTTCGGGCGTCCGGCCTTCGGTCTGGCGGCCTCTTTCTCCTTGCGGACGGCTTCGCGCGTGGCGCCGCCGTCGCGGGAGATCTTCTCGATCAGGGCGACCATTTTCTGAGGGTCGCCTTGCCTAACAACCTCTAGAAGCAAAGACTTAGAAGAAATGTCGGCCAGCCGACAAAGGTTTTTCACTTCGTCCGGCATGTTGTTCAGCGAGAGCGACTCGGTGATCGACGTTCGCGACTTGCCCAGGCGCCGGGCCATGTCTTCATGCGTATATCCGCATCGCGTAGCCAGCGAATGCAGCGCCTCCGACTCCTCGAACGGCGTCAGGTCCTTGCGCTGGATGTTCTCGATCAGCGCGACCTCGATAATCTCGTCGTCGTCCACCTCGCGGATGACGATCGGGACGTCCCTGAGGCCGACCTGCACGGCCGCCTGGTAGCGCCGCTCGCCCGCCACGATCTGGAAACGGCCGCCGCGCTGGCGGACGATGATCGGCTCGATGATCCCCTTCTCGGCTATCGACGCCATCAGCTCGGACAGGTCTCCCATGACCTGCCGCGGCTGGTTCGGGTTCGGATCGATCTCGTCGATCCTCACGAGGCGCCCGATCGGCGCGCCCGCGGAGGTGGTGAGCGCCTCCACGTAATGCTCGTCGTGACGCATCCGCACGGTGGACGGCAATCCTCGCTTAGCCACGGGCATTCTCCTTACGCACGGTCCATGACCTCCTCGCAGAGGCGGTAATACTCCGCCGCGCCCGTGGAGTCGGGCGCGAACGTGAAGATCGATTCCTTGTACGCCGGGCTCTCCTCGAGCCGGACGCTCTTCGTGATGACGGTCTTGAAGACCTTCGTCCCGAACACCTTGTCGATCTGCGCGCGGATGTCGCGAGCCAGCGCCGTGCGCCTGTCGTGCATCGTGATCACGACCCCCAGGATCCGCAGCGACGGATTTGCGCGGGCCCGGACCTTCTCAATCGTCTCGAGGAGATCGTCGGTGCCCTCGAGCGCGAAGTACGACGACTGGATCGGGATGAGCAGGTGCGTCGACGCGACCAGCGCGTTCACCGTCAGGAGCCCCAGCGTCGGCGGACAGTCGATGACGATGTTCGGGAAGCGCGCGGTGAGCGGCTGCAGGCGATCCTTCAGCCGGAAGTGCGCGTCGATCTCCCCGACCAGCTTCGACTCGAGCTTCGCCAGCGCGATGCGCGAGGGAGCGACCCAGAGGTTCGGCTGGTTCGTCGACGGCAGGATCACGTCGTCGAACGACACCTCCTTCTCTGAGATGGCGTCGTACACGCTGCGCGTGACCTGGCTGACGTCCAGGAACGACATCGTGCTGTTGGCCTGCGGGTCGAGATCGACGAGAAGGGTCGGCTTGCCGCGCAGAGACAGAGCGGCGGCCAGGTTGATCGCGGTCGTGGTCTTGCCCACGCCGCCTTTCTGGTTTGCGATTGCGACGATCATCAGGGGGCGGTTGCGGCAGTGTAGCACCGCTGCCCGACAAGCATCACATTTTGTATTTGCCCATGTCGTCCGGATCCAGGGATTCGAGCCATTTCTGGAGGCGCTCGGTCTCCCCCTTGTCCGGAGCGATGTCGACGGTCTTGGCGTGATCGATGACCTTTTCCTCGACGAAGATCGGCGCCCGCGCACGCAGCGCCAGCGCGATCGCGTCGGACGGCCGCGCATCGATCGCCATCACTTCCCCGGCGACGTTCAGGTAAATCAGCGCGAAGAACGTGCTCTCCTTCAGATCGGAAACCACGATCTTTTCGATGCGGCCGCGGAGGTCCGCGATGATGTTCTTCAGCAGATCGTGCGTCATCGGGCGCGGTGTCGTGACGTTCTCGATCTGCAGCGCGATCGCGTTCGCTTCGAACACGCCGACCCAGATCGGCAGCACGCGCTGTCCCTCTTTGTCGCGGAGGATGATGATCGGCATGTTGGTGATCGGATCCACCATCAGCCCCTTGATCGTCATTTCAATTTGCATGGACCGCCTCACCCCGGAGGCTGTTGGGATTCGCCCCGGTGATCCGAACCTGCACGGTGCTGCCGACCCATGACGGGTCGCCAGGGAAATTTACGACGGTGTTGCCGGACGTCCGGCCTGAGAGCTCCCATTCGCGCCGGCGGCTCCTGGCATCCACCAGCACGGGTTCGACGCGTCCGACCGCGGCCGCGAACAACTCCCCCTGGATGGTCTTCTGCAACGCCTGGAGCTCCACGATGCGCCGCGTCTTCTGCTCCTCGCTCACGTCATCCGGCATGCGCTTCAGCGCGAGCGTGTTCGGCCGCGGCGAGTACTTGAACGAAAACATGCTGTGATACCGGGCCGCCGCCGTGAGCGAGAGCGTCTGCTCGAAGTCCTCAGCGGTCTCACCGGGGAATCCCACGATCATATCGGTCGATAGCGCGAGGTCCGGCATGGTCTCGCGCAGCCTGGCCACCAGCTCGAGGTATTCCTCGCGTGTGTGGCGGCGCCGCATCGCCTGGAGCACCCGCGTAGAGCCGCTCTGGACCGGCAGATGGAGGTGCCGGCAGACCTTCGGCAAGTCCCGCATTGCTTCCATCATCCGCGATGTCACGTGGCGCGGATGCGGACTCGCGAAACGGATCCGCTCGATGCCTGACACGTCGCTCACGCGCACCAGAAGCTCCGCGAAGTCGCAACTCTCGTCGGGCGCCTGGTAATGATTCACGATCTGCCCAAGGAGCTGGACTTCCCTGGCGCCCGTATCGGCGGCGTGGCGGACGTCGGCAACGATGTCCTTCGACGGGCGCATGCGTTCCTTGCCGCGCGTATACGGGACCACGCAGAACGCGCAGAACTCGTTGCACCCTTCGATGATGGTTACGTAGGCGCGATGTGGATCTTCGCGCCGCGCAACGCCAAGGGGGAATGAGACGTCGTCGTACGGGTTGAGATCGACGCGAGCGGAGGTCGTTTTCCGTGCCTCGCCGACCAGCGTGGGCAGCATTTTGAGGCTCTGCGTCCCGATCAGCACGTCGATGACCTGGCCGTTGGTCTTCGAGAGGAGCTTCTCGCCTTCCTGCTGCGCGACGCAGCCTGCGACGGCGACGACAGGTCGCGCACCGGTCTCGTCCCCCATCATCCGAATCTCGCCGAGGCGCGTGTAGAGCTTCTCTTCGGCCTTCTCGCGCACGCTGCAGGTGTTGATCACAATGACGTCGGCGTCACGATCATCGTCCGTACGTTCGTACCCAGCCTGCTCCAGCAGCCCCGCCATCCTCTCGGAGTCGTGCTGGTTCATCTGACAGCCGAATGTTTCCACCAGGTACTTCGACATCTGTTCTTTCACTCGAAGGGTTCGAAGGAACGAAGCAGTTCGAAGGAGCTGACAAGCCTTCGAGCTTCGAAGCCTTCGAACGCCGAAGGGTCCGTCGCGCTCCTTCGAACCGCTTCGACCTTCGCCTCGTTCGAGTTCTACCTTCGCTTTCGCTTTATATTCGCTTTCGCCTCGATCATTTCCCGGGCACCAGCAAGAACCGAAGCGGACACCTCTGCTCCACCCATCATGCGGGCGATTTCTGATTCACGTTCGACGCCGTCGACACGCGTCACCGCCGTCGAGGTGCGGCCGCCCCTGACGGACTTCTCGATGCGGTAGTGCGTGCTCCCGTACGCGGCGATCTGCGGCAAGTGCGTGATACACAACACCTGGAAGCGATCGCCCAGCAGGCGCAGCCGCGCGCCCACGACATCGGCGACGGCGCCGCCGATGCCGGCGTCCACCTCGTCGAAGATCAGCGTCTTGCCCGGCGCGTCAGTCGACGCAAGCGTCTTCAGTGCCAGCATGATGCGCGATAGTTCGCCGCCCGATACGATCCGAGCGAGCGGCCGAACATCTTCGCCCGGATTCGGGGAGATATAAAACTCAGCTTGGTCGAGGCCGCGTTCGGACCACTGCGCTTCCCCGCCGTCTTCGGCGAATCTGACCTCGCAGCGCGTCTTCGCCATGGCGAGGTCGGCGAGCGCCTTCTCGAGTGTCCGCGCGAAGTCGTTCGCGGCCGCGCGGCGTTTGCCCGACAGGTCCTGAGCGAGGGCCAGGTAATCTTTTCGCGCTTCTTCGAGCGCCGCATCGAGCTCGGCCGCGCGTTCGGTCGCGTGCTCGATGTCGTGCAGCTCCTGCCGAAGTGTCATCCGCTTCTCGATGACGTCGGCGAGCGACGGGCCGTGCTTCTTTTTCAGACGCTCCAGCAGAGCAAGCCGATCCTCGATCTCCTGGAGGCGCGCCGGCGACGCGTCAATGTTCTCCGAATACGACCGCAGGAAGTACGCCAGATCCTCCAGCTGCGACTTGATCCCATCCCGGGCCTCGACGTACGGCGTGAACTTCGGATCCAGCGCCGCGAGCTCCGCGACGCGCTTCCACGTCCCGGCGAGCGCCGGCAGCGCCGCCTCATCCCCCTCATAAAGAGATGTGTACGCCTCAGCGCAGAGTCGCTGCAGCCGATCCGCGTTCGCGAGCACCTGCCGAGTCGTGGCGAGCTCCTCGTCTTCGCCTGGTTGCGGCGCCCCCTTGTCGATCTCGGAAAGTTGAAACGCGAGAAACTCCGCGCGCGAGGCCTTCTGCTGCTCGCTTGCCGCCAGGCGCGCGCGCTCGTCGCGCACCTGCTGCCACGCGCGGAACGCGACGGACACGGCATCGCGCGCTGCCGTCAACCCGGAGAATTCATCGAGCAGGTCGATGTGCGCAGCGGGGTCCAGCAGTACCTGGTGCTCGTGCTGGCCGTGGAGGTCGACGAGGGAACCCGCAGCGTCACGCAGGGCCGCGCTTGTCACGAGCGCGCCATCCACGAACGCTCGGCTGCGTCCCTGCGAGGAGATCTCGCGCCGCACGATCAACTCGCCACCGTCGGGCTTCTCGAACACCGCCTGCACGGTGGCCGTTTCCTCGCCCGTCCGCACCAGGTCCGCGCTGGCCCGCCCGCCGACCAGCAGGCCGACCGCCCCGACGACGATGGATTTGCCCGCGCCGGTTTCTCCTGTGAGGACGTTCAGCCCCGGCGCGAACTCGAGCTCCAGCCGATCGATCACGGCAAGGTGGCTGATGCTGAGAAACCGGATCATGGGGAACTTCAATTCTATCAGAGCTTTGACAGCGCCTGAGCCGCGTGTTACGCTGCTTGCGACTGCGCTGTCCCAGCGGCGCAACTGGGGTCTCCCCTCTCTTCAGCGGGTGACCGGAGGTCTCTTTTTGCGCACGTTTGGATACGCTGCCCTTGCGCTGCAGGCGCCGGGGACGCCGGAGTCTGGGACCGGCGGAGTCGATTTCGTTCACCTCATCGCGAACGCCACGTGGCTCGCGAAGAGCGTTCTCCTGATTCTGCTCCTTTTCTCTGCCGTGTCCTGGGGCGTCATTCTCTTCAAGACGCTGCAGTATCGCCGCGCCGCGCGCCACACGGGAACGTTTCTGCAGGTCTTCCGCAAGAGCACGAAGTTCTCCGAGGTGCAGACGATCTGCGCGAGTGTACCGGCGAGTCCGCTGGTCGGCATCTTCCAGGCGGGGTACGCGGAACTCAACACGCAGCTGCGCCAGCCCGCGCGGGCGGGCGAAGCGGAGTCCAAGCCAGCGGCCGGTTCTGCTCGTCCAACGTTGAGAAGCCTCGACGCCGTCGATCGGGCACTTCTGCGCGCGACGAGCGTCGAAGTCAGCAGGCTCGAGAAGCGCGTGCCGTTCCTGGCCACGACGGCGAGTATTACGCCGTTCATCGGCCTCTTCGGAACGGTCATCGGGATCATGTTCGCGTTCGCGCGGATCGGCGCGGAAGGGTCCACGAGTCTTGCCGTCGTCGCGCCGGGTATCGCGGACGCGCTGATTGCGACCGCCGCCGGGCTTTTCGCGGCCGTGCCGGCTGTCTACTTTTATAACGAATTCACGAATCGCGTGAAGGAGTTCGCCGCGCAGATGGACGACTTCGCGCTCGAGTTTCTGAACATCTCGGAGCGGAATTTTACGTAATGCCCAAAGTCCAGCAGCACGTGGGAGGGGGATCGGGACGCAGCCGGCGCGCGCGCGGCTCCCGTGTTGCCACTTCCCTCGCCGAGATCAACGTCGTCCCGCTCGTGGACGTGATGCTCGTGCTCCTGATCATCTTCATGGTGGCGGCGCCGATGATGACGCAGGGCATGCAGGTGCATCTGCCGGAGTCCCGCAGGGCGACGCCGCTGACGGCGCAGCCGATCTACGTGACTGTGCCTGTGTCGTTTTCCTCGCAGCGCAAGGTGCAGATCGGCGAAGACACGATTCCGATCGATATCCTGCCGGAGCGCGTGCGCCAGGCGCTGCTCGAGCGCGACGACAAATCGCTGTTCGTGCGCGCGGACGGCGCCGTCGCCTACAAGGACATCGTCTACGTCTTCGACAAGCTCAAGTCGGCAGGCATCGAGAAGGTCGGACTGATCACCGTTCCGGTGGGCTCACGCTAGATGGACGCCGTTTCCGAGATCCTCGTCGACCGCGCGCGCGAGGCCGACAAGGTCACGCAGATGGTGATGCTGTCGTTCATCGCGCACGCGGCAATCATCAGCGCGATCGCGATGATCCCTTCGAAGTGGAACACCGTGCCCGATCAGAGCCACGTGATGGTGATCTCCCTCGGCGGGGCGCCTGGTCCGGTGCAGGGTCGCAATCCGATGTCGGCGAAGCCGGTGCAGGAAGCCGTTCCGGAGACGGTCAAGCCGAAGAACGAAGCTCCCCCGGCGCTCGCCAAGCCGGAGATGATCGAACCGGTCAAGTCCGCACCGGTCGCGCCGAAGACGCCCGTAAAGCCGACGCCGCCCAAGGAAACGCCGCAACTCCGAGGGCGGACGCCGACGCAGGGGGCGGAGGTGAAAAGCGGTACGGCGAAGGTCGAGACCGGCAGCCAATCGCAGAGGGCGTTTGGCTTGGCCACCGGGGGCGCAGGCGGAGGCGCCGCCTACACCGACTACGCGGACTTCTGCTGCCCCGAGTATCTCGATCAAATGGTGATTTACGTGCGGCGCAACTGGCTGGAAAAGCAGGGACAGGACGGACAGAACGTCGCGAAGTTCACGATCCGGCGCGACGGGACGATAACCGACGTCACGATCGAGACGCCGGCGAATCCCCTGCTCGACCTTGCCACCAAACGCGCCCTGATCCAGACGCAGAAGCTGCCGCCGCTGCCGGCGGCGTTTACACCGCCACAACTGACCGTGCATCTCGTTTTCCAATACAAACGGTAATGATGAGAACAGTCCTGACATGCTTCGCAGTTGCCGCAGTGTCGCTGACGCTGTGGGGCCAGCAGGCGCAGCCGCCGCAGCAGCAACCGCCGCCTCCGCCGCAGCAACCCACGGACATCCGGTTCGTGATCACCGGGTCCGGCGGCTCAGCGCCGAAGCTCGCGGTGGCCGGCTTCATTCCGCTTTCGTCCGACACGGAGACCGTCGCCGCCGCAAAGACGATCGGCGACGTGCTCTACGACGACATCGCGTACGAGCGCGAGTACTACATGATCGCGAAGGACGCGGTCGCCACGGTGCCGAAGCCCACGTCCATCGATCAGGTGCCACTCGATCGCTGGAAAGAGCTCAACGCCGATGGTGTGCTCGTCGGCAGCGTGCGCAAGGGACCGAGCGGAATCATCGTCCAGGTGCGCCTGATCAAGGTCGCGACCGGTGAGTCGGCGTTCGGCAAGGAATACAGTGGCTCTGTCGCGAACCCGCGCCGGTTCGCCCACACGATCTGGGACGAGATGTACAAGCAGCAGCTGCAGGGGCGCGGCGTGGCGCGCACGCGCCTGACGTTCTCGTCAGACCGCACGGCGGATCTGATCAAAGGACCGGTCGCGAACCGCGACGTCCAGGAAATCTTCATCGCCGACTACGACGGCGCGAACCCGCGCAAGGTGACGAACACCAAGACGCTGAACATCACGCCGACCTGGTCGCCCGACGGGCAGATCATCGCCTACACGAGCTACCGGCCGTCGGGTGGCATGGGCATGTTCCAAGACATCGTCCTCTCGTTCATCGAGACGGGGGATCGCCGGACGCCCGCGAACGGGGATCCGCTGAAGCAGAATTATCTGCCCGTCTGGTCGCCGGACGGTTCGAAGATCGCCTTCACGACGAACCGCGACGGTAATCCGGAGATCTACGTGATGAACCGGGATGGCAGCGGCCTGAAGCGGATGACGAACAGTCCGGCGATTGACGTCACCCCAACGTGGTCACCGACGGGCGGGCAGCTCGCATGGGTGTCGGACCGCACGGGGAACCCGAAGATCTACATAATGAACGCTGACGGTACCGGACAGCGCGCGCTTGGCGGCGACACCTATTGCGACCGCCCCACGTGGTCGAGCGCGCCGTTCAACGAGATCGCGTACGCGGTGCGCACCGGGCCTGGTTACGACATCAAGGTCTACAGCTTCGCGACCGGCCAGGCGACGAGGATCACCGATGGGATCGGCAGCAACGAGAGTCCGGCGTTCTCCCCCAACGGGCGGCACATCGCGTTCACGTCGACGCGGAACGGCAAAGTGCAGATTTATACGATCGCGCGGGACGGCAACGATCTCCGGCAGATCACGCGCGAGGGCAACAACAAGTTTCCTAATTGGTCGCAGTAACGCCTGGTGCGCGTTTTCGGAAAACGAAGGTTACGGAGTGAGCAGGGACAGATGAGACATACACAGTTAGCGGTGATCGCGGTGCTCGTGGCGGTCGTGGGCGCCGGCGCGTGCGGCAAGAAGAAGCCGCCGGTCGCGAGGCCGATGCCGCCGCCGACAACCACGGGCACCACGGCAACTCCCACCCCGGCGCCGCCCACGCCGGTGCCGGATACGACGCCGATTCCGCCCGAGCCGAAGATCTCCGAGGATCCGCTGGTGAGCGGAGATCTCGACGTCATCAACAAGAATTCACCGTTTCAACCGGTTTTCTTCGGCCTCGACAGCTTCGAAGTGGATGGCACGGCACAGCAGGCGCTGAACACCAACGCGGGTATCCTGAAGAAGTACCCGACGTGGGTGATCACGCTCGAGGGGCACTGCGACGAGCGCGGCACCGCGGAGTACAACCTCGCCCTCGGCGAAAAGCGCGCCCTCGCGGCAAAGACGTATCTCGTGTCGCTCGGCGTGCCGGCCGATCGCCTGCGGACCGTCAGTTATGGCAAGGAATTTCCATTCGATCCGGGCCACGACGAATCGGCATGGTCGAAGAACCGCCGCGCCCATTTCGTCGTCACGAGCAAGTAACCAGGAGCAACACGCGATGAAGGTTTGCCGCACGCTATCCGTACTTCTTCTCGCGCTGGCAGCGCAGGCGCAGCCTGCGGCGGCTGCCGCGAATAAAGAGCACTTGCAGCTGATGGCTGAGATTCGGATGCTCCAGGAGCAGAACCAGCAGCTGCAGCAGCTGCTCGGAACGCTGCAGGATACGTTGAAGACCGTGACCACGAAACTGGACGACCAGTCCGCAGCGACGCGGAAAGCCATGGCCGACCAGACGCTCGCCGTCAACAACATCGGCGACAACGTGCGCACGCTGCGGGAGAAGACGGACGAGACAAACGTCAGGATCTCGACTGTCTCGCAGGAGATCGAGGCGCTCCGGCAGGGGATCACGTCGCAGCCGGCGCCGACGCCGGTCACGAATCCCGTCGAACCCGCCGGCGCGCAGCCTCCCGCGGGCGCGAATCCGCCGCCCGTCTCGACGACGCCGCAGACCGTCTCACCGTCGCGGATGTTCGAGGCGAGTTACGACGACTACACCGCGGGCCGCTTCGATCTCGCGATCCAGGGATTCGAAGGATTCATCCAGGCGTTTCCGCGCCTGAGCCAGGCGGCCGACGCGCGGTACAACATCGGGATGTCGTACTACAACCTCAGTAACTGGGCGAAAGCACGCGAGTCGTTCCAGAAGGTCATCTCTGACTATCCGCAGAACACCGATCGCGTCTCGGAGGCATATTACAAACTGGGCCAGACATTCGAGCGCCTTGGCCAGGTCGACAACGCCAAACGCGCGTACGAAACCCTGATCCAGAAATTCTCGTCGACGTTTTCAGCCAGCCAGGCGAGGCAAGCGCTCGATCGGTTGAATAGACGGTAAACAGTAAGCAGTAGACGGTAGACCGTAGACGGTAGACGGTAGACGGTAGACGGTAAAACACTACCGTCTACGTATTACCTTCTACCGTCGACGTTTTTAGAACGGAATATCGTCGTCCGTCAGCTCGCTGATCGGTTCCCCCATTGACTCGTGCTCGCCGCCACCCGCCGCGGCGCCCGCGGGCGCGCCGGCTCCGCGCTGCTGCTGCGAGCGGCCGCCACCGCCCATACCACCGCCACCGCCGCCGAGCAGGACGATCCGGTCGCCGCGGATCTCAGTGGTGTACTTGTCGTTCCCGTCCTTGTCCTGCCACTTGCGCGTCTGCAGCCGCCCCTCGACGTAGATCTGCTTCCCCTTCGTCAGGTACTCGGACAACGACTCCGCGGATTTGCCCCACAGGACGATGCGGTGCCATTCGGTCTTTTCCTGTTTCTGGCCGGACGTCTTGTCGTTCCACACTTCCGTCGTCGCGAGATTGAGCGTCGCGACGGGGGCGCCGCCGGGCGTGTAGCGCAGCTCCGCGTCCCTCCCGAGATTGCCGACCAGGATTACCTTGTTCACGCTTCCCATCGTTTATTCCTCTCTGACCTCTCGTTTAGGACTGGCGTCCGTACCGGTCCTCTAAGCGCACCACGTCCTGGAGCTCCGGCGTTGAAACCTCGAAGATATCGCAGTCGGTGATGGCCGTCATGCGGTGAACCGTTTTCGGGACTACATGGACGGCTTCGCCCGGCTTCATCTCCCGTTTCGTGAGCGGTCCCCCGGCGGTGCCTTCGTGCCCCTCGGCAATCTCGAACAACATCCGCCCGGACCACAGGAAAATCGTTTCATCTTTCTGGTTGTGGTACTGCAGGCTGAGGGCGTGGCCCGCGTTGACGTGGATCAACTTCCCCACATACCGCTCGGTCTTCGCCCAGTGCAGCTCGTAACCCCACGGCTTCTCCACTCGCGTCGGTTCACTCAACTATCGCTCCTTGTCGTGACAGGGAAGGTCAATCCGTCAGCGTGATTTCAGCGCGGCCATGGATTCCGCCAGCACCTTTTCGACCTCGCCTGCCGTTGCTGCCTTCAGCGCGCGGCTCGCCAGGCGCGCGGTTTCCGGAATCCGCAGTCCGCGGACAACCTGCTTGGCGATCGGGATGGATGCCGGCGTCATGCTGAACTCGCGCAGGCCGAGTCCGGTCAGCAGCGGCAGCAGCACAGGGTCCGCCGCCATTTCGCCGCAGACCGAGACCGGCAGGCCGCTGCGTCGTGCACCGCGGGCAACGTGACGCAGTACGCGCAGGATCGCCGGGTGAAGCGGCGCGTACATGTCCGACACGCGGTCGTCGGTACGGTCCACCGCGAGACAGTACTGGATCAAATCGTTCGTGCCGATGCTGACGAAGTCCGCCTCCCTGGCGAGCAGATCGATCGTCAGCGCGGCCGATGGCACTTCGATCATGATGCCGATCGGAACATCCGGCACGGAAAGGCCTCGCGCCTGCAGCGCCGAGGCCGCATGCTGGACCGCCGTGCGCGCGGCGCGCAGCTCCTCCACGCCGGTTACGAACGGGAACATGATCCGGAGCGGCCCGTGGACGGCGGCGCGCAACAACGCGCGCAGCTGCGCCTGGAACACTTCCTCGAACGACAGGCTCAGGCGCAGGCCGCGCAGCCCCAGCGGCGAACGCGGATGCTCGCCATGGGTCAGTCCCATTTGCGCCTCGGTGACGTCGAACGTGCGGACCGTCACGCGGCCTCCGCCCATCGCCTCGATCAGCCGCACGTACACGGCGTACTGCGCCTCCTCGTCAAGCCCCGCGGCGCTCGTACCGGCGAGGAGGAATTCCGATCGATACAGCCCGATCCCCTCCGCGCCGCGCAGCCGCGCGCGCTTCCCCTCTTCGGGTAACTCGACGTTCGCCTCGATCCGGATCAGCGTACCGTCCGCCGTGACGGCAGGAAGTGTGGAGTATTCGTCGAGCGACCGTTCGTATGCGCGACGTTTCTTCGACCGCGCTTCCAGTTCCGCGAGCAGATCCGGCGGCGGATCGACGAGGACCTCACCCGCCGAGCCGTCGACTGCGAGCAGCGCGCCTGGTGCGATGACGCCGCTGGCGTGACGCACGCCTGACACGGCGGGCAAGTGAATCGAACGCGCGAGAATCGCGGTGTGATACGTCCAGCTGCCCGCATCCGTCACGAATCCCGCGAGCCGCTCCAAATCCAGTTGCGCGATGAGCGACGGGCTCAGCTCCTCTGCCACGAGGACCAGCGGTCCTTCGATGTCACGAAACAAATCCATCGGATTGCCGTCCGCGCACAGGTTCATGCACAGCCGTCCGACGACGTCGGCGACGTCCCCTTTGCGCTCGCGCAGGTAAGGATCGTCGAGCTGGTCGAACAGCGCGGACACTTCATCGAGCGCCCGCTGCAGCGCGGACTCGGCGTTCAGCCGCTCGTTGCGGATGATCGCGGCCGCGCGATCGACGAGCATGGGATCGTCGAGCATCAGCAGCTGAGCGTCGAACAGGTAGGCGTGCTCCGCCCCTGCTGCCGCGGCGATCCGCTCCTTCACGTGCCCGATCTGGACGCGCGCCTGGGCCCGCGCCGTATCGAGCCGCTCCAGCTCGCCGTCGACCCTCCGCTCGGGGATCCGGAACCGCAGGTTGCGCGTGCCGCGCGTGAACACGAGCGCGCGGCCGATCCCGATGCCGGGTGAAACGCCGAGTCCTTTCAGGCGCATGACACCTCGTCGAAGCCGCGTTCAACGAGGGCGCAGAGCGCGGCGATCGCCTGCTCCTCGTCGGGGCCGTCAGTCGTGATCCGGATCGCGCTGCCCTGCGCGGCCGCGAGCAGCAGCAGTCCCATGATGCTCTTACCGTCCACCTCGCGGCCGCCGCGCGCCACCTGCACGTGGGCGGCGAACCGCCCCGCCGTGTGCACGAACTTTGCGGCGGCGCGCGCATGCAGACCCAGCGAATTCTGAATCACGATCTCACAGCTTTTCACTGCTTCTCCCCGCGAATGAGGTCCGAGGCGACCCAGATCGCGTTGCGCCCCTGTTCGCGGATGTCGCGCGCGAGCGTCAGCAGGTCCATCTCTTTCAGCGGCCGCGCCAGTTTCATCAGCATCGCGAGATTCAGCCCGGTGATCACTTCCACCTTGTCCGTCTCGACGAAGGTGACCCCCAGGTTCGCAGGCGTGCCGCCGAACATATCGGTCAGGACCAGCACGCCACCGGGCTTTTCCGGGGTCGCCACTTTACTCCGCACACGTTCGATCGCGCGACCGATCTCTTCCCGCGCCAGATCGACGTCGTCATGCCAGCCGATCGACACCGCGGTGAAATGCGGCAGGTCGCCGACGATCATTTCCGCCGCGTTCAGCAGCTCCGCGGCAAGCTGCCCGTGCGTCACGACAACGACTCCTACTTTCATGTCAGTCGATCGCGATATCGCGATGCCGGACGCGCGGCTGGACGCCCTTCAGTCCCGCGAGCCCTTTCTTGATGGCTTCCGCGATCATCACCGAGCGGTGACGGCCGCCGGTGCAGCCGACCCCGACGGTCAGGTACGACTTCCCTTCCGCGACGTATTGCGGGATCAGGAAACGCAGCAGGTTGAGCGTGTGTTCGAGGAACTCGTGCGTGGCGTCCGACCTGTCGAGGAACGCCTTCACTTCGCGGTCCCGCCCCGTGTGCGGACGCAGCTTCGGCACGAAGTGCGGATTCGGAAGAAAGCGGACGTCGAACAGCAGGTCGGAGTCCACCGGAATGCCGTGCTTGAAACCGAAGCTCAGAATGGTGACGACCAGCTGCGAGCTCGGGGATCGGCCGCTTTCGACGTTGCGGAACGCGTGCCGCAGCTCGTGCACCGTCATGTTGGACGTGTCCACGACATGATCGGCCAGCCGGCGGAGCGGCTTCATGTGCTCCCGCTCCTCGCGGATGCCTTCCGCCGCGGAGCGATCGGGCGCCAGGGGATGCGGGCGGCGCGTCTCGCTGAACCGCCGCACCAGTACCTCGTCCGTCGCGTCGAGAAAGATCAGCACGGGATGCAGGTTCCGCATCTCTTTGAGACGCTTGAGCACTTTCGGCAGCTCGTCGAGCATCTTGCCTTCCCGCACATCCACCACCACCGCCGCGCGCCCGATCTCGCTGCCGGCGCGCAGCGTGAGTTCCGCCAGCATGGGCAGCAGCGCCACCGGCAGGTTATCCACGCAGAAGTAGCCGAGATCCTCCAGCGCGTGGATTGCCTGCGACTTGCCGGATCCCGAAAGCCCCGTCAGCACCACGAACCTGGACGCCACGGCCGTCCTCGCCGCACGGCGCGCGGCATGGCGACGTTCCACCCCCTTCGCTTCTTTGTTCCTGCTTCCTTCTTCCTTCTTTTTCAGATGTCTTCTCCAAAGTCGATGTCGTGCGCCTCGCGCGCCTGGAGCTGCGCGTCGAGCCGTTCGGCGAGGCGGCGGGCCGAATTCAGCCCGCCGTGCCGCAATAACTGGTTGCGGGCGGCGACTTCCACGAGAATCGCCAGGTTCCTGCCCGGCGCGACGGGCATGCGCAGCATCGGAATGCGGACGCCGAGCAATTCGTAGTGCGCCTCGTCCAGCCCGAGCCGCTCGTACTCGCGCGCGGGATCCCAGCGTTCGAGCTGCACGACCAGCTCCACGCGCTTCGATCGTCTCGTCGACGCGACGCCGAACAGATCCTGCACATTGATCAATCCCAGTCCGCGGATCTCCATGTGGTGCCGCGTCAGCTCGGGACACGTGCCCATCAGGTACGCGTTCGCGCGCACGCGCAGTTCCACCGCGTCGTCTGCGACCAGCCGGTGGCCGCGCACGACCAGGTCCAGCGCGCATTCGCTCTTGCCGATGCCGCTCTCGCCGATGATCAGGACTCCGAGACCGAGGATGTCCATCAGGACGCCGTGCATGACGGCGTGCGCCGAGAGATACGCATCCAGGGCGGCGGACAATCGCGCCATCACGAGCGGTGTGGCGCCGCGCGTCCTCATCAAGGGAAGGTTTGCGCGATCCGCTTCGACGGAGAGTTCCGGCGGCGGCTCGAATCCGGCGGTGACGACAAGACACGGCAGCGCGTGCGAGTACACGCGGCGGATGACGTCCGTCCGTTCGGATGACGACAACGATTCGAGGAAGCGCACTTCGCTCTCGCCGAGGACGAGGACGCGTCCTTCGCGCAGATACTGATCGAAACCCGTCAGCGCGAGGCCGGTTTTCTGGGGATGCGGGTTGGTGATGCGGCGGTCGACGCCTCCGGCGCCGGCCAGGAGCTCGAGCTCGATGCCCCGGGACTCGGCCAGGTCGCGCAGAAGGGTCGCCACGGGCACCCCGGGCATCGTCATTGAAGACTGCCGATTGCAGACTGCCGATTAGACATTGCCGACTGTCGGTTGGCGATTAGACATTGCCGATTGGCGATTGGCATTGTCGATTGACGATCGGCAATCCGTCAATCGCCAATCTTCAATCTCCAATTCGTGAATCTGCAATCTGCATTCGCCAATCGCCAACGTCAGTCCGGTTCGATGAGTCCGAGGCTGCCGTCCTTGCGGCGGTGCACGATGCTGATCGCGTCGTTCTCGGCATTCCGGAAGACGACGAACATCTCCGGCCCCGACTCGACGCGGAGGGCCGCGTCCTCGACCGACATCGGCTTGATCGCGTACCGCGTGGGGCGGACGACACGGCGCGCAGGGGCGGCCTGGCGGCGGCCGGGCGTGGCGTTCGCGTCCTTCGTGCCGCTGCGCTGGCGTTTTCCCTCCGTCCACTTCGATTTCAGCTTCTCCGCCTGGCGCTCCACTTTCTCGGCGGCCTGGCGGAGCGAGAGCGGCCAGCCGTTCCCCTCGCCGACACCGCTCATCATGTGGTCGCCGCGGGCGTGGACCACGAGCTCGGTGCGATGGCGGAATTTCTCTTTGGTGAGGATGATCGTCGCGGAGAGCGCCGAGTCGTTGAGGAGCCGTTCGAGCTTGGCGAGCCGCTTGCCGATCAACTGGCGGAGCCCCGGGGTGATCTCTACATGACGGCCGGTGATATCTAGACGCATGGCGCTCGCTGTCTAATAGAGCACTTTCCTCTGGTTGGACGTCGGAATCTTCAGCTCTTCGCGGTATTTCGCGATCGTGCGGCGCGCGAGCATCAGCCCCTCCTTCTGCAGGATGCTGACGATCTTCGAGTCGCTCAGCGGCTTGCGGGGATCTTCGTTCTCGATGATCTTGCGGATCCGCTGCTTGATCGTCACCGAGGACACGCTGTCGCCGTACGAGCTGCTGATCCCGCTGTGGAAGAAATATTTGAGCTCGAACACGCCTTGTGGCGTGTGCATGTACTTGTTGTTCACGACGCGGCTGACGGTGGACTCGTGCATGCCGATGTCGTTTGCCACGTCGCGCAGCACGAGCGGCCGCAGGTATTCGATCCCGTGGTCGAGGAACTCGCGCTGGAAGTTGATGATGCTGTTGGCGACCTTCTGGATCGTCTTCTGCCGCTGGTCCACCGACTTGATCAGCCACAGCGCCGAGCGGAACTTGTCCTTCACGTAGGCCCGCGTCTCGTTGTTCTCGGGGGTGCCGGCGACATTCTTGTCGAGCAGCCGGCGGTACGTGGGGCTGATGCGGAGCTGCGGCAGCCCTTCTTCATTGAGCATCGCGACGTACTGGTCCTCGACCTTGACGACGTAGACGTCGGGAATTACGTACTGCGACTGCTGCGGATTGTAGCGGCTGCCCGGCTTCGGATCGAGGTTGCGGATGATCTCGATGTGCTCTTTCAGGTCGTCGATCGGCATGCCCATGCGACGCGCGATCTCAGGCACCTGATGGTTCTGCAGCAGCCGGAGGTGCTCGGTGACGATCTTCTCGGTCGGCGTGCCTTCGAGACCCAGATGCTTGACCTGCAGCCAGAGGCATTCCTGGAGGTCGCGCGCGCAGACGCCAATCGGATCGAACGTCTGCACGTGCTGCAGCACGCGCTCCACATCGGAAACCGGCCAGTCGCCCATCGCGGCGATCTCCTCGACCGACGCAACGAGATATCCGTCGTCATCGAGGTTGCCGATGATCGCGTTGCCGATCTCGCGGACCTTCTCGCCGAGATCAGCCAGCTGCGGGTTCTCGGTTTCCATCGAGAGCTGCCATATGAGGTGATCGGACAACGAGGCGGCCGACGAGAGCGTGTTCTCGATCGGCGGGAGTTCCTTGACCTCGGAGGGGGCGCGTGACTTGTAGCCGTCGTCCAGATAGTCGCCGAAGAAGTACTCGTAGTCGGCGTCATCCCACTGGTCGGTTTTTTCCGTGCTCGGTTTGTCGGCGTCAGCCTTGTCGTTTTGCGCCTGCTGTTCGGCCGGCTGGAGCTCCTCCGTCGGCACCTCTTCGAGCAACGGGTTCTCCACCATTTCCTGGTTCAGGAGATCGGCCAGCTCCAGCGTCGACATCGGCAGCAGCTTGATCGCCTGCTGCAGCGATGGAGTAAGGATGAGCTTCTGAACGAGCTTTGTGTGGAGTTTCTGCGAAATCGCCACGGCTGTTCTGATTCTAGTCCAACCGGAAGTCGGCTCCGAGGTAAATGCGCTTCACTTCCTCGTCAGCCGCAAGGGTTTGCGGTGTTCCGCTCTTGAAAATCACGCCGTCATGAACGATGTAGGCGCGGTCCGTGATGCGCAGCGTCTCCCGGACGTTGTGATCCGTGATGAGGACTCCGATCCCCTGCGATTTGAGGTGAAAAATGATCTTCTGGATGTCGGTGATCGCGATAGGATCGATCCCCGCAAACGGCTCATCCAGCAGCATGAACTTCGGGGAGATGACCAGCGCGCGGGTGATTTCGACGCGGCGCCGCTCTCCCCCCGAGAGGGTGTAGGCCGGCGACTTCGCCAGGGGCGTCAGGCCGAGTTCCGCGAGCAGCTCCCGCAGGCGCGCGCGTCGGGCCGCGCCGTCGAGATCCAGTGTCTCCAGGATCGCCATGATGTTCTGCTCGACCGTGAGGCCGCGGAAGATCGACGCTTCCTGCGGCAGGTAGCCGATTCCTTTCCGCGCGCGCACGTACATCGGATCGTCGGTCACGTCCACGCCGTCGAGCAGCACGCGTCCCGAGTCCGGCGCCGTCAGCCCCACCACCATCGAGAACGTCGTCGTCTTGCCGGCGCCGTTCGCGCCGAGCAGGCCGATCACTTCGCCCGAGGCGATCTCGACGTTCACGCCCCTGACGACCGTCCGACCGCTGTATGACTTGGTAAGGTCTCGCGTCCGCAGCGTCGCCATTCAGTGCGATCCCGGTCCGGCGCCGCATACCGCCGTTCCGCTCTTGTGCGGAAAGGCGTCCGAGCCGCTGACTGAGGACGTGCTGGTCTTTCCCTGTTTCGTCGCGCCGGTGCCGCCGGTGCTGTGGAAGGTGGCGACCGCTCCTTCGGTGACGCGACAGTTGCCGGGTGTGTCGTCGTACACCTTCACCGGACTGCCGACCATTTTGTATTCTTCGTCCTTCGCCACGTAGGTGAGATGGCGCCCGTACGCGCGCCGCAGTTCCTGCCGCGAAACGACGTTGCCATCGGCTTCGGCGCGCTGGAGCTGCCCTCCCTGTTCCGCGAGATACAACTCGAGCTTGTCGGACGTGACGTCCCCGTCCGGTCCGCTCATGTGCGTGTTGCCGGTGTACGTCGCGCGGTGTTTCGCGTCTTCATACAGAAGCTCGTCGGCGGTGGTGTTGGTCGGCTCGGTCTGTACCGGTTTCGCGGGCTTTTCGTTCTTGTCCTGTGCTTCCGTCAGCACCATCGACGTGAACACCTTCGTCGTCGCGTGCAGGTTGCCGGTCTTGTCCTCGAGGACGATCTTGTCGGCCTGGATGACCGTGTCTTCCTGCCACAGGCGGGAATTTCCCTCGTAGGTCGCGAGGGAATTCGCGCCGTCGTAATTGAGACGGTTCGACTTCACGTTGACCGGCTGATCCTGCTTCATGATCGACGGCACCTTGACGACTCCGTCCTGCTTCTTCGACTGCGCGAGCATCACGCTGCGCACGTTCGTGTCGGCTTTCATCGCCTGCGTGCCGAGCGTCATCTGGATGGTGCGCGCCTCGACGCTGATCCGCCCGTCGGACACGTGGGGTCCGCGTCCCGTGTCCCCCGCCTCGGGGCTGAGATCGAGGCGATCCTGCGCGATCTGGTAGATCGCAGTGGGCGAATCCGCGGTCGTCTGCGTACCGTCGGTGAAGTGGACGTTGGTGTGAAAGCTCGCCTGCTCGATGTCGCCGAAACCGGGCTTTGTCTTCAGGTCCATCCGCGCCGATCGCGCCGTGCGATCGATGGCCGTGAGCTTCCCACGCGCCGCTCGCGATTCGCGGTACTCCACGTCACCCGAGAACGTCGCGGCCTGGATCCCGGCGTTTGGCGCGCCGGTCGCCAGCAGGGACGCCGCACGAATGCGCCGCGCGGGTGTTTCTCCATCCGCCGGCAGATCGACCTGCACGTTCTCGGTCGCGGTGAGATTTGTCACCGTCGTGCCATCCGGCGCGAGCGCGACGTCGATCGCCTTGCCGGCGATGCGCCGTCCGGCTTTGCCTTTCTCACCCGGCAACTGCAGCGATGCGTTCTCGACGAGCCGCGCTGACTGCAGCGTGCGGCCGTCCTCGGCGTAGGCCAGGTCGATGTCCTTCGCGCGCATGTCCTGCGGGCCGCCGGAACCGGGCTTGCTGGTGATCCGCGAATGGCCGCGCAATTCCAGCCGCGTCATCCGCTCGTCATCCTGAGTCAGGAACGCCGTGACGTCGTCCCCCAACGCCTCGTGCCCCTCCCCCTTCAGGTGCGCGTCCCCCTGGAACTTCATGTAGTGTTCGGCGCGCGCCATGCCGGCCGCCTTCGAGTCGGCGTGTACCGCACCTGCGCCCTGCTTGTCCGGCGCGACGTCCACCTTCGCCTGCTCCAGCAGCCACAGCACGTGGCGAGCCTGGTCGTACGTCGCTCCGATACCGCTCCCCGTCATGCGCCCCTTCTTGAAAGTCACGGGACCGGGAATCCGCGCCATCTGCTCGGCGTCGTTGTAAGTGGCCGTCGGGGACGAGACGGTGATGCCGTCGCTCGTGATGAGCGTCACGCCGCCGCTGAACACCACGGTCCCGACCTGCTTGCCGGGAGGCGTGGTGACCTCGGCGTCCTGCGAGTGGATCGTGATCCGGCGCCCGTTCTTATCGGGCAGCTCAACGGTGACGCCACCGCCGAACTTCGATCGTCCGTCTTCGTAGGTGGCCTGCGTGCCGAACTTGATTGAAAACGCGGTCTTGCCTTCGGTCTGCCGTGTGAAGCTCCCGCTGCCGGTGGTCTGGACCGCAGCCTTTTCGTCCAGCTTTTTCGGCGGCGGCGCAGTAGTTGCGCGCTGGCGTCCGTTGCGCATCGACACGACCACGACGGCCGCGAAGATCACGACGAACAGAGCTATCGCGAACCGGAGCCGTTTTTGCCAGTGCGCCAATACCTATTGATTATAGGTCGCTCAAGCTCTTGAAGTCGGCCACGGTGAGCTCCAGGTACGTCTCTCCCTGGAACTCATTCTGTTCGAGCGAAAAGGCGAGGTTTACTCCGGCACGGTTCTCGGTGAGGAAGGCCGCGCGCTCGGCGGCGCGCCACGCGATCGCGCGGAAGCTCCGCCCGTCCTGGCGAAACGTCATCTTGAGGTGCCGATCCTTCAATGGCCGGGGGCCATCGATGATCTCGACAGGCATCGCATGGAAGATCGGCCGCGGATTCGCGAGGCCGAACGGCGCCATCGCATTGAGTCCGTCGACGAGGTCGGGTGTGATCTGCTTGAGGTTGAGCGTGCCATCGATCCGCAGCCGCGGACGAAGATGATCCGGCTCGAGCACCTCGTTGGCGTGCGCGTTGATGCGCGCGCGGAACGCGGGCACCTTGGACGTGTCCATCGTCAGACCCGCGGCCTGCTTGTGCCCACCGAAGCGGAGGAAGAACTCGGAGCAGCGTTCGAGGCCATCGAGCATGTCGAAGGCAGGAATGCTGCGGCACGACGCGTGCGCCACGTCGCCATCGATCGACAGGACGATTGCCGGCTTGCAGAACGCGTCCACCAGCTTGGATGCGACGATGCCGATCACGCCGCGGTGCCAGCCTTCGCCGCCGACGACGAGCACGTTGTGCGCGCCGATCGCGGGATCTGTTTCGATCGCCGTCTTCGCCTGCGCGACGAGGTCCGCTTCCTCCGCCTGGCGCTTCAGGTTCTCTTCGTTCAACTGCTGCGCGAGGCCCCGCGCCTCTTCCATCGCCCCCTCGTCTGTTGCGAGCAGCAGGCGTGTCGCGATATCAGGCGTGCTCATGCGTCCGGCCGCGTTCACGCGGGGCGCGAGGATGAATCCCACCTGGTAGCTGTCGATCGTCTTGCCCGTCAAGCCGGATGCTTCGAGCAGCGCGCGCAAGCCGACGGTGTGGCGGCCGCGGCTGAGCGACTGTAAGCCGAGTTTCGCGATCACGCGATTCTCCCCGACGAGCGGGACGACGTCGGCGAGCGTGCCGATGGCGGCGATCTTCACGAACGCGGGCAGCCATTTGCCCTTATCCGCTCGCTGACACAGCGCCTGGACGACCTTCAGGGCTACGCCGACACCCGCGAGGTGCTTGTCGGGATATGCGCAGTCGTGTCGCTTCGGATTGATCACGGCGAGCGCCGGGGGCAGCGTTCCCTCCGGCTCGTGGTGATCCGTGATGATCAGATCCACGTCAAGCTCGCGAGCGCGCAGCGCGGCCTCCATCCCTCGGATCCCGCAGTCCACGGAGATGATCAGGCGGACCCCTTCGGCATGCAGCCGGTCGATCGCCGCCGGCTGCAGGCCGTAGCCGTCGCGCAGGCGTTCGGGGATGAAGTGGCCGACGTCGCCGCCGAGCATTTCGAGGGCGCGGCGCAGGATGACCGTCGAGGTGATGCCGTCCACGTCGTAGTCGCCGTGGATCGCGATTCGCTCTTTCGCCGCGATCGCGCGTTCGATCCGTTCCACGGCCTTGCCCATGTCCGCGAGCAGGAAGGGATCGTGAAGATCATCCATCGACGGATTGAGAAACTTCTGCGCCGCGTCGGCATCGCGAAGGCCGCGCAGACACAGCAGTCGCGCGATCGTGGGGTGAAGATTCAACGCCGCGCCGAGTGCCTTTGCCTCGTCGTCGTTACAAGGTAGATGGTTCCAGAGGAGCGTCTTCAAGGTTCGAGGTTCTCTGTCATGTCGATGAACGATGTACCCTCTTCCCCCATCTTGCGGAACTTCGCGTAGCGTGCTTCGAGGCGCTCTGGAATGGTCATGGCGACGCTGTCGGCGAGCGCGACGGACAGCGCCTGGTCCACCAGCGCGGCGGCGGTCTCGTAATCGTTGTGGGCGCCGCCCGGCGGTTCGGGAATGATGTCGTCCACGAGACCGAGCGCGACCATGTCGGGAGCGGTAATCTTCAGCGCCGTGGCGGCTTCGACCTTCTTGTTCGCGTCGCGCCACAGGATGGCCGCGCATCCCTCGGGCGGAATAACGCTGTAGACCGAGAACTCCTGCATCATGACGCGATCGCCGATCGCGATGCCGAGCGCGCCGCCGCTGCCCCCCTCGCCGCAGACCACGACAATGATCGGGACCTCGAGCATCATCATTTCGCGGAGGTTCCAGGCGATCGCCTCGGCGACGCCGCGCTCTTCCGATTCCATGCCCGGGTACGCCGCAGGCGTGTCGATGAACACGACGATCGGCCGCGAGAACTTCTGCGCCATCTGCATCACGCGCAGCGCCTTGCGATAGCCTTCGGGACGCGCGTAGCCGAAATTGCGGAAGATCTTCTGCTTGGTATCGCGCCCCTTCTGGTGTCCGACGAACGCGATCGGCTGCCCTTTGTAACTGCCGGTACCTCCCACGATGGCGTGATCGTCGGCGAAGCGGCGATCGCCGTGCAATTCATCGACTTCGGTGAACAGCCGCTCCACATAGTCGAGCGTGTTCGGCCGGTTCGGATGCCGCGCCACGAGCACGCGCTGCCATGGCGTCAGAGACTGGAAGATCTCGGCGCGGATCTCGTCCGCCCGCCGCCGCAGCGACTCGATCGATCGCTCGCGTTCCGGCGTCTTCGGCAGCATGCTGAGGGCCTCAATCTCCTTCAGCAGCACGCCGACCGGCTCTTCGAATTCCAGCAATTCGGGCATTTGCTTGCCTTTTTCTACAGGAGGGCCACGAGATCAGGAGAAATCTTCTGAAAAAGAATTCCTCCTGATCTCCTGGCCCTCCTGTTAGAGATCACTATCTCAATCCACTATCGCAGCACGACGGACCCGGAGCCGCACAACTGTTCGACTTCTTCCACGAGTTTCTCTGACGGACGCACGCGCTGGGCGACGTCAGCGCGGACCCGCAGGTCGGGGCCGCCGTTCTCTTTCACGTCGAGCTCCAGCAGCACCCGGCGATCGCCGCGGTGGCGGGACAGGAGCTCGGCGAGCGCTTCCAGCGTATTGCGCGACGGCACCTGCAGGTGAATCACCACTTCGCGCGTGGTCCGCTCCTTGAGCAGCGAGATTGGCTGCAGTTCGATGGCCACGATTCGCGCGGACTCGTCGTCTTTTTCGAACTTGCCGCGCACGAGCAGCATCGCGTCGGCCGCGATCAGATGGCCGTGCTTACCGAACGTTTCCGGGAACACGACGACCTCGAGGCCTCCTGCGATGTCGTCGAGGATGAAGACCGCCATGCGGTCCCCTTTCTTCGTCTTCAAGGGGCGCAGACCGCTGACGATGCCGCCGACCCAGACGTCGGCGAGCGACTGGGAAAGTTCCGCGATACGCTGCGCGCCGAACGCCTTGAGCTCCTCGCTGAACCGCTCGAGCGGATGTCCGCTCATGTACAGGCCGAGCGCTTCTTTCTCGAACGCGAGCTGTTGCGCTTCGTTCCAGGGCGCGGCGTCAGGCAGCGGAATCTCCGCGCCGGGTTCCAGGCCCTCGGCTGCGCCGCCGAACAACGAGTCCTGCCCTTGCTCGCGATTGCGCTGGTGCCGGCTGCCATGCTCGATCGCGCGGTCCACCGCGGCAAACAGCCGCGCGCGCCGCGAGGGGATCGGGCCCGTCGCCATCGAGTCGAACGCGCCGGCCTTGACGAGACTTTCGAGCGGACGCTTGTTGACCAGCCGCTGATCCACCTGCTCGCAGAGTCTGAACAGCGACGTGATGGTCCCAAGCTCCTTCCGCACGGCGAGCATCGACAGGATCGCTCCCTCGCCCACGTTCTTCACGGCGCAGAGCCCGAACCGCACGCCTTCCTTCTCGACAGTGAAGGGCAGCTGGCTCGTATTGATATCCGGGGGCAGAATCGGGATCCCGAGGTCGCGGCACTCGCCGAGATACATCGCGAGCTTGTCGGTATTGGCCGCTTCGATCGTGAGCAGCGCGGCCATGAAGTGCCATGAGTAGTTCGCCTTCAGGTACGCCGTCTGGTACGCGATCCACGCGTACGTCGTCGAGTGCGACTTGTTGAAGCCGTACCCGGCGAAGAATTCCATGAGATCGAAGATCTTCTTCGCCTTCTTCTCATTGATCCCGTTCGCGACGGCCCCCTGCATGAAGGCCTCGCGCTGCTTGGCCATGACCTTCGGGTCCTTCTTCCCCATGGCCTTGCGCAGCACGTCGGACTGGCCCATCGTGAACCCGGCCAGGACGGCGGCAATGCGCATGACCTGTTCCTGGTACGCGATGACGCCGTAGGTGTCGGACAGGATTGGTTCGAGCTGCTTCAGCTCGTACTTGACCTCAGTCTTCCCCTGCTTGCGCGAGATGAAGTCGTCGACCATCCCCGACTTGAGGGGACCGGGGCGATACAGCGCGTTCAGCGCGATGAGATCGTCCAGCCGTTCCGGCTTTGCCTTGCGCAGCAGCTCGCGCATGCCGGAGCTTTCGAACTGGAACACGCCGTAGGTCTGTCCGTCAGAGAAGAGCTTGTACGTCTTTTCGTCGTTCAGCGGGATCGCGTCGATGTCGAGCTCGATCCCCTCGGTGCGCTTGATCTCCGCGAGGCAATCGTCGATCAGCGTCAGCGTGCTCAGGCCGAGGAAGTCCATCTTCAGCAGGCCGACGCGCTCGACCTCCTTCATCGCCCACTGCGTGACGATTTCGTCCTTCTGCGACTTGTAGAGCGGCACGAACTCGGTCAGCGGGCGCGGCGCGATGACCACGCCGGCGGCATGGACGGATGCATGGCGCGTCATGCCTTCGAGCCGCTGCGCGATCGTCAGCAGCTCCTTGACGCGATCGTCCTTCTGCTGCATCTCCTTCAGCGCCGGACTCTCCTCCAGCGCCCTCGCAAGCGTCATGTCCAGCGCCGGCGGAACGGCCTTCGCGACGCGGTCCGCGTCCGCGTAGGGAATGTCCATGACCCGCGCCACGTCGCGCACGACCGCGCGCGCCTTCATCGTCCCGAACGTGATGATCTGCGCGACGTTCTCACGGCCATACTTGCGCGTGACGTACTCGATCACTTCGCCGCGCCGCCGCTCGCAGAAGTCGATGTCGATGTCGGGCAGCGACACGCGCTCCGGATTCAGGAAGCGCTCGAAGATCAGGTCGTAGGCGATCGGATCGACGTCCGTAATCCGCAGGCAGTACGCGACGAAGCTGCCCGCCGCGGAGCCACGGCCCGGGCCGACCGGAATCCCCCGCTCGCGCGCGTAGCGGATGAAGTCCCAGACGATCAGGAAGTACCCGGGGTACTTCATCTTCTTGATCATCTGGACTTCGTAGGTGAGGCGCCGCTCGTACTCATCGATCGTGTGCTTCAGCGCGCCGGAGGCCGCCAGCTCCTTGAGCCGAGGGAGCCGCATTTCGAAGCCCTGGCGCACCACGTGCTCGAAGTAGTCGTCCAGCGAGAAACCTGCGGGCACGTCGAAGTTCGGGAGGTAGTTCTCCTTGAACGAGAGATCCACGTTGCAGCGCGCCGCGATCTGCACGGTGCGCGCGATGGCGTCCGCGTAATCGGGGAATACGTGCGCCATCTCTTCGCCGGTCTTGAGATAGAACTGGTCCCCGTGGTACTTCAGCCGCTCGGTATCGTTGACGGTCTTGCCGGTCCCGATGCAGAGCAGGATGTCGTGCGGTTTGAAGTCCGAGTTCTTCAGGTAATGGACGTCGTTCGTGACGACGAGATCGAGCCCGAGATCTTTCGCGATTGGCTGGAGGCCGGTGTTGACGATCTTCTGCTCGTCGATGCCCTGGTACTGCATCTCGAGGAAGAAGTTCTCGCGGCCGAGAATATCGCGGTACGCGGCCGCCGCGGCGATCGCCTTCTGCTGCTGCTCGGTCCGGATCCCGGTTGCGACCTCCCCTTTCAAGCAGCTGCTCAGGCCAATCAGTCCTTTTGCGTGCTGCGCGAGCAGCTCCTTGTCGATGCGCGGCTTGTAGTAGAACCCCTCAGTGTAGCCGGACGACACCAGCTTGATGAGATTGTGGTACCCGTCATTCGTCTCCGCGAGGAGCACGAGATGGTTCGCCGTCTCCCCCGGCGTGCCGCTCTTCGTCCGCCGATCGCCCGGCGCAACGTACACCTCGCACCCGAGGATCGGATTGATCCCGCGCTTGCGCGCCTGATCGTGGAACCCCACCGACGAGAACATGTTCCCATGCTCGGTGATGGCCATCGCCGGCATCTTCAGCTCCACGGCTTTATCGAGTAGTTCCTCGATGCGGCACGCGCCGTCCAGTAGCGAGTACTCCGAGTGCAGGTGGAGGTGGACGAACTCTGTCATTGGCGACTGCCAATTGGCGATTGCAGATTCAGGGATTGCCGATTGTGGATTGAAGATTCGGCGGATGGCCAGCGGCGCCGGGCGCCAATCGTCAATCGACATTTCGTCAATGGACGATCGTCAATCCTCAATTCGTTAATCATCAATCTGCAATCTGCAATCGCCAATGTGCCTACTCCCATTCAATCGTCGAAGGAGGCTTGGAACTAATGTCGTAGACCACCCGGTTAATCCCCTTCACTTCATTCACGATGCGCGACGAAATCGATCCCAGCAGATCGTGCGGGAGGCGCGCCCAGTCCGCCGTCATCCCGTCCCTGCTCTCGACCGCGCGGATCGCGACCGTGTACTCGTAGGTGCGCGCGTCCCCCATGACGCCCACGCTCTGCACCGGGAGCAGCACGGCAAACGACTGCCATACGCGGCGGTACCAGCCGGCTTTCTTCACTTCCTCGGCGACGATCGCGTCCGCCTTGCGCACGAGATCGAGGCGCGCGGCCGTGACCTCTCCGAGGATGCGCACCGCGAGTCCCGGCCCCGGGAACGGCTGGCGCCACACGAACTCGTCGTCCAGCCCCATTTCCTTGCCCACGGCACGGACTTCATCCTTGAACAGCTGCCGTAGCGGTTCCACGAGCTTGAAGCGCATCCCTTCGGGCAGGCCGCCGACGTTGTGATGGCTCTTGATCACGTGCGACGGTCCGATCACCGAGACGCTCTCGATCACGTCCGGATACAGCGTCCCCTGCGCGAGAAAGTCGAAGCCTCCCTGCGTCTGTGCGAGCCGTTTCGCTTCCGCCTCGAACACTTCGATGAACGCCGCGCCGATGATCTTCCGTTTCTTCTCGGGATCCGTCACGCCGCGCAGACGATCCATGAACAACTGCGTCGCATCCACGAATACGAGCGGGAGCTGCAAGCGCTCGAACCGCTGGCGGATCTGCGCGGCTTCGTCGAGCCGCATCACGCCGTTGTCCACGAAGATGCACGTCAGCCGATCGCCGATCGCCTTGTGAATCAACAGCGCTGCGACCGTCGAATCGACGCCGCCGCTCAGGCCGCAGACGACTCGCCCATCACCCACTTGCGCCTCGATCTTGCCGACCGTCTCCTGCACGAATGACGCCATCGTCCAATCGCCCGTGCAGCCGCAGATGTCGAATGCGAAGTTGCGCAGGATCTGCGTACCGTGATCGGTATGTGCGACCTCCGGATGAAACAGGAGCGCGTAGTACCGGCGTTCCTCGTCGGCCATTGCCGCAACCGGCGCGTTCGTGCTGGTCGCCGTCACGGTGAAGCCGGAGGGCGCGGATTTCACGAAGTCGCCGTGGCTCGCCCAGACTCGCAGCTCTGATCCGATCGACGAGAGCATCGGCGCTCCCTTTTCGATCTTGATCGTGGCGAGGCCGAATTCGCGATGCGGCGCCGGTGCGACGACGCCGCCAAGCGCGTCGGTCATCAACTGCATCCCGTAACAGATGCCCAGCACCGGCAGGCCAGCGTCGAAGACTGCGGTCTCGCAGCGCGGCGCCGAATCCTCCGACACGCTCCGCGGTCCGCCGGACAGAACGATGCCGACCGGCTTGCGCGCCTTGATCTCCGCCATCGGCGTGTTGAACGGAAGGATCTCGGAATACACCGACAGTTCTCGCAGCCGGCGCGCAATCAATTGCGTGAACTGCGATCCGAAATCGAGCACGACGATAGTTTGATGAGTCACGGGAGGACGAGACGCTATTATAAGGTGTGCCGAAGGCCGACACCACTACATCTTGTAGGGCATTTGCGCTCACAGCCGCGCTCGTGCTGTCTTTCGCGTCAGGCTCGCCCGCAGCCGATCGGTTTCCTGCCCCTCGCCTGCCTGTCAAGACACACTGGTCCGTCGATCTGCGCGCCGGCGTCGGTGGCGCCCCGGTCAGTGACGGCGACCGCGTGTATCTCGCGCTGCGCACCGCGCACATTGTTGCGCTCGCGCTGAGCGATGGTCACGAACTATGGCGCATCGAAAAGGACGTGAGCGCGCCGATGGCCGCGAGCGACGGGATGTTGTTCGTGTCCGCCGCCGACGCCATCGAAGCCCTGCGCGGGACCGACGGCAAAAGTATCTGGACCGCTCCACGAGTCAAGGCCGCGGCGCCGCTGGTTGCTGCAGCAGGCCTGCTGATCGCGGCGACCGAGAGCGAGGTCGTCACAATCAAGGCCGCCGACGGCCAGATCGTGTGGCGCCATGCCGCTGGCGGCGTGCGCCAGGCGCCCATCGTCGACGGCGAACGCGTCTTCGTCGGCGCGGACGATGGCCGCCTGCTGGCGATGAAACTCTCCACCGGCGAAGTCACCTGGGAAAAGTACGTCGAAGGTGGCGTGACCGCGCTCGCTGCGTATCGCGGCCTCGTCTACGCAGGTGCGGGCACCAAGCAGTTTTACTGCATGGACGCCAGGAACGGTGCGGTCAGGTGGCCGTACCGCATCGGCTCGATTCCTTCCGGCGCGATCGCCGTCGACGACGACCGCGTGTATTTCACCGCACTCGACAACGTCGTCCGCGCGCTGGATCGCGAGACGGGCAACCAGCAGTGGCAGACCGCGCTCAAGAGGCGTCCCGTCGCGGGAGTTCGGCTCGTCGGCCACGTGATCTTCGTGCAGGTCAGCGGCACGGAGCTGATGATGCTCCTCGATCGCACCGGCGCGCGAAGCGGCAACATTCCGCTGCCTGGAGAAACGACGCGTGATACGCCGCCGGATGTACGGGAAACCGCCGCGGGCGTGAACGTGGTCGTCGTGACGGGCGGATTATCGAATCAGTGGCAGTTGACACTGATTGGGCCGGCTGCGGAACCGGCGCTCGAACCCCTCGATCGGTGGACGCCGCTGCCCGGCGTGAGCTTCCTGACCGATCCGCTGACGGCGCCGATCGGCCGCGTGCTGCCGTGGCTCGTGCTGACGGATCCGATCGTGCACCCGTTTTCAGCGATGGAATGGCCGATCGTGCTGCGCGATCCGCCGCTCGAGCCGCTTACGACGCTCCCGGGGCTCCAGCTCCGGCCGTTGTCGCCCGTGCTGCCCGTTCGTCGCGGAGCGTAGCGGCAAGCCGCGCGACTCCCGCCTGGATGCGCTCCGGCGTGGGCGCGGAGAACGACAGCCGCAGCGTGTTCTGCCCGCTGCCATTGACATAGAAAGCGTCGCCGGTTACGTAGACCACACCGTGTTCGATGGCGCGCCCGATCATCTGCGTCGCGTCGATGCCAGGCGGGAGCGTGATCCACAGGAAGAATCCTCCCTTGGGCTTCGGCCAGGTGACGTCAGGTCCTACCTCGCGCTGCAGCGCCTCTTCCATGACGTCGCGCTTGTGCGCGTAGTGCCGGCGCAGCAGCGGCAGCTGCCGTTCGAGGACCCCGCGGCGGCACGCTTCGTAGATCATCCGCTGATCGAGCGATCCGGTCAGCAGATCTTCGGCCTGCTTCGCCATCTCGAAGCGTGAGGCCAGCGAGGCGGGCGCGGCGATCCACGCGACGCGGTATCCGGGCGCGAGCGTCTTCGAGAAGCTGCTCAAGTACACGACGCGTCCGCGCGTGTCATCCGCTTTGACCGGCCGAACGTCCGCCTCGGTGGCCGAGTCCTCGAAGTAGAGGTCGCGGTACGGATCGTCCTCGACGATCAGCACGTCGCGTCGTTCCGCCCATTCGAGGAGCCGCTGGCGCTTGTGGAGGCCAATCAGCAGCCCCGTAGGGTTTTGAAAATTGGGAACGACGTAAAGGAACTTCACCCGACGCCCTTCACGCCGCAGGCGGTCGTAAGTCGCGTCGAGGGCGACGAGATCGATGCCGTCCGCGTCCTGCGGCACGCCAACCATCGTCGCCTGCACGTTGCGAAAGGCGGTGATCGCGCCGACATACGTCGGCAGCTCCACCAGAATCACATCACCGGGATCGATGAGCACGCGGGCGACAAGATCGAGTCCCTGCTGCGAACCCGTCGTCACGAGCAGATCCTCCATCTTTGCGGCGACGCCGCGGCGCTGCATGATGCCGGTGATGGCGTCGAGCAGCGGACGATAGCCGCGCGTCGGGCCGTACTGCAGGACGCTGCCGTCGCGGCTCGCGAGGAGCGCCGCGGCGATGCCGGCGAAGTCGTCCCACGGAAACGTGTCGGGCGCGGGATAGCCCGGCGCGAACGAGATGATGTCGCGGCCGCTCGCCAGGACCGCGCCCATTTTGCGGATCGCGGACTCCTGCATCAGCCGCCCCGCGTTCGACAAAAAACTATCGGTATTCGTCATGCAACTCGAATGTCGGAAGAAGAATGGTACCAGCGGTAATGCGACAAGTATGCGCCGAGCGCGGCCAGCGCGACGTACTCGAACACGATGCCGCGCACGAGCCACGCGGCAAGCTGCAACGGCAATACGGCCAGTCCGACCAGCGGTACGAACGCGATCAGGCCGAGTCCGGCCGTCGCCAGGATCGACGCCGCCGTCGCAATCACGACGGTGACGAGCACGACACCGAACACACCGGCGACTTCGCGAAGGTGCCCCCAGACGAACGCGAGCGCCATCACGACACCCTTGCGAACGCTGACGTCTTCGATCGCGACGACCATTTGTGTCATCAGGTAAAAGAAATTCAACAGCGTGATCCAGACGATGAGGACGCTCGACGCGGCCGCGGCCGTGACGGTCCATCCGAGCAGGACCGCGGAGTTGCCGACCAGCGCATAGCCGCCGAAGACGATGGCGACGTACACGGCCGCCGTGATGCCGTACATGAGCAGCAGACCGAACCCGATGCGCAGGTAGCGGCGCCACAGCCGCCGACAGCCGTCGAGGAAAGGATCGATGGCCACCACCGACGCGCGGCGCAGCGATTCGAGCCGCAGTGGCGGACGGTCGATCGGCCCCGCAACGCGTTCCGCTTCGGCGAGCAGGGCGACCGTGCCTCCCTTGACCACGAACGTCAGCATCGAGCCGCAGACGAGCACGAGCAGGCCGGATGCGATGAACGCCGTCAGCGCGACGGGGCTCGCCATCAGCGCTGAGAGGATCGAGGTCACGATGTCGCGAACGTCACCGCTCAGAAGATCGGTCAGGCTCGTATCGAGCAACAGCGCGACGAGGAAGGCGCCGCCGACGATCGGCACGGCGAGCAGGAGCTTGAGGACGGATTCAGTAACGAACTGGACGATCACGAGCGGCCAGTTGGCCGCGGCAATCAGCGCGCCGCGCTTCAAGGCGGCCTTCAGCCCCGGAGTGTGCGCCATCGACAAACATCTCACTATACATCGTGTATCCTGCCGATGAGGTGGTCTATCGCCGTGTCAGCGTCGCGCGCGTGTCGGTCGTGGGGTGCGCGGCGGCAGTTCTCGTTCTCCTGATCGGCGGCGCGCTGGAGCTCGCGCGGTTCGGGGCGAACGATGCCGCGGCGGCCGCGCGCGTCGAACAGGAGGTGCGCGCCGCATTCGCGAACATGACATCGGACGTCGAGCGCATGGCGCACGACGTGGCGCAGGACGAGCGCGTCAAGGAGGCAATGGCCTCCGGGCTCGAGACCGACGCCGGCGTCCGCACGCTGTTCGACGCCGCCGCGCGCGCGCGTTTCCGCAAGCCATCGGATCTCTCCGTCGTCGCGGTCACAATCTACAACTCGCATGGCGTCGCCCGCGGGTGGGCCGGTCGCGCGTCGGATCTTCCAGCCGAGCGCCCTCGACCCGCGCCGCTGTTCGTCGCCCCTTCCCCCCTTGGTCTGCGCCTCGTCTACCTGGAACGCATAACGGGGCGAGATCGCACAGTGCTCGGTTCCGTCGCGGTAGAGCACGTGCTCACGCCCGCACGCGCCGGTTCCATGCTCCTGACGACGAGTGACTACGTGATGCCGACGAGCCGTGCGCCGGTTTTGTTGCGGCTGAACGACGGAGGGCGGACGGGCAACGCGGCTGTCCCGACGTTCGTCGTCACGGCGGCGGACGGCACACCACTCGTGGATGCGTCGATCGCGCCGGGACAGCTGGCGGCCAGCCGCGCGCAGATGCGCCGCACGGCGGCCGCTGCGGCCATCGCGCTTCTCGCGCTCACAACCCTCCTCCTCGCTGGACCTTTGCTTGATGCGCGCGCGCGTGCGCGGACCGCGCGGCGGGAGCTCGGGCTGACCGCGATGATTCTCGTGGTTGTCCTGGCGGCGAGTGCGCTCCTCTGGTTCGCCTTCGCCATGGCGCCATGGAGCGCGGTGGCGGGATATAGGACCGCATTCCGGCTGCTCCTTGGCGGCGCTACTGCTGCCGGCCTTGCCGCCACGCTCGTGTCCGCCGCCGTGCGCCTGCGCGTGGCGCTTCGCCGGATCAGGCAATCGCCGGAGTCCCAATGGGGGCTGTTCATCGCGGCGCAGCTCGCGTGCGGTGTGGTCCTCGCCGCGTTATTCATCCTGTTCGAGCGTGTGCTGGGCCGAAGCGTCGATCCGGCGGCCGTCGATCTGCGTCATTTCTCGCTCCACCCGTGGAGCGCGGCCCGCCTCGCGACGCTGGCCGGCGTGCTGCTCGCGCACGCAGCGGTCCTCTGGGCCGGCGCTCTGGCCTGCGCGATCGCGATCGCGCGCTGGCGGCTGCCGCGAAGCTGGTCATCCCGTCACGCGGTAGCGGCGGTACTCTGGCTCATCCCGATCGTCCTGCTCGCGTCCGCGGGCGTCCGGCGCGGGTGGCCGATTCCGGTATCTGCCGTCGTGCTCGGCGCGGTCGCCTGCGCGGCCGCTGCGCTCATCGCGCCGCGCCTGGTGACGTGGTACCGCCGCGCGACGGTCGCATCGCGGATCCTCGCACTGTTCATGGGGTTCCTGCTGCCTGCGCTGCTCGTGTATCCGTCCGTGCACTTTTTTTCCGAGCGATCGATGCGCCATCTGGTGGAGACGCGCTACGCCGTCGAGGCGATGCGCCACCCGCAGACGCTGCAGGAACGGCTGCGCCAGGCGCTCGATGAGATCGACGCCGTACCCGGGCTGCCCGACCTCGTGGAGAATGCCGCGCGCGCATCCGCCGATGTGCCTCGGACCGACACCGCGTTCCGTCTCTGGAGCCAGACCGTCCTCGCACGCGAACGTCTCACGAGCAACCTGGAGATCTACAACGACAAAGGGGCGCTCGTCAGCCGCTTTGCACTCGGGTTCCCGGAATACACAGGCGGTGCGCAGGCAACGGAAACGCTCGGCAGCTGCCAATGGGAAATCGTCGGCGAAGCGCTGCCATTCGCCGGCGCGCAGGAACGCAACACGCTCCACGCGCAGCGAAGCGTCTGCGTCGACGCGCGTCCGATCGGCGCGATCGTCGTCCACGTCGTGTTCGATTACCGCACGCTGCCGTTCATCACGTCGCAGTCCGCCTATTTCGACGTGTTCAGCCCGGCGGGCACCGGCACTGCGCTCGAAGGCCCGCCGGCGGGTGACGTGGATTTCACCGTCTATGGCTGGGGCCTGACGACGATCTACTCCTCCGGACCCGACGCGTGGCCGCTGTACGACGAAACGTTCAAGCGGGTCTACGCGTCTCGCCAGCCGTTCTGGACGGTGCTGCGCAAGCGAAACGCCGCCTACAACGTGTACTTCGCGAACGATCGGCAATTCATCTACAGCCTCGGTTATGCCGTCGCGGGTGTGTTCGATCACCTGGTACGGCTCGCGGAGCTGACGACGCTGGCCGCGGCGGTGTACGCCGTGATTCTCGTTGCGAACGTCGGCTTTACGCGGATCGGGCGCGGTACGCCGCAGACGGGACGCGCCCTGCTCCGAGAGATCCGCGCCAGCTTCTATCGCAAGCTGTTCCTCGCGTTCGTCCTCGCGTCGATCGTGCCGGTCCTGACTCTCGCGCTCGTCATCCGCACCTATTTCGCGGGTCTCCTGCTGACCGGCATTCAGGACGAAGCGTCGCGCACGGCCGCCGTCGCCCAGCGCGTGATCGAGGAGTCCGACGCGCTGATGCGGCGCGGCGCCGAAGGCGTTGTTCCCTTCGGCGACGACGTGATGGTCTGGATCAGCCAGTTGATCAGCCAGGACGTCAACGTCTTCATCGAGGCTGAACTGTACGCAACCAGCGAGCGCGACCTGTTCGCGTCCGGCGTCCTTCCGACGCGCACCCCAGACGACGTGTATCGCGCCATCGTGCTCCTGCGGCAGCCCAACGTGGTCACCGAGGACCGCATCGGCGATGTCCCGTACATGCTCGCCGCCGCCCCCGTTCGCCTGGGCAGCTTGAGCGGCGTCCTCACCGTGCCACTCGCGTTTCGCCAGCACGAAGTCGAGAGTGAGATCGACGATCTCGACCGCGGAGTACATCTCGCGGCGCTCTTCTTCATCCTGCTCGGCGCCGCGATCGGGTTGTCGATGGCCGAAAGAATTGCGGATCCAATCCGGCAGCTGACGCGCGCGACAGGAAGAATCGCGCGAGGGGACTTCGATGCGCGGATCGCCGTCCGGTCCTCGGACGAGCTGCGGCGGCTGGTGGATGCCTTCAACGGCATGGCCGCCGAGTTGAAAGGGCAGCGCGATCAGCTGGAGCGCACGCATCGGCTGGAAGCGTGGGCCGAGATGGCGCGGCAGGTCGCGCACGAGATCAAGAATCCGCTCACGCCGATCCAGCTCTCGGCCGAGCACCTGCGCCGGGTGCACGCGGATCGCGGCGAGCCGATGGGTCCGGTACTCGAAGGCTGTGTGACGTCAATCCTTGGACAGGTGCGGTTGCTCCGCCAGATCGCGTCCGAGTTCTCCAGCTTCGCGTCTTCGCCGACCGCGCGTCGCGCACCCGCTGATCCCGTGCAAATCGTCCACGAGGTCGTCGAGCCGTATCGCGCGGGGCTTCAGGGGCGAATCGCCGTGATCAACGACGTGGCCGCGCCACTGCCGACGGTGTACGTGGATCGCACGCTGGTCACGCGCGCGCTCGCCAACATCGTCGAAAACGCGCTGCACGCGATGCCCGGCTCTGGATCGCTGCATCTCACATCACGCGTGGAAGGCGACTGGGTGCTGATTCGTGTGGAAGACAGCGGCATGGGCATGGACGCCGACGCACTGGCCCGCGTATTCGAACCTTATTTCTCCACCAAGACGACCGGCACAGGGCTTGGACTTCCGATCGCTCTCCGCAACATCGAGCTCAGCGGCGGCCATATCGACGTCGACAGTGAAAAGGGACGCGGAACGGCCGTGACGATCAAGCTGCCGGTGGCGCGGTAGGTTTTCGCCGGATTCTCGAGAACAGGAACACGACGACGGCCCACGTGATGTACGTGTAGGCCATCACGACGAGCGCGACGCGGGGGTGCGACGCGATGAGCGCGATGATGACGGCGCCCAGGAAGAGCGCGAGATACGAACGGCGCCAGCCGACCTCGATTGCCTTGATGCTGCGGAAGCGGATCGTGCTCACCATCAGCAAGCCGGGCACGAGGACCATCGGGAGCGCAAGGATCGCGACGCGGGGATCCTGCAGGCCCCACGGATACATGAACACCGTCGATGCGATCACGCCGCCGGCGGCCGGACTTGGCAGCCCCGCGAAGTAGCGCTTATCGGTCGTGCTTCCGGTCTGGATGTTGAAGCGCGCGAGCCGCATCGCGGCAGCGGTCACGTAAACGAACCCCGCGGCCCACCCGACACGACCGAGCGGCCAGAGCCCCCACGTGAACGCCAGGATTGCCGGCGCAAGGCCGAACGAGACGACATCGGCAAGCGAATCGAGTTCCACGCCAAAGGCGGATGATGAGTTGGTGAGACGCGCAAGGAAACCGTCCAGCGTGTCGAGCACCATCGCGATCCCGATGAGGACGGCCGCTGTATCGAAGTCGCCGCGTGTCGAGTACACGACGCACGCGTAGCCACAGAACAAGTTGCCGACCGTCATGAGCGACGGGACCAGAAACACACCCCGGCGGAAACGTTGCGGCCGGTCTTCCCGACGCCGCCGGAGCGGATAGATCACTGCTCGTCCTTACGCGCCGGATTCAGGCGCGCCAGGACGGTCTCGCCCGCCACGACGGTCTGGCCGACATGGACGAGCAGCTGCGCGCGTTTCGGGAGGAACACGTCCATGCGCGATCCAAACTTCATCAAGCCGATCCGCTCGCCGCGTGCGAGCGTCTGCCCTTCGCTGACGCGGCACACGATCCGCCGTGCGAGCATGCCGACAACCTGGCGAACGACGACGGTCTCCCCGTCGTGGTCGATCCAGATCTCGTTCAATTCGTTGGCGTTGGCATCCTCTTTATATGCGGGCAGGAACTTGCCCGGCCGGTAGTCGATGCGCGTGATGCGCCCCGAAACGGGTGAGCGATTCATGTGCACATCCATCGGCGAGAGGAAGATCGTGACCTGCTGCCAGTCGCCAGGCGGACTCCAGCGGCCGTCGGTCGGCCCCGCGATCATCACCCGCCCATCAGCGGGGGAAACGACGAGCCCCTCGGCGGCAGGAATCTGACGTTCCGGATCGCGGAAAAAGTAGCCGAAGAAGGCTCCCAGGGCTGCAAATCCCGCCGCCCAGCCGTAGCGGCGCGCGCCGGCAAGCGCAGCCGCTGGCACGAGCGCGCCGACGATGAAGGGTAACCCTGCTTTGTCTATTTTCATGCAGCTAATAAAAAAAGGCCGGCCTCACCATGGGACCGGCCTCGAATCTTGGCGTTCGTCAGCGGTTAATGCGACGCGTGCGTCGGCTCCGACCGCATATGACGCAGCATGTTTTCCATCTGATCCTTCAGCTGGAGCTTGCGCTTCTTCAGTCTCACTTCTTCGATCTGTTCGGGTTCTGAGAGGTACTGGCGGGTAGCGAGGTTGTGGATCCGTTCATCGAGGTCGTGGTGCTGAGTGGCGAGTTGGCGGAACTCGTCGTTGCTCTCCAGCAACTGCTGCTTCATTGCGTCGAAGTCTGTCGGCATTTCCGCCTCCTGGTTGGGAGCCTACCCGAGGACATTCATAACAAGCGCAAGGTAGCACAAGCCGGACGGCCCTTCAAGGTGAGGCGTCGATCTGTTCTTTCCACAAAATCAGCCCATCTTCGTCCGGTTTCGAGTAGTAGCGCGGACGTCGGGCCGCAACGCGGAACCCCAGCCGCTCGTACAGGCCGATTGCCGCGGTATTTGACTCCCGGACCTCGAGGGTCGCCTTTGTCGCCCCCGCCGAGACAGCGTCAGCCATTGTCTCGCGCATCAATACCGTCGCGAGGCCCCGCCGCCGTTCCGCCCGCGCCACCGCGAGCGTGTTGATGTGGAGCTCGTCAAAGAGGACCCAGCACAGACAGAAAGCCACCGCTCGCTCGTCGTCATCGCGCAGCAGGTACGCGCGCGTGACATCGGAATTTTGCAGCTCCCACACGAGCGATTCGCGCGACCACGGATTGGTGAAGGAATCGGTTTCGAGCGCCATGACGGCGTCGATGTCCGCTTCGGCCGGTTCCCGCGGCAGCCGCTCGACACGCACGTCAGGGCGTCGCTTTCGGCGCCGCCTTGCGGTCCCGCGCGAGCTCCGCATCCGGACGGCGCACGTACAACGGGACGACCGCGTGCGGCACAACCGCTCGTTGTGGCTCGGCCGCGGCGATGGACGCGATCTTTCCCGCGAGCGAAGGGACACTGGAAGGAATCACCGCGTGCTGACCCAGGCGGGCGCGGATGGACTCGGCGTATTTGATCGCGCCATCGCCCGCAAATTGGACCCGGCAGTGATCGTCGATGGCGCGCGCCCACGTTCCGAGCGTCGCCTCGGGCGCCCGCGAGGACGGCGGCTGAACCATCGTGCGGGCGTCTGAGTCGTACAGGCAGCCGAAGACCTCGCCCCGGTGGGCATCGATCCAGACGGCGATGAGCTCCGACGTTCGAGATTCCACATTCGAGGTTCGTTGACAAACGGACGCCAGGGCGTCGAACGACGAAACCGGGACGACCAGCTTGTGTTGCGCGAGCGCGAGTCCCTGAATTGTCGCGATGCCGACACGCAGGCCCGTGAACGATCCCGGACCTGTCGCGACCGCGAAGCGATCCACGTCTCGCAGCGCGACGCCCGCCTCTTCAAGGATGGTCATCAGCTCGCGCGGCAGCCGCTCGCCGTGCGTTCGCGTACCGTCGCCCTCGCGTTCGACGAGCACGACGCCATCGCGCGCGACGGCAGCGCTTCCTGCAGCCGACGACGTATCGAGCGCCAGGATCACCATGTATTCGCAATGTTATACTCCGCCGTATCCCTCCGATGTCGTCCCCTCCCGTGTCCAGCGAACCAGCCGGCGCGACTCCCGCGATGCGGCAGTACTTCGACGCGAAGCGGCAATACCGCGACGCGATCGTGTTCTTCCGCATGGGGGACTTCTACGAAATGTTCTACGAGGACGCGCTGACAGCGGCGCGCGCGCTCGAGCTGACGCTGACGTCGCGATCGAAGGACTCGACCGGAGGCGCGATTCCGATGTGCGGCGTGCCCTTCCATGCCGCCGATGGCTATATCGCGCGACTGGTGCGTAAAGGCTTCCGCGTCGCGGTCGTCGAGCAGGTGGAAGATCCCAAGAAGGCGAAAGGGCTTGTACGTCGCGAAGTCGTCCGCGTCGTTTCCCCGGGCACGCTGACCGACGCCGGGTACCTGGAAGCGCGCGAGCCCGCTTTCCTGCTCTCCCTCGCGCCGATGCATCCGACGGCCGGATTTGGCGTGGCTCTGCTGGATCTCTCCACGGGCGAGTTCACGACGACGGAGTATTCGGGCGACGAGGGGCGGGCCGCACTGGCCGACGAGCTCGCCGTGCTTCGGCCGCGCGAAGTACTCGTGCCGATCGGCTTCGACGACGCGTCGCAGCTCGTGCAATCGGCGCGCATTGAGGCCCGCCTGACGCCGGGTGAACCGTGGACGTTCGAATACGAATCCGCGCGGCGGACGCTGCTCGACCAGTTCAACACGCAGACACTGCAGGGTTTCGGGATCGAGGATCATCCGGCGGCTGTGGCGGCGGCGGGCGCGCTCGTCCATTACCTGCGCGACACACAGAAAGCCGATCTCGCGCATGTCCGCGCGGTCGCGTTTCGAACCGGTTCAGACTGCCTGATCGTCGATCCGACGACGCTGCGCAATCTCGAGGTGCTCGAAGCGGCGGATGGCGGACGGACCGGTTCTCTCCTGCACGAGATGGATCGCACCATCACGCCCATGGGTGGGCGCCTGCTGCGCGCGTGGCTGCTCCGTCCGCTGGTGGCCCTCGAGCGCATCCAGGATCGTCTCGACGCCGTCGAGGATTTCGCGTTCCGAAACACGGCGCGGGTCAAGCTGCGCGATACGCTGAAGTCCATCCACGACGTGGAGCGGCTCGTGGCGCGGGCGGCACTTGGCACCGCGGGACCGCGCGATCTCGTCTCGCTCCGCCAATCGATCGCGGCGATTCCCCGCGTGCGCATGGTGCTCGAAGAGTTCCAGTCGCCGCTCGTCAGAAGCCTCATCGCGGAGCTCGACGATCTCATGGACATCCGTGACGCGCTCGACAGGACGCTCATCGACGAACCGCCGCTGGTGGCACGCGACGGTGGCGTCGTTCGCGACGGCGTGGATCCGGAGCTCGACGATCTGCGCGGGATCAGCCGCAGCGGCAAGCGGCGGATCGCCGAGATGGAAGAGGCAGAACGCGCCCGCACCGGCATCTCGTCGCTGAAGATCCGCTACAACCGCGTCTTCGGGTACTACATCGAGATCTCGAAGTCGAACCTCGGCAACGTGCCCGCGGACTATCATCGCAAGCAGACGATCGCCGGCGGCGAGCGCTTCATCACGCCGGCGCTGAAGGAGTACGAGGAGAAGGTGCTCGGGGCCGACGAGCGGATCGTCGAGCGCGAGGTTGAAATCTTCGAAGCGCTGCGAGGACGCGTCGCAGCGGAAGCGCCGCGGATTCAGGACACGGCGCGCGCGCTCGCATCGCTCGACGTGCTCGCGGCACTCGCGGAAACCGCCGCGGTCCAGAACTACACGAAGCCGCTGATGCACGCAGGTGACGACCTCATCGCCTCCGACGCGCGCCATCCCGTCGTCGAGCGCCACGTCCCGGATGCGTTCGTCCCGAACGACATCTTGCTCGATGCGGCCGATCAGCAGCTGATCATCCTCACGGGACCGAACATGGGCGGCAAGTCGACCTACCTCCGTCAGTGCGCACTGCTCTGCCTGATGGCGCAGACGGGGTCCTTCGTACCCGCACGCAGCGCGAAGCTGCCCGTCGTCGATCGCCTCTTCGCGCGCGTGGGCGCGTCGGACAACATCACGCGCGGGCAGTCCACGTTCATGGTCGAGATGCAGGAGACCGCGAACATCCTGCACTGCGCCACGTCGCGCAGTCTGGTCATCCTCGACGAGATCGGCCGCGGCACCGCCACGTTCGATGGCCTGAGTCTGGCGTGGGCGGTCGCCGAACACCTGGCGTCGAACCCGCGCGCGCGGCCGAAGACGATCTTTGCCACGCACTATCACGAGCTCACGGATCTGGCGGATGCGATTCCCGGCGTCGCGAACTTTCACGTCGTCGTCCGCGAGTGGAAGGACGACCTCGTGCTGTTGCGAAAGGTCGTGCCCGGCCGCGCCGACCGCAGCTACGGCATCCAGGTTGCCCGCCTCGCGGGTCTGCCCGCCGCCGTCGTGTCTCGCGCTCGCGAGATCCTGACCGGTCTCGAACGCGACGAGCTTTCACGGGGCGGGCGGCCATCGCTGAGCGGCGCGCCGCCCGATCGGCAACAACAGCTCGGCCTCTTCCAGGCCCCGTCGCCCGCCGATGATCCACTCCGCCGCCGCTTACGCGAGATCGACGTCAACCAGCTCACGCCACTTCAAGCGCTGACCCTCCTCGCCGAACTACGCCATCAGGCGGAGGAATGACCGGTCTGCGCGACTTCACGTTCCTCAAGAATGTCTCGCGCGATCGCACGCACTAGCGCGGTCCTCGCGTTGTTGCTCCTCGCCGGGTCGGCTGTTACGGCTTCGGAGCGTTACGATCCGCGGCTTCGTTTCCAAACGACGAGGACGGAGCACTTCGATATTCATGCGCACCAAGGAGAGGAGGCGCTCGCGCGGCGGCTCGCCGTCATCGCGGAGCGCGTGCGGCAGAAGTTCGAACCAGTCTTCGGCCGCCCGCGCGGCCGCGTGCAGGTGATCCTGGTTGATCAGACGGATCTCTCGAACGGATGGGCGACGCCGTTTCCCTACGATGCGATCGAGATCACCGCAGTGCCGCCACCATCGGAGTCGCTGATCGGCAATACGACCGACTGGCTCGAGCTCGTCTTCACGCACGAATACACGCACATCCTTCATCTCGATCGCACGCGCGGATTCATGCAGGGCATTCGACGCGTGTTTGGACGCGTGCCTCTCGCATTTCCCAACGCTCTTCTTCCCGGGTGGCAGGTCGAAGGCATTGCTGTGTACGAAGAAAGCCGGATGACCGGAGAAGGACGTGTGCCCGCGGGCGACTTCCGCGCGATCGTTGACGTGGCCGCGTCGCGCGGTCGTTTCGAGCCGATCGATCGCGCGGCCGGGGGCCTGACCGACTGGCCCGCGGGCAACGCGGCATACGCCTACGGCGCGTACTTCCATCAGTTCCTCGCCGATCGTTACGGTCCGGAACGGCTGTCGCGACTGGCGGACGCGACAGCCGGACGAGTGCCGCTCTTCGGGTCCGCCGCCTTCAAACGTGTGTTCGGAAAATCCGCGGAGGATCTCTGGAAGGACTTCAAGGAATCGCGTGAGAACTCCGCGCTGCCTGCGAGCGAGACGGACGCCCGCGCGATGCGGCTCACCCATCACGGGTTCGTGGTGACGGCGCCGCGGGTCGCACAGGACGGCGCGATTTATTACGGCGTGTCCAATCCACATGGCTTCCCCGCGCTCATGCGTCTGCCTCGGCAAGGATCGCCGTCACGCGTCGCGTGGCGCGCGCTTGGGACACGCACGTCCGTGCGCGGCGACTGGATCGTCTTCGATCAGCTGGAGCGCGCACGATCGGTCGCGGTGTTCTCGGATCTGTACGCCGTTCGAACGACGGGAGGCAGCGTCCATCAGCTCACGCGTCAGGCTCGCGCGGCGGATCCTGATCTTTCCCCGGACGGCCGCGCGATCGTCTGCACTGTTCAGGCGACCGGCAGACGAGCGCTCGCGCTGCTCGATTTCACGACGGCCGCGATCTCGCAGCCGCAGCTCCTCATCGACGACCCCGAGTCAGATTTCACGGGTCCGCGCTGGTCTCCTGATGGACGGCAGATCGTCGCGGAACGGCGGCGTCCTGGTATCTACGACCTCGTCCTGGTCGATCCTGCTACGCGCGAGGTCCGCACGCTCGTCTCGCGCCCGGATGCGCGGCTCATTACCCCCTCATGGACAACTGACGGAAAGACCATCCTCTTCGCAGCCGACGTCGGCGATCGCTCTTTCAATGTGTTCGCCATCGACGTCGCGAGCGGCGACGTGCGCCAGGTCACCGACACCGCCGGCGGCGCGCAGTTTCCCGAACTCTCCGTCGACGGAGTCCTGACGTACGTCGGCTACACACCCGACGGCTACGACCTGTTCTCCATTCCGACGGCGTCCAGTGCGTGGAAGACTGTGGACTTCATTGCCGCGAACGCGAACACGAACACGAGCGCCCGCGAACCTCAGAACGCCCAGGCCCCGCAAACCCATCCGTACAATCCCCTTCGAACCCTGCTCCCGAGTTTCTGGACGCCCATCGTCGCGACTGACGCGGGTGAAACTTTGATCGGCGCCGGGACCGCGATGACGGATGCGCTCGGACGCCATGCGTACCTCGTGGATGCCGCGTGGACGACGAATCGCGCGCGCCCTGACTGGAATGTGTCGTATGCGTACGATCGATGGCGCCCGACGCTGTTCGCGAGCTACTCGGACGACGCCGACCCCGTCCGCGGCGGCGAGATCCGCAGCCGCGAGCTGTTCGCCGGCGCGGTGGTGCGATTCCGGCACGTGCGATCCAGCCAGTCGGTGCTTGCCGGTTTCGATGCGCAGACGGACACGCTGACCTGCAGGGGGACGTGTCGTGCCCGGGCGGCACAGAACGATTTGCGCTCGCTGCGCGGCGGCTGGCTGCACGACAGCCGGCGGCAGTTCGGCTACTCGATCAGCGACGAAGAAGGATTTGCGCTCGAAGCCGCTGCAGAATCAAGTCGCACCGCTTTCGGATCGGATGTGAACGCGGGCGCTGCCATTTTCGATGTCCGCGCGTTCCGCCGCGTCCTTGGTCCGCACACGGTCCTCGCGGCCCGCGCCGCCATTGCCAGTGCCTGGGGCGACGTGAGTGCGCGCCGCGTATTTTCCGCCGCCGGACCAGGCCCGTCCTACCCTGTGTTCGACTTCGGCCGCGACGCCGTCGGCCTGCTGCGCGGCTTCGCGTCCGAGGACGTCGTCGGCACGCGTGCCGCCGTCCTCAACCTCGATCTGCGATTCCCAATCGCCCGGCCCCAGCGCGGCTCGGGATCGTGGCCGCTGTTCCTGCACTCGATCCATGGCGCGGCGTTCATCGACGCCGCTCACGCCTGGGACACGACCTTCCATGCCGCGGACATCAAATCCTCCATCGGCGTGGAACTATCCGCCGACATCGTCGCGGTGCACTACCTGCCGCTGACGATCGCCGCCGGTACCGCGTGGACGCGCGACCCCACCATCGACCGCCGCCGGGCTGCAGTGTTCGGCAGGATCGGATACGCCTTTTAGTTGGTCTGTGGCTGATATGGCAAAATGACTTCGGCATGAAGACGAAGTCACGTTTTCTTCGCGCGCCCGTCGAGCCGTTCAGCGTCCAGCCGGACGCCGCGGCGGACGATCTCCTCGCGCGCATGGAGAAGATTTCGTTCCAGGGTCGGAACCTGGCGACGGCGAGGCGCATCTGGGAGAAGATGCTCGGCGCCGACTGCACCATCTTCATCGGCATGGCTGGCGCGCTGAGCGCCGGCGGGTTGCGCTCGATCGTCGCGTACCTGATTGCCAACCGCTACGTCGACTGCCTCGTCTCCACCGGCGCGAACCTCTACCACGACCTGCACGAGACGCGTGGCCGGCACCATTATCTCGGGTCGCCGCATGAAGACGATGCGAAGCTGCAGAACGAGCATATCGATCGCGTCTACGACACCTACGCGAGCGAAGACGAGTTCTGCGAGAACGACGAGTGGATCGCGGCGTTCGTGCTCACGCTCGAGCGCCGTCCGTACACCTCGCGCGAGTTTCTCTTCAAGCTCGGTGAGTACCTCTGGAACGAGACCCGGCAGGACGGGATCCTGACCGCGGCTTATCGCGCAAACGTGCCGATCTTCTGCCCGGCGATCGCCGACTCGTCCATCGGCATGGGGCTGTCCCAGGCGCGACACCGCGATCCGTCGGCCGGCATGGTCGATGTCATCGGCGACATCGTCGAGTCCGCGAACATCGTCATCCGCCATCCGCGAACCGCGTCGGTCGTGCTCGGCGGAGGAACACCAAAGAACTTCATCAACCAAGCGAGCGTGCAGGCCGAGTTCTTCGACGACCGCGTCGGCGGCCACCGCTACGCGCTCCAGATCGTGACCGACGTTCCGCATTTCGGCGGCGCGTCGGGATCGAGCCTCGAGGAAGCGCGGAGCTGGGGGAAGCTGGCGACGGACGCCGAGCAGGTGACCGTCCACGCCGATGCGACGATCGCCCTGCCGCTGCTCGTCAGCGCGCTCGCCGCCAGCGCGCGCGAGACGCTCGCTGCCCGGAAGCCGATCACATTCGATCCGTCCGGCACCACGATGGCCATCAATGGCCGACCTTTTCCGCCCGCGCGCTTCGAGGCCCGCTAGTCATGAATGTCCCGTTCGAGTACGACCACGCCGAGGCCCTCGTGTTTGGCGGCGCGCTTCCCACGCGCGCCACGTTCGACGACTCGAGCGTCGTGATTCTTCCCTGTCCCGTGGATCGCACCACTTCGTACGTCAGTGGCACGCGCAATGGCCCGCACGAGATCCTGCAGGCGTCATCACATATGGAATTGTGGGACGAGGAATTGAAGGCGGACATTCACGGCGTGGGGATCTTTACGCTGCCGGAGATGGAACTGCCGTTTGGGGAGATGGCCCCGCTGGTCGACGAAATCGAACGGGTCGCGTACGAGATCGTCGGACGCGACAAGTTTCTCGTCACGCTCGGCGGGGAGCATTCGATTACGCCGCCGCTCGTGTCCGCCGCAGCGCGGAAGTATTCGGGTCTTTCGGTCCTGCAGATCGACGCGCACGCCGACATGCGCGATTCCTACATGGGGACGGTGCACAACCACGCCTGCGCGATGCGGCGATCGCTCGAATTCGCCAGCGTTACGCAAGTCGGCATCCGCAGCCTCTCGACCGAGGAAGCCGAGGCGCTGCCGAAGCTGAAAACCAAGGTGTTCTATGACGTCACCATGCGCGAGGATCCGAAATGGATCGACGCCGTGGTGGATTCGCTCGCGGAGAATGTGTACGTCACGATCGATGTCGATGGACTGGATCCGGCAATCATGCCGGCGACCGGTACGCCGGAGCCCGGCGGACTGTCCTGGCCCGAGATCACGCGCCTTCTGCGCGCAACCGCCGAACGCCGGCGCATCGTTGCCGCCGACATCGTGGAATTGAGCCCTATTCCCGGGATGGTCGCGCCGAACTTTCTGTGCGCGAAGCTCCTGTACAAGCTGCTGACGTATCGCTTCGCTTCTGATGCGAGAGCGAAGCGGCTGTAGCAAGCAGTTGCCAGTAACCAGTTGGCAGTAACCAGTTTCCAGTTTCCAGTTTCCAGTGACCAGTTTCCAGTAACCAGGGATGTGTCCCGAGTCTTGTGGAAAATAAAAATGGCGTAACCTCCTGTTGACCCAAACAGATC
>DASPXV010000152.1:0-8434 GCA_035637115.1 Vicinamibacterales bacterium
CCGCCCGCCGCGATCACCGGCAGCTTTACCGCATCGACAATCCTCGGCACGATCACCATCGTCCCCGCTTCGTCCGCCGCGTCGCTCCAGTTCGAGCGATGGCCGCCGGCTTCCGTGCCTTGCGCGACGATGACATCCACGCCTGCGGTGGCAACGGTGCGCGCGTCGTCAACGTTGGTCACCATGGCCATCACGCGCAGGCCGCGCTCGTGGCACCGCGCGACCATCTCCGCGCCCGGATCGCCGAGGCCGATGCTCCACACCGGCACGCGTTCGTCGAGGATGATCTCGAAGTTTCCTGCGACGAGCTCCGGGAACTGTGCTGGCGTCGCCGTCGAGGGCTGCAGGCCGACGCGCGCGCGGATCTCGTTCAGCTTCTGCTGGACATCCGCGAGTGCCCGCGGCTCGATGGACTCCGGCGCGGCGGGGTGGACGACCGCCGGATGGAGCCAGAGGTTGACGCCGAACGGCGCGTCCGTGAGTTCGCGAACGCGGCGGATCTGCGCGCGCAGTTCGTCCGGCTGGAGCCGCAGCGCGGCGAGGATGCCGAGACCGCCGGCGTTCGAAACCGCCGCGACGAGCTCGGGGCCCGCGACGCGGCTCATGCCGGACTGGACGATCGGGTGGCGGATGCCGAGCGACGAGCAGAGTTCGGTTGCGCGGGGCATCATACGACGAGCGCCCGCGCCTCGCGGCCCGTCAGGACTTTGTTGTAGAGCGCCATGTCCGGCTGCTGGCGCCGGCCGCCTTCGGCAAGCGAACCATTATCTACGGGCGCGAAGCCGATGTCTTCGATCAGTTTCATCACGGTCTTCTTCGCGTCTTCATCGTCGCTCGCCACGAAGATCGCGTGCCGATCGTCGGCGGGCAGATCTTCGCGCCCGCGCTCGGCCAGGTGTTTGTACCAGATCGTGTTGAAGGCCTTCACGAGCCGCGCGCCCGGCAGCCGCTTACGCGTCTCTTCCGAGGAGCTCGACGCGCCGAGGTCCGCGACGCGTCCGTCTTTTGTGTATGGGTTCGTCGCGTCGATCACGATCTTGCCCGCGACCGTCTCGACGGGTGGCAGTGCTTCCGGCGTTCGCCACGGCACGGCAAGCAGGACGATATCGCCCCATCGTGCAGCGTCCGCCGGGGTGAGGGCGCGCGCTCGAGGGCCGAGCGTTTTTACGAGGTCTGCGAGCGATTCCGGTCCGCGCGAATTGCTGACCGCGACCTCGTGTCCTGCCTCCGCGAAAAGCCGGGCCGTTGTTGAGCCGATATTTCCCGCGCCGATGATGCCGATCTTGTGCATAGCAGGCATCTTACTTGCTCGTCTGTCCACTCCATGGTGACATCAACTCAGCGAACAGCGGCGCGGCGGAACATCAAGAAGGCCGCGGCTGCTGCGAAGCGGAAGCGCACGATTGCGCACCTGCCGAAGAAGACGCGGACGGCCCTGGGGAAGCGGGCAGCGAAGGTGGCGAGGAAGAAGCGCTAGGCTCTAACGCCGGCTAAACGGAATCAGCATCGGAACACGGCGCGCGTACTCGCCGTACGCCTCCGCACCCAGCTGCTCGCGGAGGAATCCCTCCTCGAGGCGCGCCTTGATATACCAGCCGACCGTCATCACGGCAGCGCCCGCCCAGCCGGCCGCCGTGCCACGCATCGCGGCCGTCGCGAAGGAGGCGATCGAGATACCCGTGTAGATCGGATGCCGCACGATCCCGTACGGTCCCGTGTCGACGATCCGATGATCCGCCTTGCGCCCGACGTTGGCGGACCACAGCCGTCCCAGGTGGATGCGCGCCCACCAGGTGAATCCCAGGCCGATGCCTGCGATCGCGATCAGGATCCAGGAGACAGCGATCGGCGTGGTCCACAGGATCATTTCGTGCCGGAACTCGTGCCGATAGGCGCCGAACAGGAGCATGGCCCCCACCGCCGCCATAACGCGATACAGGATCTGGTTGCGCTTAGGCGCATGCGAGACCGCGCGATCCCTCCACGCCGCGGCGGCCCACCAGGAGATCCACCACACGGCCCAGACAGCAGCCATGACGACGTAAGGTGAGAGCGTCACGCCTGTTATTTGAGCATGATCAAGAGCATCTTGAACCGCGTCGTCATTCACGCCGGCGCGCATGCGCGAGATCCGATACGCCTGTTACTGCCGCGTCACCTGAGACGATAATCGGGCCGCCTTTGTTGTCAGATAGTCGCGTTCCGGAATGCTCGCGGTACGTCCCGCCGCAGCCAGATAGTGCGTGATGGCGCCGGCATAGTCTCCCGACATTTCGAGCAGGTGCGCGCGCACGGCGCATGCGCGGTAATGGCCGGCAATTCGGCGATCCACGTCAAGGCCATCCAGCAGCGTGAGGCCGGCGGCGGGTCCCCGCACCATTGCCACTGCGATGGCGTGATTGAGCGCGACCATCGGGTTGTCAGAGATGCGCATCAGGACTGTGTACAGCGCGACGATCTGCGGCCAGTCCGTGTCGTCCACGCGTGGCGCCTCGTCGTGCACTGCCGCGATCGCGGCCTGCAGCTGGTACGGACCAACGGCACCCTTTGAAAGCGTCGCGGTAATGAGCGCGACGCCCTCCGCAATCGCCTCTTGATCCCACAGGGTTCGATCCTGTTCCGTCAGTGGAATCAGCTCGCCATCCGCGCCGGTGCGAGCCGCACGCCGCGCGTCGGTGAGCAGCATGAGCGCGAGCATGCCCGCGGTTTCCGCGTCTTCTGGAATGCGCCGGTGCAGCGCGCGCGCCAGCCTGATCGCTTCGTTCGCCAGGTCTGCCCGCTGCAGACTCGGACCGATGCTGCTCGCGTAGCCTTCGTTGAAGATCAGGTAGACGACGTGCAGCACGGCGCCCAGGCGGGCTGCGCGCTCGCGGCTCGTCGGCATCTCGAATGGCACGCCGGACGACTTGATGGTCTGCTTCGCCCGGCTGATTCGCTGCGCCATCGTCGACTCCGGCACCAGAAACGCATTCGCGATTTCCGCCGTCGTCAATCCGGCGACGGCGCGCAGCGTGAGCGCGATCGCGGTCGGACGCGTGAGCGCCGGGTGACAGCACATGAACAGCAGGACGAGCGTGTCGTCGCGTTCCGGAAGGATGTCGCTGTCAGGGGCGGGGACGATCTCTTCCTCCGCGGGCGCCTGCATGACGACGACGGCTTCGCGGCGCCGGCGCGCGAGCTCCGCGCGCACGTGATCCGCCATACGCCGCGCCGCGACCTGGATCAACCATCCACGCGGATTGTCGGGCAGGCCTTCTGCGGGCCATTGCCGCGACGCGGCGATCAGCGCCTCCTGGACGGCATCCTCCGCAGCGGAGAAATCGCCGTAGCGCCGCATCACTGCGCCGAGAACCTGCGGCGCAAGCTCGCGCAGCAGGTTCTCGACCGTTCCATCCAGCGCCACGCGATCAGGCCTCCACGGGAGGGGCGCTCATCACTTCGCGCACCTCGATCGGCATGTTGAGCGGCACGCCTCCCTTGCCCGGCGCCGCCGACGCGCGCGCGGCGATCTCGTACGCGCGCTCCTTACTTTCGACGTCCACGATCCAGAAACCCGCGAGAAACTCTTTGCTCTCGGCGAAGGGGCCGTCGGTCACCTCCGGGGCGCCGCCTTTGCCGGCGCGGACGATCCGCGCCTCTTCCACGCCGGCCAGCCCTTCGGCCGCCACCAGCTCGCCTGCTTCTTTCAAGTCCTTCGCGAACCCCTTCATGAACCCGATGTGGGTCTTGATGTCTTCCATCGGCCACGTGCCGATGCCGGCGTCCTTCCATCCTGCGCGTCCCGCGTGCATCATCAATATGTACTTCACGTTACCGCTCCTTCGAAGTCTCGCCATTATCGGCGCTTACCCCGCTTTCATGTGTAAGTCGGAGCACGGGCGAAATTCTCGACATGGAGGGCTATGGAAGAGCAGGAGGACGCGATTATCATCACCTCATGCCGGATCTCCTGGCCTTTGCGAACACATGTCGCTCGATCCGTCGCTGATGCCACGATCTACTGGGACGGGACAGCAGTGAAGCTTCGCCTCAAACCGACGAGTAACAGCCTTCCTCCATCGGAGTGGCGTGACTGAACGGGCGAGCATGGCTCCTTCGCCACTCCGGCGAACCTTCAGGTCTCGGCCGCTGCGCGGCCGTTTGATGTTGGGGCCGGTGGCGACACCGGCGTCCTCCGCGAGGAGTACCATCATCGACCTTCCGGCCAAGGAGGATCGAATGACGCCCAACATCGACAGCATTATCAAGGATCACGTGACGTTGACGGTCCGCTGTCTCGATCGCATCTACCTGCAAGGGTACATGCCGAAGCTGCAGACATCGGGCGGCCTCTGTTATTTCTTGCGAGACCATCTCGGCCATCCGATTCCCTCGCCCGCATTGTTCCGCCCCATGCACGACCGTTTTGTAAACGCCATCAAGGCGTATGCGATGGAGCATGCGGTCCCGCTGGTCCCGTTCGAGCCCCGCCAAGACAAAGACGCCCTGGTCGCGACCTACCGCGCGCGCTTTCACGCCGACGACGGAGTCGTGATCATTGGTGTGGCCCAAGAGAAGGCCCGGGCGTTCAAAGCGCACAAACGCTGCGGGCCGCACGGCGGAGTCACGTTCGATTTCACTCGGCAATCCGTGGCGGTCAATCACTACTACTTTTATCTGCAAGACCCCGCCTGGGGACCGGCGTTCATCAAGATCGGCACGTATGTGCCGTATCCGATCAAGATCTATCTGAACGGCCACGAGTGGGTGAAACAACAACTGCGGCGCGAGCAGATTCCGTTTACCAGTCTCGATAACGGGTTTCTGACGTGCGCCGATCCCATCCGCCTGCAAACGATCTGTGACCAACTCGGGCCCCGTGACCTTCAGCAGTGTTTCGATCGGTGGTCGCACCGCCTTCCCTGGCCGATGCGTGCCGAAGATCGGGCTGCGGGCTTTGATCATCGGGTCACACTCTGCCAGCTAGAAATCAGCCTCACGCAAATCTTCGATCGTCCGGTCCAGGGTCGGCACTTCTTCGAGGCCGTGATTCGCGAGAATCTCGATCTGGGCCGACCCGATCGCGTGAGGTTGCTCTTTCCTCGTCGCCTCACACGCCGAACGCCACCGCCGGCCTACGGCTACCGCACTCGCATTATCACGGACGGCGTCGAACCGAGTCTCCACATCGAGTACAAGCATTCTCATCTCAAGCAGTACTTTAAAGAAGGGCACGGTCTGCGGAGCGAACTGACGATCAACAATCCGAACGACTTCGACTTCACCAAGGGACTCGACCAACTGCCGGCCTTACGCGCTTTGGGCGATGACGTCAATCGCGCGCTCCTGAACGTCGAGCGTGTCAGCCATCACTGCACATTGACGACCGACGCATTGGATCGTTTACAGCGTCCGCTGCATCTCGGGCGCGTGCGGATCTCCGCGTTGCGATTCGGCGATCCGCGCACCCAAGCCCTGTGTCAAGCGCTCAGCGGCTTCGCTCATGTACCCGCCGGCGTCCGTCATCGCGATCTTCGGCCTCGCGTCGCCGCGCTCCTCGGCCGCCCGTATTCCGCCGCGCAAATGTCCTACGACCTCCGACGTCTCCGACTTCGCGGCTTGATCGAGCGCTCGGTCGGCACTCACCGGTATCACGTCACACCGTACGGGGTGCGGGTGACCTTCTTCTACAGCAAGCTGTATCTCCGAATCTTTCGTCCACACGCGCCCGCGCTTGAGCCATTCAGCGATGCCATCCCACGCCCTCTCCGCACGGCGCTGCTCGAACTCAATGCCGCCATCGATCGCGTATACCAGGAGGCCGCGCTTGCCGCGTAGAAAACTCGGCTCAACCCGTACAAGATTTCCCGCCGGAGCGGGCTAGATGTCCCTCGATCCCTCGCTGCTCTTCCTGTCGCTGATTACCGGCGGGGCCGGCTTCGTCCTGCTGGTGTACGGCAAGAAGCAGGACCGCGCGCCTCACTTCCTGGCGGGCCTCGCCCTGATGGTGTATCCCTATTTCGTGTCGACCGTGACGATGACGCTGGTCATCGGGTTCGCGATCGTCGCGGGCCTATGGTTGGCTGTGAGGCAAGGATGGTGATCTTCAGGAGTGAGCGACGGGCGGTGCAATCTGGCGATGCCCATGACGTCCAGCGTTCGAAGGACGTCAGGGGCATCTGCCGCTGGCGTCACTTCTTCGGCGACACCTTCAGGTTGTTGACCACGGAGCTCACGCCCTTGGTATTCTTCGCGACGTTCTCGGCGCGGGCTTTCTCCGCGTCTGATGAGACGGTGCCGTTGAGCGTCACGATGGCGTTGTTCGTGTCGACGTCGATCTTCAGACCGGACGAGTAAGGATCGGCGAGAAGCGACGATTTTACGGCCGTGGTTATCGCCGGATCGGTCATCGGCGTGAGCGCATCGGTGGACCCCGATGTGGCGATGGGCGGGGGTGCAACCGCCAGCCGATCGACGACGTCGTTCACGCCCTTCGTCGCGCGCGCAACCTCGACCGCGCGGGTCTTGGCGGCGGCAGTATCAACGGTCCCGCTCAACGTGACGATCCGATCCTTGGTATCGACATCAATTCTGTATGCCTTGACCGTGTCGTCCGCGGCCAGTCTGGATTTCACGGCCGTCGTGATGCCCGGATCGGATTTCGAGCAGGCGGCCATGGAGACGACGAAGGCTGCGATGCCGAGTAACGATACAACTCTGCGCAGCATGAGACTTCCTCCTTATCAATGTTCGCGTCAGAAAAGGGTCGTGCATGGCACGTGCCCACCGACGTTTTTGTCGTTTTGACTGCCAGCCGGAAGGCTCAGCTATATAACTGCGTTATTTCTTTTCGATGCGGCGCCGCGGCGCTGGTGCCCGCTCGCTTCGCGAGCTCCGCGACCGTGGCGGGGTCGAGTGGGTCTTTCATGAACCGGTTGTCGACCATCACGGCAAGCACGTTGGCCGCGCCGATCATGAGGTGCGGCGTCCGATCGAACCCGAACGGCGTGAAGCCGGTCTTGCTCACGCCGAGCCGCTGGCCATTCCGCCACCTGCCGCGCGGCTTCGAACTCGATGAAGACCTTGCGTCCCCTCCACGCCGCCGGCGCGGTGAACGTCTTCCGGTACCACGTCCGTCCGCTCCACTGGATCTGTTCCCCGCGGTGACCGGGAGTCGACCAGTTGTCGAACGTGTCGATGTCGTTATAGGTGTGCGGCGTCGAGACGATCGTCCAGCGGAGTCATCGAAGTTCGGCGCCTGTGCGCCCGCGAGATCGTCCTTTGTGAAGCGCCAGTCGGGATTGAAGTTGAGGATGTTGCGCTCCGCGGCAGCGGCGTTCGCGCCGAGGAACAGAAACGGGAGTAGGAAGACGAGCTGACGCAGCGTCATCCTTCCAGCTTACAGTCGCCGGCCTTTTATGACATTGATCAGCAGGAAGATGATCGCAACGACGAGGAGGATGTGCAGCAGCCCCCCCAGCGTCGTCTTCGTGATCATCCCCAGCAGCCACAGAATTACGAGAACCACGACGATGGCCATCATGGCGGTGTGCTCCGATAGCAGCTTAACGCACTTGATCGATCTCGGCACCCGGACTAACGTGCCCGCCATGCCTCTTCAGAACATGCGCCGCGTCACCTGGCCTCTCGCTCTTTTCTCTCTGGCGCTCGCCAGCGCCTTTCCCCTGCACATACGCGCTTCGGCACCGCAGGGCAACCGCGACACGTCTGTCAGTCCCGACCTCTATGCAGGATTGAAATGGCGCAACATCGGGCCTTTCCACGGCGGCCGCATTGCGTCGGTCACCGGAGCAATCGGCCAGCCGGGCGTGTTCTATGTCGGCACGCCCATGGGCGGCATCTGGAAGACGACAAGCGCGGGCGTCACGTGGTTTCCCATCTTCGACCAGGTGACGGAAGTGGACGGCATCGGCGCGATTCAGGTGGCGCCCTCCGATCCCAACATCATCTACGCCGGCAGCGGCGATTCGGTCGGCGGCAGCGACGGCAACGGCATGTACAAGTCGACCGACGCGGGCAACACATGGACACATATCGGCCTCGATGACACGACGCGCATCAACAAGATGGTGGTCGATCCGAAGGATCCGAACGTGGTGCTCGCCTCGACGACGGGAGACGCCAGGCAGAAAGGGGGCGGCGTTTATCGCACGGCGGACGGCGGCCAGACGTGGCACAACGTTCTGAAACCCGAAGGCTTCAATGGCACGCGCGATCTCGAGTACGCGTTCGACATGTCGGCCGTGATGTTCGCCACCACGCAGGGGACAGGCGCCGCGTTCGGCGGTGGCGCCGCCGCGGGCCGCGCGGGAGGCGGACCACCGCCTGCGCCGGCGGCGCGATCTCGTGTTCCACACCGACGATCACATGAACGACATCGCCATCGGCACGTACGGTCGCGGCTTCTGGGTGCTCGACGACATGACCCCGCTGC
>DASPXV010000153.1:0-42611 GCA_035637115.1 Vicinamibacterales bacterium
ACGGACTCGAGCCGCGAACTGCTGATCTTCATCACGCCGAGGATTCTGAGAGGGTAGGACCATGGAGCGGAACACAACCGAGAACCGGAGCAAGGCGGTGTGGGGGGCCCGCATCGCACTGGCAGCATTCGTCGTGCTGACGCTGCTGGCGGCCGCATCGTGCAGCCAGGCCATTCGAACCGGGCAGTCGCCCGGCTATCTGGTCATCAACACTCTGGAGGGAGCACAGGGCACGGGGGAGTTCGGCTCGACTCTCGAATCCGACGTGATCAGCGATTCCGGCGCCATCGTCGCCGACCGCGGGCAGGCCTCGCTGCAGCTCGTGATGAAGGACCCGCTGGCGTCGCCGTCACCGGCCAACGCGATCACGATTGACCAGTACCACGTCGAGTACATCCGCAGCGATGGACGCAACGCGCAAGGCATCGATGTGCCGTATGCCTTCGACAGCGCCGTGACGGCCACCGTGTCGGGCAGCGCTTCGGTGCCGTTCACCCTCGTGCGCATCCAGGCCAAGCAGGAGGCGCCGCTTGCGGCGCTGGCACGAGGCGGCGGCGCGAGGGCGATCACGACGATCGCCCGCGTGACCTTCTACGGACACGATCAGAACGGCCGTGAGGTGAGCGTCACGGGCAACATCGAGGTCACTTTCGCCGATTGGGTCGGTTAACGGGAACGAAATCACATATGGCTACTTCAACACTTCGCGTCGTGTCGGGTCTCGTCGGCGGCATGCTCCTGCTGAGCGCGTGCACCGTCAAGAAGCAGGACACGCCGGCGCTCACTGGGCCGTCCGAGCTCGCCACGTCCATCAATATCTCCGTGACGCCCGACGTGCTGTCGCAGGACGGCGCGTCGCAGTCACTCGTCACCATCACCGCGCGCGATGCGAACGGACAGCTGATCCGCAACCTTCCGCTCCGCGCGGAAATCGCGGTGAACGGCATCATCACGGACTTCGGCACGCTCTCGGCGCGCAACGTCGTCACCGACGCGAACGGCAAGGCGACACTGATCTACACCGCCCCGGCCGCGCCGGCCGTATCGACCGACAACGGGACGATAGTCCAGATCCTCGTCGTGCCGAGCGGATCCGACTTCGGGAATGCGACGGCGCGCTCTGCGAGCATCCGCCTGGTGCCGCTCGGCGTCGTTACCCCGCCCAACGATCTGAACGCGAGCTTCACGGTCAGTCCGCTCGCGCCGACGGAAGACAACACCGTCCTGTTCGACGCGAGCGCGACCGTGTCGCAGAACCCGAACTCGACGATCGTGAGCTACACATGGGACTTCGGCGACGGCAGCACGGGGTCGGGGAAGCAGGTGACGCACAAGTACAAGGCGGGTACCTACACGGTCGTGCTGACGGTGAAGGACTCGACGAACCGCACCGGGACGACCCGTCAGAATCTCACCGTGTCGACGCCGACGACCGGGCTGAGCGCCGCGTTCGTCTTCTCGCCGAACCCGGCACAGCTGAACCAGCCGGTGCACTTCGACGCGAGCCTGTCGACGGTGAACCCGCCGCATCGGATCGTGAGCTACACGTGGAACTTCGGCGAAGGCACGGTGCGCACGACGGGCGACCCGCGCATCGACTTCGTCTACACACTACCGCGCACGTACGTCGTCGTGCTGACAGTGACCGACGACACCGGCCAGACCAAGACGACCACGCAGTCGATTACGCCCGTCGCGGGGTCATAGGCGTACAATCGGCGGATGGCGGAAAATCCTCGGATAGAGGAACTGCGACGCCGGGTCCAGCTGGATCCGGCGTCGATTGCGTTTGCGGCCCTCGCGGAGGAGTTCCGCCGCATCGGCCGACACGAGGAAGCAATCGAAACCTGCCGCGCCGGGCTGCAGCGGCATCCGGCGTACCTCTCCGCGCGCGTGACGCTCGGCCGCGCGCTCATTGAAACTGGCGATTACGACAGTGCGCGCGAGGAACTGGAGACCGTCCTCCGCTCGGCGCCGGAAAACCTCGCCGCGATCCGCGGTCTCGCGCAGATCCACGAACGTCTCGGCCACTCCACAGAGATGGATCCGCATCTCGCAGCGATGATGCACGCCGAGGCCGAGCGCGTCAGCGTCGCCGCATCGAGACGCGCGGAGCCGGAGCCCGAGCCCGAGCCGATGATGCCGGACCTTCAAATGGCGCCGGCATCGTTCGACGAACCCATCGTCGACTTCGACCTGCAACGCGAGCCCGCCGCCGATGCCGTGCTTGCCGGGCTCGAACGTTTCCTCGCGGCAATCGAACTCGCGCGGCACGCGTGAAACTTTCCTCCGGCACCGTCGCCGCGCGCCTGTCGCGCGTCCGCGAGAATGTGCGCGCGCTCGGCATCGACGCGCTTGTCGTCACGCACCTGCCGAATATCCGGTACCTGACCGGCTTCGCGGGATCCGCCGGCGCCGCCCTGGTCCTGCCGCGCGCGTGCCGCCTGATCGTCGACTTCCGTTACGTCACCGCGGCCACCGAGCTGACGGCGTCGCTCGGCGGACTGGTCACTCTCGAAACGTTCGATCGCTCTTACGACGAAGCGATCGTCGACTTGCTGCGGCGAGAGGGGAGCCAGCGCGTCGGGATCGAGGCCGCATATCTGCCGGTCGCCCGTTTCAATGCGATGTCCGCGGGTCTCGCGTCCCGCGCGGCGCTCCCGGTTGACTCGTCTCATGCGGCCCCGGCTCTTGTACCTACCGAGCGCGTCGTCGAACGGGCACGGATGATCAAGGACCAGGTCGAGATTGAAACGCTAAGGGAAGCCGGCCGGCGGCTCGGACGGATCGCCACAGAAGCCCACAAGCTGGTCCGTGAAGGGCGCACCGAGCGGGAGATCGCGGCAGACCTCGAATCCGCCATGCGACAGGAGGGCTTCACTCGGCCGGCCTTCGAGACGATAGTGGCTTCAGGACCGCACAGCGCGTTTCCGCACGCCCGGCCTACGGACCGGCGCGTCGCGGCGGGCGAGCCGACCGTGCTGGACTTCGGGGGGGTCTACGACGGATACTGCGTGGATCTTACGCGTACGGTTCAGCTTGGGGCGATCTCGCAGCCTCAGGAGCGATTGTACGCTGCCGTCCGGGAAGCGCAGCAGGCCGCGATTGAGGCGGTCCGCCCGGGCGTCGCGGCCAGCTCCATCGACGCCGCGGCCAGGGAGGTGCTGGAACGGCACGGCCTGGGAGAGGCGTTCGGCCATGGGACGGGCCACGGGCTTGGACTCGAAGTCCATGAGGAGCCGCGAATCGCACGGCTCTCGCCGCGGCTCCCCGATCAGGTGCTGGAGCCGGGGATGGTCTTCACCATCGAACCCGGCGCTTACGTACCCGGTCTCGGCGGCGTGCGAATAGAGGACGACGTGCTCGTCACGGATCACGGATGCGAAGTGCTAACGCGGTGAGCGAACGAGCGCGAGCGAGTGAGCCACGCGAACGGAGCGGGGTACGGGGCCCCGCGAGTGAGCGTGTAGGGGGGTCCGGCGGGGCGAAGCCCCCCGGAATTGAATGGACTTTTCTGACATTGAACGGATCCTTGCGCTGGTGCGCGAGCACGACCTGGCGGAATTCGAGCTCGAGCGTGACGGCCTCAAGGTCCGCGTCCGGAAAGCGGGGGCGCCGACGTTCCACGTCGCGCCGATGCACGTTGCCACGACACCTGCGCTGCCGGCGGCACTGCCTTCGTCGCCTGCGCCCTCCGCGCCGGCGTCGGCCGCGGCCGGCGAAGCGCTCGAGTCACTGGAGCTCGCCGTGGTGAAGTCGCCAATCGTCGGCACCTTCTACAGGTCGCCGGAGCCCGGCGCGCCGGCGTTCGTCGAAGTCGGACAGCGCGTGAAGAAGGACCAGGTCCTCTGCATCATCGAAGCGATGAAGCTGATGAACGAGATCACATCGGAGTACGATGGCGAGATCTCGACCGTGTACGTGGAGAACGGTAAGCCGGTTCAATACGGCGAGCGGCTGTTCGCCATCAAGACCGCCTGATGTTCAAAAAAATCCTGATCGCGAATCGCGGGGAAATCGCCCTTCGAATCATCTGCGCCTGCCGGGAGCTGGGGATCAAGACGGTCGCCGTCTACTCGGAGGCCGACGAGAACTCGCTCCACGTGCGCTTTGCCGACGAGGACGTCTGCATCGGTCCTCCGCGCAGCGCGGACAGCTATCTCAGCGTGCCGGCGATCATCAGCGCCGCCGAAATCACCGGCGCGGACGCGATCCATCCCGGCTACGGGTTCCTCTCAGAGAGCGCTTATCTCGCCGAGGTCTGCGAGGCCTGCCACATCAAGTTCATCGGCCCTTCGCCGAACGTGATCCGCCTGCTTGGCGACAAGGCGCGGGCGCGCCGCGCGATGCGGAAGGCGGGGGTGCCGATCCTGCCGGGCAGCGACGGTCCGATCGACAGCGAGGAGAAGGCGCTGAAGGTCGCGAAGGACCTCGGCCTGCCGGTGATCATCAAAGCGGTCGCCGGCGGCGGCGGACGCGGCATGCGCGTCATCCGCGACATGAAGGAATTGAGCAAGGCGCTGAAGACCGCGCAGCGGGAAGCGGAAGCCGCCTTCGGCGTCGGTGACGTCTACATCGAAAAGTACGTCGAGAATCCGCGCCACATCGAATTCCAGATCCTCGGCGATCACCACGGCGCGGTCGTTCACCTGGGAGAGCGCGAGTGCTCGATCCAGCGCCGCCATCAGAAGCTGCTCGAGGAAGGACCATCGGTCGCCGTGACGGACAAGATGCGCCGCAAGCTCGGTGGCACCGTCGTCGATGCGGCGCGCGCCGTGCAGTACACGAACGCGGGCACGTTCGAGTTCCTGCTCGACGACAAGCAGAACTTCTATTTCCTCGAAGTGAACACGCGCGTCCAGGTCGAACACCCCGTGACCGAGTTCATCACCGGCGTGGACATCGTCAAAGAGCAGATCCGCATCGCCGCCGGAGAGCGGCTCTCGTTCAAGCAGGGTGACATCACGTTCAACGGCCATTCAATCGAGTGCCGCATCAACGCAGAGGACCCGGTCACGTTCGCGCCGTCGCCGGGAGTCATTCACGCGTTCAGCGTGCCGGGCGGTCCCGGCGTGCGCGTGGACACGTTCGCGCATTCCGAGTGCACCGTCTCGCCGTACTACGACTCGATGATCGCCAAGATCATCGTCCATGGCCGCGACCGCCAGGAGGCGATCGGGCGGATGCGGCGCACGCTCGAGATGACGGTCATCGACGGCATCAAGACGTCGATTCCGCTGCACCTGAAGATCCTGGCCGACCCGGATTTCATCGCCGGCCGGCTCAGCACCTCCTTCATGGACCGGTACATCGTCGAAAAGAAGTCTGCGAACGGGAGCCTCGCCGAGACAGCCTGAGACTTCCGCCTGAAGGCGGAAGCTACACGTTTGGTCGGTGGGGACACAGGCGCCCCGTGAAGATCTGAGCGGCATGCGTCTGGCATTCGAGGCCGTCGAGGTATTCATGAGAAGCTCGACGGTAGCTACGCTTCTTCTTCTCCTCTCATCCACACCCGCTCTCGCGCAGGAGGCCGCCCCCGCGCAAGATCCTCAGAAGCCTCCTGCCGCGCAAGATCCTCAGAAGCCTCCTGCCGCCGTGGGGGAAGCCGGCGAAAAGCCCACGCGCGGGTTCTTCTCCGCGCTCGGACACAACCTGAAGGACGACGTCAAGCATCTGCCCAGGAAGAATTCGCTGTACTTCCTCGCCGGCGGCGGCGCGGTCGCGCTGCTCGTCCATCCGAACGACAACAAGATCAATCGTCGCCTCGAGGGCTCGGGAGCCGCGGAAACGTTCTTCGGGCCGGGAAGAATCGTCGGACAGACCCCCGTGCTGCTGGGCGCGGGTCTCACGTCGTACATCGTCGGACGCGCCAGACATAACAATCGCATGCAACATCTGGGGATGGACGAAATCGAGGCGGAGCTGCTTGCCTCGGCGTTTGTCATCGGACTGAAGGAGTCGGTGCGGCGCGAGCGGCCGATCCGGAACGACGGCACGCGCGCGAGCGGTTTCGCGTTCCCGTCAGGACATGCGACGGCCACGTTTGCCGGCGCGACGGTATTGCAGCAGCATCTTGGCTATCGCGCGGGGGTGCCGACGTATCTGATCGCCTCCTACGTGGCGATGTCGCGCCTGCACGAGAACGTGCACCACGCGAGCGACGTCGTGTTTGGCGCGACACTCGGTATCATCGTGGGACGCACCGTCACCTGGCACGGCCGCAACTTCTACGCATCGCCGATGCTGCTGCCGAAGGGGAGCGGTGTGATCGTGAATGTGAACCTGGATGATCGATCGGCTGTACGCCATCCTTGACGTGACCCTCTGCCGCGAGCGGCGTCTCGAGCCGCTCGCGATCCTCGACGCGTTTCTCGCCGGCGGCGCGCGCCTCATCCAGCTTCGCGACAAATCCGTATCGTCCGCTGAACGGCTGTCGCTCGCCGACAAGGCTGTCGCGCGTACGCGCGCCGCCGGCGCGCAGCTGATTGTCAACGATCGTCCCGATATTGCCGCGATGTCCGGCGCGAATGGTGTTCACGTGGGGCAGGACGACCTTGGCGTCGCCGAAACACGCACCATTGTCGGGTCCGGCGTAATTATCGGCATCTCGACGCACGATGCAGCCCAGATCGACGCCGCGGCGCGGACAGATGCAACCTACATCGCCGTTGGACCAGTCTTCGGAACGGCCACGAAAGATACGGGCTATTCACCCCGCGGGCTGGACCTCGTGCGACTGGCGGCGCAAACCGGCCGGCCGGTCGTGGCCATCGGCGGCATCACCCTCGAGCGAGCGGCGGAAGCAATCGCCGCCGGTGCGGCGTCCGTGGCGGTTATCTCTGATCTGCTGCGGGACGATCCGACGGCGATGGTGCGTCGCTTTCGCCAGCGGCTTCTCGAAACGGGAGCCACACGGTAAGACGAGACGCTGCGCACCCGAGACGGAGCCAACCCATCCGCAGCGGACAGCGTATCGTATAATGCCGCGACTTCCACGCCAGAGCTGCCGACTAACATCGACTTTACGAAGGGGGATTAGTGGCCGGTTCACTGTTCAGAACCAAATCCATCGACCGTTTGATGAGCGAGGCTGCGCAGACGGGCGAGCATACGCTCAAACGGACCCTCGGTCCGGTGGCGCTGGTTGCACTCGGCATCGGCGCCATCATCGGTGCCGGTCTCTTCGTCCGGACGGCCGCGGCCATCGCCGACCGCGCGGGCCCTTCGGTCGTTCTCGCGTTCATGGTCGCGGGCGTCGGCTGCGCGTTTGCCGGCCTTTGTTACGCGGAATTCGCCTCGATGATTCCCGTCGCCGGCAGTGCGTACACTTATTCGTACGCCACGATGGGGGAGCTCGTCGCATGGATCATCGGCTGGGACCTCGTGCTCGAGTACGCGGTCGGCGCGGCAACCGTCGCGATCGCCTGGAGCGAATACGCGAATCGCGTGATCGCCTGGTTCGGCCCACGGATACCCTACGAATGGACCCATTCTCCATTCGAGGCGATCGCGGATACGGGCGTGCACGGGATCATGAACCTGCCCGCCGTATTCATCCTCGCCGTGCTTACAGCGCTCCTGATTCGCGGCACGAAGGAATCCGCGTTCGTCAACGGCCTGATCGTGGTCGTGAAGGTCTCGATCGTCCTGCTGGTGATCGGGATCGGCTGGGGCTTCATCAACCCGGCCAATCACACGCCGATCATCCCGGCCGCGACGACGTATACGACGCCGCAGGGAGTGACGCACAGCTATGGCGGCATCATGGGGATCCTCGGCGCCGCGGGCGTCGTGTTCTTCGCCTACATCGGGTTCGACGCCGTGTCGACGGCGGCGCAGGAAGCGAAGAACCCGAAACGCGATATGCCGATCGGCATCCTCGGATCGCTGGTGGTCTGCACGATCCTCTACGTGCTGTTCTCCTACGTGCTGAGCGGCGTCGCGACGGTCGAAGATTTCCGCTCCACCGGCCGCGAGGCCTCGGTCGCGTTCGCGATTTCCAAGTACATGACCGGGTATGAATGGCTGTCGCGCTCGGTCACGATCGCGATTCTTGCCGGGTTCTCGTCGGTCATCCTCGTGATGCTGCTCGGCCAGTCGCGCGTGTTCTATTCGATGAGCCGCGACGGACTCGTGCCGGCGATCTTCTCGGACGTACATCCGAAGTTCCGGACGCCGTACAAATCGAACATCGTCTTCTTCGTGCTGACCGCGCTCTTCGCTGCGTTCATTCCGGAGGACATCGTCGGCGAGATGACCAGCATCGGAACGCTGTTCGCGTTCATCCTGGTCTGCGCGGGCGTGTGGATCATGCGCGTTCGCCGGCCGGACATTCCGCGCGGGTTCACGGTGCCGGCGCTGCCGGTCGTTGCCGTGCTCGGCATCATCACGTGCGGTGCGATGATCTTCGGGCTCGGGTGGACGAACTGGGCGCGGCTGATTGTATGGCTGGCGATCGGAATGATCTTCTACTTCGGATACGGCCGGAGCCACAGCCGCATCGAGACTGCCTGAGGCGCGTCGTTGGCGCGCACGCAGCCGTGGTGGATTGGCTGGCGCCTGGTCGCGCTGCTCATCGTCGGCGTTCATGTCGTGGGCACCGCCGGCTACGTCCTGATCGAGGGCTGGAGCGCGTGGGACGCCTTCTACATGACCGTCATCACGGTCACCACGGTTGGCTACGGGGAGGTCCATCCGCTCTCGCCGGCGGGACGGGCCTTCACCGTCGTCATTCTCCTCACGGGCGTGGGCGCGTTCTTCTACGCGTTCACGCTCTTCATGACGCTGCTCGCCGAGGGAGGCCTCGTCGAGCGGCGGGAGCGCAAACGGCTCGCCCGCATGCTCGATAACCTCGTCGACCATTTCATCGTCTGCGGCTTCGGCCGTATGGGCGAGATCATCGCGCACGAGTTCGCGCGCCAGAAGGTCCCATTCGTGGTGATCGAGCGCAACCCGGAGCGCATGCACCTGGCGATCGAGCAGGGCTTCCTCGCCGTCGAAGCGGACGCCTCGAACGAGGAGGTGCTCAGGCGCATCGGCATCGCGCGGGCGCGCGGGTTCGTCGCGGCGGTCAGCACCGACGCGGAGAATGTCTACGCCGTGCTCAGCGCGCGGCTGCTCAATCCCAACCTCTTCATCGTCGGTCGCGCCGAGACGGAAGACTCGCGCACGAAGTTGATGCGCGCGGGGGCAGACCGCGTCATCTCCCCTTATCAGCTCGGCGGACTGCAGCTCGCGCAGACGGCCTTGCGGCCGGCCGTCGTGGACTTCGTCCAGCTCGCGACCTCGTCGGAGAATATGGACTTGAACCTCGAGCAAGTGCACATCACGGAAGGCTCGTCCCTCGCCGGGCGAAGTCTCATCGATGCCGGCCTGCGGCAGCGTTTCGGCGTCGTGGTCGTGGGCATCCGCCGCGCCGACGGACACATGGACTTCAATCCGGAGCCCGAAACGTCGATGCGTGCCGGCGACGATCTCGTCGTGCTGGGTCGGGCCGAGAGCTTGAAGGACCTGGAAACGGCGGCGACGGAACGATGACCGCGCGCCTGATCGATGGAACCGCGATTGGGGCGGAGATCCGTGCCAGCGCGCTGCCAGGCGTGCAGGCGTTCATCGCGCGCATTGGGCGGCCTCCAGGCCTTGGTATCGTGCTCGTCGGGGAGAATCCCGCGTCGGAAGTCTATGTGCGCAACAAGGTGAAGGCGGGTACCGAGGCCGGGCTGTGGGTGGACCTGCAGCGGCTCCCCGCGACGGCACCGCTCCACGAACTGCTTGCGCTGGTGGCGCGGCTGAACGCGAGCGATCGGCACGACGGCATCCTCGTGCAGTCGCCGCTGCCCGATGCGATGGGAAAGCACGCGTCGCAGCGCGTCTTCGACGCGATCGATCCGGACAAGGACGTCGACGGATTCCATCCCGCGAATGTCGGCAAGCTCGTGCAGGGACGCGCGCACCTGAAGCCGTGCACGCCATCGGGTGTCATCGAGATGCTCGATCGCTCCGGGCTGCCGATCGCCGGCCGGCACGCCGTCGTCATCGGCCGCAGCGAGATCGTCGGCAAGCCGATGGCGATGCTGCTGCTGCAGCGCGATGCCACCGTGACGATTTGCCATTCGAAGACGCCGGAGCTTCCCGCCGTCGCGGCGCGTGGCGACATTCTCGTGGCGGCGATCGGACGTCCGGCATTCGTCACGCGCGAGTTCGTGAAGCCGGGCGCGACGGTCATCGACGTCGGTACGACCCCCGTCAGCGATCGCGCGATCATTGAAAAGATCTTCGGCAGCGGCTCGCCGCGCCTCGATACATTCGCGAAGCGCGGTTCGATCGTCGTCGGCGACGTGCACCCGTCCGCCGCGGAGGTCGCAGGCGCGCTGACGCCGGTTCCCGGCGGCGTCGGGCCGCTGACAATCGCGATGCTTCTCAAGAACACCCTCGCGGCCGCCGAGGCACGGTGCTCCGCGTTGCGCTGACCGGCGGCATTGCGACGGGGAAGTCGTACTGCCTGCAGCACTTCTCCGAGCTCGGCGCCCCCGTCGTCGATGCCGACAGGCTCGCACGCGAGGCGGTCACGCCGGGATCCCCAGGCCTTGCCGCGGTCGTGCAGCAGTTCGGCCCGGAAGTGCTGCTTCCGGATCGCTCGCTCGATCGCGCGGCACTCGCCCGGATCGTGTTCGAGGACTCGCGCGCGCGAGCCGCGCTGGAGGCCATCATTCATCCCGAGGTCTATTGGCGGATCCGCGACTGGCTGGCAAACCTGCCCGCGGCCACACGCGTCGCCATCGCCGACATCCCGCTGGTATTCGAGACCGGGCACAACCACGACTTCGATGCGATCGTAGTGGCGGCGTGCGATCCCGCCGAGCAGTTGCGCCGGGTGATGGCGCGGGACGGCTTATCCGAGCACGACGCCCGCGCCCGCCTCTCCGCGCAGTGGCCGATTGAAGAAAAGGTCAAGCGGGCGACGCATGTGATCTGGACCGACCGTGGGTTTGCAGAGACCGACCGGGAGGTCCGCAGCACATACGACACACTCCTCGCTGGTTCCTAGAGCTTCACTCGAAGGTGGCAAAGGGCTCGAAGGACGGTCGAAGAAGCAGTAGGTGACCCCTTCCAGCTTCGAAGCTTCGAAGGTCGAAGAGTTCCGCATGTTCCTCCGAGCTTCGAACCTTCGAAGGTCGAAGAGTTCGGCATTCTCCTTCGAGCTTCGAACCTTCGATGTCGAAGAGTTCGGCACGTTCCTTCGACCGTCTTCGCCTCCTTCGCCTCCTTCGAGTGAGCGATCAGGCTTCGGCAGTTTCCTTGGCGGGGGCGATGCGTTCTTCGACGAACGTGTTCCACTCGTGGCAATGCGGGCACTGCCAGAGGAGCTCGGTGCTGCGGTAGCGGCATTTCAGGCAGACGTGCGGATCCAGGTAGAAGATCGCGTCGCGCGTGAGATCGACATACCGACTGACGAGGGACGGCGGCAGCTTCATTTGCGACAGCATCTGCCAGATCGCCTGATGGAGCACGAGCGCGTGCGGATGATTCACGAGCGCCTCGAAGAGGAGCTCGAGCGCGTCGGCGCTGCGGCCCTGCGCGCCGATGTGGCGGGCGAGCGCGAGGCGCGCGCGCCAATCCTGCGGGTTGGCGGCGATCAGCTTCGTGCAGAGCGCGGCGAAGCGATCGGCGGTCCCCAGTTGCGCGTACGCGTCCGCGAGCCGCGCGAAGGCGAGGTAGGCGCGCTCCGGTGACGCTTCGATCATGCGTTCCCACACCGCAATCGCGTCCGCGGGATTGTCCTCCTTGATCCGCACGTCCCCGAGACTGAGCTGCGCGGGCACGTTGCGCGCGTCGCGTTCTATCGCTGCCTGGAACCGGCGCGTGGCCTCGCGGTAATCGCCGCGCCTGAGGGCGGCCTGCCCGAACTCATTCTCCAGGAACGCGAGGACTTCGTTGTGGCGCGGCGAATCCGCGCCCCCTTCGATGGTCGTGGAAATTGCCGCGAGCTTCTGCCTGGCTGCGTACGCCTCGGTCCACTGGTGCTGATCCTCGTACAACTTTTCCAGATTCGAGAGGGCGTAGCGGTTCTCGGGATCGAGCCTGAGCACCTCGGTGAACGCCTCGATCGCGCGGTCGACGAATCCACCGCCGCGATAGTCGAGACCGAGACACAGCAGCACGTTCGCGTGTTCGAGCTTTCGCAGATTGGGGCGCTGCAACAGGGCCTGGTGCTCCTGGATCGCGCGCCCGACCTGTCCCTTCTCGCGGTACAGGTTTCCCAGGATCAGGTGGATCTCGAGTGGATCCCCCGCGGCACGCGCCGCTTTCGACAGCTCGTCGATGGCCTGGTCGATCTGGTTGGCGACGAGGAAGTTCAGCCCGAGCATGTAGTGCGGGGACTCGCGCGCGCGCCGCCGGTCGATCCACACGCCGTCCCGCAGCTTGTATCGCTCCCACGCCTTGCCTGCGGCAAGGCCCGCGAGGAGCGTCACGAGCGCGACGAGGAGGAGGAGCGCGCTGGAGGTCACGATCAGGGCTCGAAGAAGGGGGAGACAGCGGTGCGCCAGTGTCCCTGCGCCCGCAGCACGTGCTCGATGCACTCGCGCACCGCGCCGCGCCCGCCGCCGCTGGAACTGACCCATTGCACTTCGGCGCGCACTTCCGGCGCCGCATCCGCCGGCGCCGCGGAGAACCCTGCCCGCCGCAGCACCGGGAGGTCCTGCAGGTCATCGCCCATGTAGCCGACCTGCTCGTCCGTCAGTCCCGCATCGGTCAGGATCTGCTCGTAACCCGCGAGCTTATCGGCGCTCCCCTGCGACACGATCGTGATCCCGAGCTGCGCCGCGCGAACGGATGTCGCGTCGGCGAGACGTGCCGACAGTAATCCGATCGACAACCCTGCGCGCTGCGCCCACACGATGCCGGCGCCGTCGCGGATGTTGAACTGTTTGGACTCGCTGCCATCCGCGTGGACGAGTATCGATCCGTCCGTCAAGACACCGTCGACGTCGAGCAGCAGCAGCTTGATCCCCGTCATCAAAACATCTGCGTGCGCCACAGGTCGTGCAGGTGCACCACGCCTTCAATACGGCGATCGGCGTCCACGACCACGACCGACGTGATCCTGTGCGTTTCCATGATGCGGAGCGCTTCGACGGCGAGCATGGCGCGGGTAATCGTCAGCGGGTTGGGCGTCATTGCCTCTCCGGCCGTCAGCGCGAGTACGGCATTCGGCGGCCGCGTCATCATGAGACGGCGCAGGTCGCCGTCGGTAAATACGCCGGCGAGTCGTCCATCGGCGCCGGTAACGCACGTCATGCCGAGCCGCTTGCTCGACATCTCGTGGATCACGTCGGGCATCGTGGTCGATGCCGCCACGCGCGGCGCGGCATCGCCGCCGTGCATCAGGCTCTCGACGTTCATCAGCTTCTTCCCGATCTTGCCGCCGGGATGAAACGCGGCGAACTGCTCTTCGCGGAAGCCCTTGCGAACGAGCAGTGTCATCGCGAGCGCGTCCCCCAGCGCCAGCGACGCCGTCGTGCTCGCCGTCGGCACGAGGTTCATCGGGCAGGCTTCTTCCGCGATCGAACAGTCGAGCGTGACGTCCGCCGCGCGGCCGATCGTCGATGCGGGAGATCCCGTAATGGCGATCAGCTTCGTCCCGATTCGCCTGATCGATTCGAGCAGCCGGATCAGTTCCTCGGTCTCGCCGCTATGCGACAGCGCGATTACGACATCGTCGTCCCTGATCGCACCGAGGTCCCCGTGGATGGCTTCCGCCGGGTGCAGGAAGAAGGCGGACGTGCCGGTACTGGAAAGCGTGGCCGCAATCTTGCGGCAGATGATGCCGGATTTGCCCATGCCGGTCAGGATGACGCGGCCGCGGCACTCATAAAGAAGTTGCACCGCGCGTTCGAACTTCGCGTCGAGCCGATCGACGAGGCCAAGGATCGACGCCGCCTCGATGCGAAGCACTTTGCGCGCGAGATCGAGGACGCTCCCGCTGTCCTGGCTCATCTCGCGGCTTCTGTCAGCGGCGCGCGCGCACGGACCTGGTGGATCTGCGCGAGCGTGTCGAGCAGCGCGGGCAGCAGATCGAGCTTCAGCGCATTCTGCGCGTCGCTTTTGGCCCGGGGCGGATCCTGGTGCACTTCGATGAACACGCCGTCCACGCCTGCGCCGACTCCCGCGCACGCCATCGGTTCGATGAACTGTGCCTGGCCCGCGGTCACGCCATCGCCGCCGCCGGGGAGCTGAAGGCTGTGTGTTACGTCGTACACGACCGGGTAGCCGAGCGAGCGCAGCATCGGGAACGCGCGCATGTCCACGACGAGGTTGTTGTAACCGAAGCTGTAGCCGCGCTCCGTCAGGATCACTTTCGAGTTGCCGGCGGCTGTGACCTTCTCGATCGCGTGCCGCATGTCCAGCGGCGCGAGAAACTGTCCCTTCTTCAGGTTCACGGCGCGTCCGGTGCGCGCCGCCGCCGTGATCAGATCGGTCTGCCGCGAGAGGAACGCGGGGATCTGGAGAACGTCGGCGACTTCCGCCGCCGGTTCGGCGTGTGACGGTTCGTGGACGTCGGTGAGAATCGGTACGCCCGCGGCCTCGCGCACACGTCCGAGCACGCGCAGCCCTTCCGACAATCCGGGCCCGCGGAACGATCGTCCCGACGTGCGGTTGGCCTTGTCGTAGGAAACCTTGAAGATGAAGGGGACGCGCGCGCGGCGCGCGATTTCACGCAGCGCCAGCGCGGTCTCGATCGCGTGGGCCTCGCTTTCGATCACGCACGGCCCGGCGATGAGTACCAGCGCACCACCGCCAATGCTCACGCCGCCGACGTCGACGGTGGAGAGGATCACTCGCTTACCCTACCACGGACGCCGCGGCCGCATGCCGGTGCGCGAGCTTGTGACGATGGCTCGCGTCGACGAATCCGGCGAACAGCGGGTGCGGCTTCAGCGGCTTCGACTTGAACTCGGGATGGAACTGCACCGCGACGTAATACGGGTGCGACGGCAGCTCGATGATTTCAACGAACTTTCCGTCGAGCGAGCGGCCGACGATCTCGAGCCCTTTTTCGGTCAGCGCCTTTTCGTACAGGCAATTGAACTCGTAGCGATGGCGATGGCGCTCGTCGATGACGTCGCTGCCATACAGCGCGTGCGCCTTCGATCCCGGTTTCAGCTTGCACGCATAGGACCCGAGCCGCATGGTGCCACCGAGGTCATCGACGCCGAGCAGGTCGCGCAGCTTGTAAATGACGTTCGTCTTGGTGTCCGGCGCGCACTCGGTCGAATCCGCATCGGCAAGGCCGCAGACGTGCCGCGCGTATTCCACGGCGGCCCACTGGAAGCCGTAGCAGATCCCGAAGTACGGAATCCCGCGCTCCCGGGCGATTTCCGCGGCGCGCATCATGCCACGGGTGCCGCGATCACCGAAGCCGCCGGGCACGAGGATGCCGTCCGCGCCATCGAGCAGTTGCTCCCCGCCCGGCTGTTCGAGCGCCTCGGCTTCGACCCAGCGGATGTTCACCTTCAACCGATGCTGGAACCCGCCGTGATAGAGCGCTTCGTTCAGGCTCTTGTACGAATCCTCGTAGCCGACGTACTTGCCGACGACGTGGATGGTCATTTCGTCCACCGGGTTCTTGATCCGGTCGACGAGATCGAGCCACGCGTCCATGCGAGCCTCGGTCGCCGGGAGGTGCAGACGTTCCAGGACGATCCGGTCGAGTCCTTCCTCGGCGAGAACGGTCGGCACCTCGTAGATGCTCGAGACATCCTTGGCCGTGATCACCGCTTCTTCGTCGACGTCGCAGAAGAGCGCGATCTTGCGTTTGATGTCGGCGTCGAGATGCCGATCGGTCCGGCAGAGCAGGATGTCAGGCTGGATGCCGATGGCGCGCAGGTCGCGGACGCTGTGCTGCGTGGGCTTCGTTTTCAGCTCGCCGGCCGCGCCGATGAATGGCACCAGCGTGAGATGAATGTAAAGCGTGTTCTCGCGGCCGACGTCCTGTCGCAGCTGACGAATCGCTTCGACGAATGGCAGGCTCTCGATGTCGCCCACGGTGCCGCCGATTTCGACGAGGACGATGTCGACGTCCTTCGCGACCGTCTTGATCGCGTCCTTGATCTCGTTCGTAATGTGCGGAATCACCTGCACAGTACGTCCGAGGTAATCACCCCGGCGCTCTTTCTGGATGACCTGCAGGTAAATCTTGCCAGTCGTCCAGTTGTTGTTCCTTGTCGTCACCTGGTTGGTGAACCGCTCGTAGTGGCCCAGATCGAGGTCCGTTTCGGCGCCGTCGTCGGTGACGTAGACCTCGCCATGCTGGTACGGGCTCATCGTGCCCGGGTCCACATTGATGTACGGGTCGAACTTCTGGAGCGCGACCTTGTAGCCGTGGCCTTCGAGCAGCGCGCCGATCGAAGCCGCCGCCAGCCCTTTGCCAAGGGAGGAGACGACGCCGCCGGTGACCAGGATGTATTTGATGGGCCGCGTGTCGGACTTCTGCATTCTGGGGTCTCTCAGGTGGTTATGACGTGCGCCATGAGCGCCCGCACGCGTTCGAGATCCTCGCGCGTGTCGACGCCGATCGTTGCATGGGTCGTTTTGACGGCCTTGATGCGGATGCCGTGCTCGAGCGCGCGTAGCTGCTCGAGCGCCTCCGCGCGTTCCATCGCGGTCTGCGGGAGCGCCGCCAGCCGCAGGAGCGTGTCGCGCCGGTAGACGTAGAGCCCGACGTGGGCCCAAGCCGTCGCTCCCGGCTGGCCCGCGCGCGTGAACGGAATCGGTGCGCGGGAGAAATACATCGCGAAACCGTGACAGTCCACGACGACCTTGGTGACGTTGGGATTCTCGAGCTCCTCGCGGTCCGCGATCGCGCGGCGCAGCGTGCTCATCTCCAGCCGCGGGTCGGAGACGAACGGCGTGACGGCGGCGTCGATGGTTTCCGGCGCCAGCAGCGGCTCGTCTCCCTGCACGTTCACGATGATTTCCGCGTCGAGCGCGGCGGCCGCTTCAGCCAGCCGGTCCGTGCCGCTCTGATGAGCGGCGGATGTCATCACCGCTTCGCCGCCGAACGCGCGTACGGCATCGAGGATCCGCCGATCGTCGGTCGCCACGATCACGCGGGCAATCGTCGTCGCCGCTGACGCGCGGCGATAGACGTGCTCGATCATCGGGCGGCCGCCGATATCCGCCAGGGCCTTGCCGGGGAGACGACTCGACTCGTATCGCGCGGGGATGATGGCGACTGCGAAGACGGAAGCGCGAGAAAGGGAAGGCCCGGTGTCAGAAACAGGGGGCACGACAAATATTACCACACACGGTGGCCGCCATTTGTTTGTGTCTGTCTGTGGCGGTAAGATGTCATTGCTCGGAACAGCCCCATGACTTCAGGCAGGAAGGCGATCTACGGCGTCGGCGGCGTGCTGCTCGTCGCGTATCTCGCGACCGCGAACATGCCGAGTTCCGACGAGCCGGCTCCGCGCGCGCGAGCGCAGGCGTCACCGTCGCCGGGGCCCGAGATACTCGCTGTTGAAGTCCGCTCGCAGGCGTCGCGCCTGCAGGAGCGAATGGCGCAGGCTCCCGTTCCCGATCAATCGTCACGCAATCCCTTTTCGTTCGCGCCCGCGCCGCGCGCCGCAGCCAACGTCGTCCGCGCCGCAGTCGCTGAGCAGGCTGCGGCCGTGCCCGTCGCCGCTCCTCCGTCGTTGACGCTGATGGGCATCGCGGAAGAGACCTCGCCGCAAGGCGTCCGCCGCACCGCCGTCATTGGCGGTGAAGGGGACACGCTCTACATGGTGCTGGAAGGGCAGGCCGTCGGCGACCGCTACAAAGTCACGAAGATCGGCGCGGACGCCATCGAGCTCGAAGATCTCATCACGCACGGCTATCGGCGCCTGGCCATACGCTGAACGCCGAACAGCCTTAGAGCCGAACGACTGACGCCTCGCGAACGTTCTTCAGTTTCGCGATCTCGCTGACCGCTTCTTCCAGCCCGGTCCCCGCATCAACACTAATCACCCCGACCGCGCCGGAAGAATCACGACCGAGCGCGAAACTGGCGATGTTGATGCCATGCCGGCCGAGCGTCGTCCCCACATCGCCGATGACCCCGGGCCGATCTTCGTTGGCCATCACGATCAGAGTGCCGGAGAGCGGCGCTTCGATCGGCACGCCATCCAGCGCGTAGAGCCGCGGACCCGAGGGCTCGATGACGATGCCCTCCGCCCAGCGCTCCCGCTTCGCGCTGCGCACCTTCACCGACACGACGTGCATGAAATCGCGCGGACGTGTGCTGCGCGATTCGACGACGTCGAGTCCGCGCTCCGCGGCGACGGCGCGTGCGTTGACGGCCGTCACGATCGCCACTTTCGACAGCACACCCGCGAGCACGGCGCTCCCGATCACGTTCTCGTACGCAGTCATCAGCGGTCCGTAATAGCGGATACCAATCTCCTCGGGACGATCGGTCACGAGCTGGGCGACGAGGCCGCCGAGTCTGAATGCGAGGTCGAGGTACGGCCGCAGCTTCGGCACGTCATCTGGCGGCACGGACGGGAAGTTCACGGCGTTCCGGATAATGCCATCCTTCAAGTAATCGCGAACCTGCAGCGCGGTCTCGTTGCCCACGAGCGCCTGTCCTTCAATCGTGGACGCCGCGACGTGCGGCGTCGCGATGACCTGCGGAAGCTGAGTCAGCGTGGTGTCGGTCGGCGGCTCGGGATCGAACACGTCGAGTCCGGCGCCCGCGACCTGGCCGGAGGCGATCGCCGCGGCAAGCGCCGCATCGTCAATCAACTCGCCCCGTGCCGTGTTCACAATTCGGACACCCTTCTTCATCCGCGCGATCCGATCGGCGTTGACCAGATGGCGGGTTTCCGGCAGCGCCGGCACGTGGAGCGTGATGAAGTCGGCACGCGCGAGCAGTTCGTCGAGTTCCACGAGCGGCACGCCCGCTGCATCCGCGGCCCGCGAGGCGATGAACGGATCGTAGGCCACGACGTCCATGTCGAACGCGCGCGCTCGCGCTGCGACTTCGCGTCCGATGCGGCCGAAACCGACGACGCCGAGCATCTTTCCCCGCAACTCGATGCCCATGAATCGTTTCTTGTCCCAGACGCCCTGCTTCATCGACGCATCGGCGGCCGGAATCGTGCGGGCGAGCGACAGCATCAACCCGATCGCAAGCTCGGCGACGCTGATGCTGTTCGCGCCGGCGGCGTTCATGACGAGAATTCCACGCGCGGTCGCTGCCGGAACGTCGACGTTGTCGACGCCGGTGCCCGCGCGCGCGATGACGCGCAGCTTCGGCGCGGACGCGAGCAGCGCGGCGGTGACCTGCGTCGCGCTGCGAACGATCAACGCGTCGGCGTTCGCAAGATCGCGTGCGAGTTCATCGGGCTTGCGCCCGGATTTGGTGTCGACGGACCAACCGGCGGCGCGAAGCGCGTCGGCGGCAGAGGCGGGAAGCGAATCGGCGATGACGATGTGCACGCCAGATTATAATGTCCCGTTTGCAGACGTGAGCATTGCTCGCACCATGATGGTGCAAACCGCATGAAACTCCCGATTTGATGCGGTGCAAGCGGCGATCGGGCCGGGGTTTTCCACAAGCTTTTCCACAGATTCTGTGAAGAACCTGTAACGCCGGAACGGGGACGTGACCTAATGCCGAATTTTTCGATTCTGAAAACGCCGACCAGCGGAACTGCGATCACCAGAAAAAGTGGACGGCTCGTCGTCCCCGACGATCCAATCATTCCTTATATAGAAGGTGACGGTACCGGCCCTGACATCTGGCGCGCCAGCGTGCGGATTTTTGATGCAGCCGTCAACAAGGCGTTCGGTGGCAGGAAAAAGATCGCGTGGTTCGAAGTGCCGGCGGGAGAGAAGGCCAAAGAGCAGTATGGGGAGTGGCTGCCGAACGACACGCTGGAAGCCGTCCGCGCCTACAAGGTGGCGATCAAGGGTCCGCTGACGACTCCGATCGGCGGCGGCATCCGCAGCTTGAACGTCACGCTGCGCCAGGTGCTCGATCTGTATTCGTGCGTCCGGCCCGTCCGTTACTTCGAAGGAACGCCGGCTCCGGTCAAACGCCCTGAACTGATGAACGTCGTGATCTTCCGCGAGAACACGGAGGACGTCTACGCGGGCATCGAATGGGCGAAGGGCACGCCGCAGGCCGAGCGGATTATCGAGTTCCTCGCGACCGAAATGGGCAAGCGCATCCGCCCGGATTCCGGAATCGGCATCAAGCCAATGTCCGAATTCGGCTCGAAGCGTCTCGTGCGCATGGCGATTCAGTACGCCATCGAGAACAAGCGCAAGACCGTGACGCTCGTCCACAAGGGGAACATCATGAAGTTCACCGAGGGGGCGTTCCGCGACTGGGGCTACGAGGTCGCCAAGACGGAGTTCCGCGACCAGATCGTCACGGAGGAGGAAGTTACGGGCGGCGCCTCGCGCGACGGGAAGATCCTCGTCAACGATCGCATCGCCGACAGCGTGTTTCAGCAAATCCTGACGCGCACGGCCGATTACGACGTGTTCGCGACGCCGAACCTGAACGGCGATTACCTCTCTGACGCGTGCGCGGCGCAGGTGGGCGGTCTCGGGATGGCGCCGGGCGCGAACATCGGTGACGACATCGGCTTCTTCGAGGCGACCCACGGCACGGCGCCGAAGTACGCGGGCAAGGACGTCATCAATCCGAGCTCCGTCGTGCTGTCGGGCGTGATGATGTTCCGCTATCTTGGCTGGCCCGAGGCCGCGAATCTCATCGAGCAGGGCCTGGACAAGACGATCAGACAGAAGAAAGTGACTTACGATCTCGCGCGCCAGATGGAGGGTGCGACGGAGCTCAAGACTTCGGCGTTTGCTGATGCGGTGATTTCGAACATGTAATGGGCGACGCCTTGGTGGCCTTGGTGATCAGCCGTCGGCCGTGACACGCAAAGGACAGGAATGAATCGCAAAGTCACAGTAGTTGGGGGCGCCGGGAACGTCGGCGCGACGGTCGCGCGGGCGATCGCGGACAAGGAGCTCGCGGACGTCGTCATCATCGACATCGCCGACCAGAAGGCGAAGGGTGTGGCGCTCGACATGTACCAGGCGTGTCCGATCGAAGGATCGGACTCGCGCATCATCGGCGCCGGCGCGGATGACGCGGGGTGGAAGGAGACGGCGAACTCAGACGTCGTCGTGGTCACGTCGGGCGTCCCCCGGAAGCCAGGTATGAGCCGCGACGACCTGCTCCAGACCAACTACAAGATCATGCAGTCGGTCACCGAGCAGGTCGTGAAGTACTCGCCGAACTGCATCATCGTCCCGGTCGCGAACCCACTCGATGCGATGTGCCAGGCGGTGTACCGGTTGAGCAGGTTCCCGCGCGAGCGGGTGATCGGGATGGCGGGCGTGCTCGACTCCGCGCGCATGCGGACGTTCATTGCCATGGAGACCGGCGTGTCGGTGGAGAACATCCACGCGTTCGTGCTCGGCGGCCATGGGGACACGATGGTTCCGCTGCCGCGCTACTCGACGATTGCCGGCATCCCGCTGCCGGATTACCCGGGGCTATCGGCCGAAACAATCGCGGCGATCGGCAAGCGCACCGCCGATGGCGGCGCGGAGATCACGAAGCTCGTGGGCACCAGCGCGTGGTACGCGCCCGGGTCGGCAGCGGCGGAGATGGTGGAAATCATCCTGAAGGACAAGAAGAAGATCGTGCCGTGCTCGGTCTTCCTGCAGGGTGAGTACGGGATCCACGATCTCTTCGTTGGTGTCCCAGTCAAACTCGGCGCGCGCGGCGTCGAGCAGATCATTCAGATCAAGTTGACGGCGGAAGAGGATGCGGCCCTGAAGAAGTCCGCTGCGGCGGTCAAAGAGTTGACCGACGTCATTAAGGTATAACGCGCCAGCCCTTTTCGGCCGTGCACTCGCGCACTTCACGAGTAAGCCAACTCCTGTCGGTGATCCGGAGTCTCCGCCCGGTCAGGTGAGCTCGCGAAGAACGATTGACGGATCTGTACGGCTGGCGCGCCGCGCCGGCAGCCAACCCGCGATCGAGCAGACGGCGAGCAGAATCGCCAGGCCGACGGCGAACGCGTCGAACAGGAATCTCTTAGCGACCGCGCAACAGCGTCGCCTTGAGATACTCGCGGTTCATCCGTGCGATGTTCGTGATCGAGATCTCCTTCGGACAGACGGCCTCGCACTCTCCCTCATTCGAGCAGCTGCCGAAGCCCTCGGCATCGTGGCGATCGACCATGCGCACGACGCGGGTGTAGCGCTCGATCTGGCCTTGCGGGAGCAGCGCCAGGTGCGAGACCTTTGCGGATGTGAAGAGCGCGGCCGATGCGTTCTTGCACGCGGCCACACAGGCGCCGCACTGGATGCACTGCGCCGAATCCATCGCCTGCTCGACCGTGGACTTGGGGATCAGGATCGCGTTGCCGTCCTGCGCGCCGCCGACGTTGATGGACGTATAGCCGCCGGCCTGGATGATGCGATCCATCGCAGAGCGATCGACCACGAGATCCTTGACGATCGGGAAGGCCTTCGCGCGCCAGGGCTCCAGCGTCAGCGTATCGCCGTCCCTGAACGATCGCATGTGGAGCTGACAAACCGCGGTCGCGCGCATCGGGCCGTGCGGAATGCCGTCCACCATGAAGCCGCACGTGCCGCAGATCCCCTCGCGGCAATCCGAATCGAACGCGATCGGATCCTCACCCTTCGCAATCAGCCCCTCGTTGACGACGTCGAGCAGCTCGAGGAACGACATGTCGGGAGAGACGCTCTCGGCTGTGTAGGGCACCAGCTTGCCCGGCGCTGTCGGCCCCGCCTGGCGCCACACTCGTAAATGGATACGCACTACTTGTAGCTCCGCTGCGACGGTTTGACGTAGTCGAAGTTCAGCGGCTCTTTGTGAAGCTCCGGCTCCACGCCGACTCCCTTGAACTCCCAGGCCGCCGCATAGGAATAGTTCGCATCGTCGCGCAGCGCCTCCCCCTCGGGCGTCTGGCTCTCCTCGCGGAAATGGCCGCCACAGGATTCGGTGCGCTTGAGCGCGTCGAGCGTCAGGACTTCGGCGAACTCGAGGTAATCCGCCACGCGGCCGGCGTACTCGAGGTTCTTATTCAGGTTGTTCGCGTCACCGGGAACCGACAGGTTGTGCCAGAACTCGTCACGGAGGCGCGGGATCTCGGCCAGCGCGTGCTGCAGGCCCTGGGCGTTGCGGGACATGCCGACGTGATCCCAGAGCAGCTGGCCGAGCCGCCGGTGCAGCTGGCGCGGCGTCTCCGAGCCCTTGTTGCGCAGCATCCTGTCGATGCGCGACTGGACGTTGTTCTCGGCTTCCTTGAACGCTTCGTGATCGGTGGAAACAGCGGCGAAGAGCGTCCCGCCCAGATAGTTCGCGAGCGCATAAGGGATGACGAAATAGCCGTCCGCAAGTCCCTGCATCAGCGCGCTGGCGCCGAGGCGGTTCGCGCCGTGATCGGAGAAGTTCGCCTCACCCAGCACGTGCAGGCCGGGCACATTGCTCATCAGGTTGTAGTCCACCCAGAGTCCACCCATCGTGTAGTGGATCGCCGGGTAGATCCGCATCGGGACCTTGTACGGATCCTCGTCCGTGATCTTCCGATACATGTCGAAGAGATTGCCGTATCGCCCCTTGATCACGTCGTATCCGAGCCGCTTGATGGCATCGGAGAAATCCAGGTAGACCGCCAGGCCGCTCTCGCCGACGCCGCGTCCCTCGTCGCACACGACCTTCGCGTTGCGCGACGCGACGTCGCGCGGCACGAGGTTGCCGAAGCTCGGATACTTCCGTTCGAGGTAATAGTCGCGCTCTTCCTCGGGAATCTCCCGCGGCGGGCGCGTGTCGTCCTGCTTCTTCGGCACCCAGACGCGGCCGTCGTTGCGCAGGCTCTCCGACATGAGCGTCAGCTTCGACTGGTGCGTGCCTGAGACCGGGATGCAGGTCGGATGGATCTGCGTGTAGCACGGGTTCGCGAAGAAGGCGCCGCGCTTGTACGCGCGCCACGCGGCGGTCACGTTCGAATTCACCGCGTTCGTGGAGAGGTAATACGCAGTGCCGTAGCCACCCGTGCAGAGCAGGACGGCGTGCCCGACGTGCCGTTCCAGGGCGCCGGTGATCAGGTTACGGCACACGATGCCACGCGCCTGGCCGTTGACGATGACCAGGTCGAGCATCTCGCGGTTCGGGAACATCGCGACGGTGCCCTTGTCGACCTGCCGCATCATCGACTGATAGGCGCCGAGCAGTAGCTGCTGTCCGGTCTGGCCGCGCGCGTAGAACGTCCGCGAGACCTGCGCGCCGCCGAACGATCGGTTGTCGAGTAGACCGCCGTACTCGCGCGCGAACGGCACACCCTGCGCCACGCACTGGTCGATGATGTTCACGCTCAGTTGCGCGAGGCGGAACACGTTCGCTTCGCGGGCGCGGTAGTCACCACCTTTGATGGTGTCGTAGAACAGCCGCTGGATGCTGTCGCCGTCGTTCTGATAGTTCTTCGCCGCGTTGATCCCGCCTTGCGCGGCGATGCTGTGGGCGCGCCGCGGGCTGTCGTGGATGCAGAAGCTCTTGACGTTGTAGCCCAACTCGCCAAGCGACGACGCGGCCGACGCGCCGGCGAGACCGGTCCCGACGATGATGACGGTGTATTTCCGCCGGTTGGCCGGACTCACCAGCTTCGACTCGAAGCGGTGTCGATCCCATTTCTCCGCGAGAGGACCGCCGGGAATCTTCGAGTCGAGAGTCATCGCGTGAAATACACCCACAGCGGAATGATCGCGAAACCGCCGCTGATCAGAATCGCCAGAACCGTACCGAGCAGGACGAGCCGTTTCGTGTACACCGGATGGTCGGCGCCGATCGACTGGAAGGCGCTCGAGATTCCGTGGCGCAGATGCAGGCCGATGAGCATCATGCAGACGACATACACCGCGACCCAGAGCGGCGAGGAAAAGACTTCCACTTCCGTCCGATAGAGATCTCGAACCGCCGGATCGCCGAGCTGGTACCACGCGCCGAACTTCATCTGGGCGAGATGCAGGATCACGAACCCGAACGTGACGATCCCGCTCCAGATCATCGTCGTCGATGCGATGCTCTTGCGGCTCGTGTAGCCCGCCCACGTCTTCTTCTGGTAGCCGACCGTGCGTGCACGCTGGTTCGCGGTCCACATCGTCACCGTCTTGTAGACGTGCACGAGGAACAGGATCAGCAGCGCAATTTCCGCGGGAATCACGAGCGGGCTCGCCGCGAGCGAGGCGCTGTAATGGTTGAACATCTCTTGGCCGCCGAACACCGTCAGATTGCCGGCGAGATGTGCGATGAGGAAGACGAAGAGAAGAAGACCCGTGAATCCGATGAGCAGCTTGGTGCCAACCGACGAAGAGAACACCCTGCGGAACGACATCAACCCCTGATGATAGCGCACCTGGCGTATGATTAAATGATCCCACGATGAAGATTCACGAGTATCAGGCGAAGAGCATTCTGGCCAAGTACGGTGTGCCGGTCCCGCAGGGCGAAGTCATCTTCAACGCATCAGAGGCAGCGGGCGTCGCGCAACGCCTCGGCGGCGGAACGGTCGTCGTGAAAGCGCAGATCCACGCGGGCGGTCGGGGCAAGGGTGGCGGCGTCAAGGTCGTGAAGGGTGCGTCGGAAGCGGAGGCCGCTGCGCAGAAGATGATCGGCATGCAGCTGGTGACCTACCAGACGGGACCGTCGGGGCAGAAGGTGCAGCGCGTCCTGATCGAGCAGGGCCTCAAGATCGAACGCGAGCTGTATCTCGGCATCGTCCTCGATCGCGCGAGCGAGCGGCTCGTGATGATGGTGAGCCAGGAAGGGGGCGTCGAGATCGAGAAGGTCGCGCACGAGACCCCCGAAAAGATTCACAAGGAATTCGTGCACCCGGGCCTCGGCCTGAGTGCGTTTCAGGCGCGCAAGCTCGCCTTCGCACTCGGACTGCAGGGACCCCAGGTCGGTCAGGCAGTGAAGGTCATGACGGCGCTGTACAACGCGTTCGTCGCGACCGACGCATCCCTTCTCGAGATCAACCCATTGATCGTCACCGGCGACGGCAGTCTGCTGGCGCTCGACGCGAAGATGAATTTCGACGACAACGCGATCTTCCGGCACCCCGACTTCAAGGACATGCGCGACCCGAGCGAGGAGGATCCCCTCGAAGTCGAAGCCTCCGCGTACAGCCTCAATTACATCAAGCTCGATGGAACCATCGGCTGCATGGTCAACGGCGCAGGACTCGCCATGGCGACGATGGACATCATCAAGCTCGCGGGTGGTGAGCCGGCGAACTTCCTGGACGTCGGCGGCGGCGCCAACGCGGACCAGATCAAGAACGCGTTCCGCATCCTGATGGCCGACAAGGCAGTGAAGGCAGTCTTAATCAACATCTTCGGCGGAATCCTGCGGTGCGACATCCTCGCCGAAGGAGTGATTGCCGCGGTCAAGGATCTCGGCGTGCCCGTCCCGATCGTGATTCGCATGGAAGGCACGAACGTCGAGAAAGGCAAGCAGATGCTCAAGGAGAGCGGGCTCAATTTCACGACGGCGGACACCATGAGTGAGGGTGCCGAAAGTGTCGTCGCGCTGGCGAAATAGGTATGGCCGTACTGATAAACAAGAGCACGCGTTTATTGGTCCAGGGGATTACGGGGCGCGAGGGCACGTTTCACGCGAAAGGGGCGCAGGCGTACGGAACGAACGTAGTCGGGGGTGTGACGCCCGGCAAGGGGGGTACGACGCACGAAGGCTGGCCGGTATTCAACACCGTCAGCGACTGCGTCAAGGCGACCGGCGCGAACGCGTCGGTCATTTTCGTGCCGCCGCCCGGCGGCGCGGATGCCGTGCTTGAAGCGGCGGACGCAGGGCTGGACCTGGCGGTGTGCATCACCGAGGGCATCCCGACGCTCGACATGCTGCGCGTCTTCGGGGCCATCCGCGGCGGCAAAACGCGCGTCATCGGGCCCAACTGCCCGGGGCTCATCACCGCCGGGCAGGCAAAAGCCGGTATCATTCCAGGACATATCTGCCAGGAAGGACGCGTCGGGATCGTGTCGAAGAGCGGCACGCTGACCTACGAGGCGATCGACCAGCTTACGAACAACGGGCTGGGCCAGACGACCTGCATCGGCATCGGCGGCGATCCGCTGATTGGCACGAGCTTCATCGATGCGCTGGCGCTCTTTGCGGGCGATCCGCAGACGGAAGCGGTCGTGATGATCGGCGAGATCGGCGGCAATGCCGAGGAGGACGCCGCGGCCTGGATCGCGGCGAACTTCAAGAAGCCGGTGGTCGGCTTCATAGCAGGGCAGACCGCGCCGCCGGGGCGGCGCATGGGACATGCCGGCGCGATCATCGCGGGCGGCAAGGGCACGGCGGCGGAGAAGATGGACGCGCTGTCGGCCGCCGGGGTACGGGTAGTCAAGAGTCCGGCAGACATCGGCGCGGCGGTCAAGGAGCTCCTCCGCAAATGACAACAAAGGTCGTCAACGATTTCAGCATCCAGATCGCAACCGTCAACGGCTCGGGCAGCCAGACGGCGAACCTGGTCCTTCTGCGCTCGATCTTCCAGATGGGCGTTCCCGTGTCGGGCAAGAACATGTTCCCGTCGAACATCGCGGGACTGCCCACGTGGTACACGATCCGCGCGAACAAGGACGGGTTCATTGCGCGCAAAAAGGAAGTCGATTTCCTCGTCGCGATGAACGCCGAGACCGCCAAGGAAGACGTGATGACGCTCGAGCCCGGGCGTGGCGTCCTCTACGACGAGCCGCTGAAGCTCAACGAGCTTCGCAGCGATCTGACGTTCTATCCCGTGCCGTTCGACAAGATCGTCGGCACCGTCTGCACGGACGCCAAGCTGCGGCGCCTCGTGAAGAACATGATTTATGACGGCGTGCTCTCGCAGCTCCTCAACATCGACATGGGGGAGATGGAGAAGGCCCTGCGCAAGCAGTTCGGCAAGAAGGTGAAGGCCGCGGACCTGAACATGGGCGCGCTGAAGGCGGGATCGGACTACGCCGCACAGAACCTGAAGAAGGGGGATCCGTTCTCACTCGAGCGGATGAACAAGACCGGCGGCATGATCCTGATGGAAGGGAACACGGCGGCCGCGCTCGGCGCGATGTTCGCCGGCGTCACCGTCGTCGCCTGGTATCCGATCACGCCGTCTTCGTCGCTGCCTGAATCGCTCATCGGCTACATGAAGAAGTACCGGATGGACAAGGCATCCGGCAAGGCGACCTACGCGATCATCCAGGCGGAAGACGAGATCGCGTCGATCGGCATGGTCCTCGGCGCTGGCTGGGCCGGCGCGCGCGCGATGACCTCCACGTCGGGCCCGGGTATCTCGCTGATGAGCGAGTTCGCAGGGCTGGCGTATTACGCCGAGATCCCCGGCGTCGTGTTCGACATTCAGCGCGTCGGGCCGTCCACGGGCCTGCCGACGCGCACGGCGCAGGGTGACATCGCGTCCACCGCGCTTCTGTCGCACGGCGACACGAAGCAGATCCTCCTCATTCCGAGCTCGATCGAAGAGTGCTACCAGATGTCGCAGGACGCGTTCGACATTGCCGAGCGCTTTCAGCAGCTCGTCTTCGTCATGAGCGATCTCGACCTCGGCATGAACATGTGGATGTCGCAGCCGTTCAAGTATCCCGAGAAGGCGTACGACCGCGGGAAAGTGCTCGACGCGGAATCGATCAAGACGCTCGGCGCGGAATGGGGGCGCTATCGCGACATCGACGGCGACGGCATCCCGTACCGCACGCTGCCGGCCACAGGCATGCCCTCGTACTTCACCCGCGGGTCGGGTCACAACGAGCGCGGGCAGTACAGCGAGCGCCCGGACGACTATCAGCGCAACGTCGATCGTCTCGCGCGCAAGCACGAGACGGCGAAGTCGGCCGTGCCGGCACCCGTGATCGAGGATGCGCAGGCGGAGGTCGCCATCATCGGGTACGGCACCAGTCACTGGGCCATCGACGAGTGCCGTTCGCAGCTCGAAAAGGAATTCGGAATCCGCACGGCTTACATGCGCCTCAAGGCCTACCCGTTCCCGAAGGACGTCGAGGCATTCATTGCGCGCTATCCGCGCGTGTACCTCGTCGAGCAGAACCGCGACGCGCAGATGAAGATGCTGATGCGCGTGGATCTGTCCGAAGGCACGACAAGCCACGTGCGCAGCGTGCTCCATTACAACGGTCTGCCGATCGACGCACGATCGCTGACCGACGAGATCCTGGTGCAGGAAGGTCGCAAGGTGCGCGACACGGTGCAGGCCGCGGCGGCTGGTCCGCGCGCCGCCGTCACCGCAGCGCGGGAGGAATAGATGGTCGACCCCAAAAAGAATCGAATCGGTCTCGAGATTCAGCCCTATCGCGGCGGCAAGACGACGCTGTGTGCGGGCTGCGGCCATAACGCCATCTCCGAACGCATCATCGAGGCGTTCTTCGAGATGGGCATCCATCCGCGGGACGTGCTCAAGCTGTCGGGCATCGGCTGCTCGAGCAAGACGCCCGCGTACTTCCTCGGCGAGGCGCACGGCTTCAATTCCGTCCACGGACGGATGCCGTCGGTCGGCACCGGCGCACTGCTCGCCAACGGCAAGATGCTCGCGATCGGCGTGAGCGGCGACGGCGACACGGGCGCGATCGGCATCGGCCAGTTTGTGCACATGATGCGCCGCAACGTCCCGCTCGTCTACATCATCGAGGACAACGGCTGCTACGGGCTCACCAAGGGGCAGTTCTCGCCCACCGCGGACCTCGGGTCAACGCTCAAGAATGGCGTCGTCAACGAGCTCCCGCCGATCGATACCTGCATGCTGGCCGTCCAGCTCGGCGCGTCGTTCGTCGCGCGCTCGTTCTCTGGAGACAAGAAGCAGCTGCTGTCGATCCTGAAGGCGGCCATCGCGCATCGCGGCACCGCGATGATCGACGTGATCTCGCCGTGCGTGACCTTCAACGACCACGAGGGCTCGACTAAGAGCTACGCCTACGCGAAGGAACATGACGAGGCGATGGGCGAGGTGAACTTTGTCCCGTTCTTCGAGGACATCAACGTCGAGTACGACCCGGGCACGACGACCGCCGTTACGATGCACGACGGGTCGAAGCTCTATCTGAAGAAGGTCGCGGAAGACTACAACCCGACCGACAAGCTCGCCGCGATGCGCCTGATGCACGAAACGCACGCGCGCGGCGAGTTCCCGACCGGAATCCTCTACATCGAGCCGGACAAGGACGATCTGCTGACGCAGTTGAATCTCGTCGACACGCCGCTCGCGTTCTTGCCGCCCGATGTCGTGCGGCCGGGTCGCGAGGTTCTCGACGCTGTGATGGAAGAACACCGGTAACACCGACAGCCACGGACGTAGTCACGCGGAGCACGCAGAGCTCGCAGAGAAAGCATAATGAGAGTTCTCCGCGTTCTCTGCGGCCTCTGCGGGAGATCGTGTGTGACAGGAGTCTGTATGAAGTTCGCGGCAGCAGTTGCGGCACTTGCGGTGGGTCTGTGCAGCCCGAGTACCGCGCTGGCGCAGAAGCGCGTCCTGTCCACCGAGGACACCTACAACCTGAAAGACGTCCGCGATCCCCAGCGATCGCCTGACGGCAAGTGGGTCGCCTACGTCGTCTCCCGTGCGATTAAAGAGACGGACAAGAACGACACCGACATCTGGATGGCGAGCTGGGACGGCACGCAGGAAATCCAGCTCACCTCCTCTCCGGACGGCGAATCCCAGCCTCGCTGGAGTCCCGATAACAAGTACATCTCGTTCGTCTCCTCGCGACAGGGAGCGAAGGACGGCCAGCTGTGGCTGATGAGCCGCGCCGGTGGCGAAGCGATCAAGGTCAGCGACGTCAGGGGAGGCATTTCCGAGTACGCCTGGGCGCCAGACGGCAAACGCCTCGTGTTCGTCGTGAGCGAGCCCGATCCGCGCGATCCGAAGGATGACGACAAGGCGACGGACAGCGCCAAGAAGAAAACGCCGCCGCCGATCGTCATCGACCGCTACCACTTCAAGCAGGACGTCAGCGGATATCTCCGCAACGAGCGCACGCACCTGTACGTGTTCGACGTCGCAACGAAGAAGGCGGAGGCGCTGACGACGGGCACGCTGTACGATGAGTCGTCGCCCGCCTGGTCGCCCGACAACTCGCAAATTGCGTTCGTGAGCAAACGCGGCACCGGAGACATCGACCGGCACGACAACACGGACGTGTGGGTGATCGAGCCGAAGGCGGGCGTGCAGCCGCGGCAGATCACGACGTCGCCGAACTCGGACGACGGTCCGCTCTCGTGGAGTCCCGATGGCAAGCAGATCGCGTATCTCGCCGGCGAAGAGCTGAAGTACTCCGCTTACAACCAGAACAAGCTCGCGGTGATCTCCGCCGTCGGCGGTCAACCCCGCATCCTCGCGGACGCGCTCGATCGCCCGGTCCGCCAGCCGCAGTTCGAGGAGGGTGGCGGCTCGCTGGCGTTCGTCGTCATCGACGATCGTTCGCAGTACCCGGCGCGCGTGTCGCTGAAGAGTGGCAAGGTCGAGCGCCTCGTCACCGCGAAGTCCGTCATCAACAATCTCTCGGCGGGCCCACCTGATGGCGCGTATGCCAGCCTGATGTCGACCGATACGGCGCCGACCGAGGTCGTGGCCGTCGAAGGCGGAAAGGTCCGCCGCCTGTCGCACCAGAACGACGAGTGGCTCTCGAAGGTGCTGCTCGGCACCACGGAGGAGTTCACGGCCATCAGCAAGGACGGCACCGAGGTTCATGGCCTTATCGTGAAGCCGTCCTCGTACCAGGCCGGCCGGAAGTACCCGGCGCTGCTGCGCATCCACGGCGGCCCCAACGGCCAGGACGAACATGCGTTCAGCTTCGAGCGCGAGTTCTTCGCGGCGAACGGCTACGTCGTCGTCTCGGTGAACTACCGCGGCAGCAACGGCCGCGGCAGCGCCTACCAGAAAGCGATCTTTGCGGACTGGGGCGGAAAGGAAGTGGTCGACCTGCTCGGCGCGATGGATTACGTGCAGAAGATCGGTCTCGCGGATCCGGATCGCCTCGGCATCGGCGGCTGGAGCTACGGCGGCATCCTGACCGACTACACGATTGCGACCGACGGGCGGTTCAAGGCGGCGACGAGCGGCGCGGGGAGCGCGCTGCAGCTGTCGATGTACGGCGTGGACGAATACATCACGCAATACGAGAACGAGATCGGCCCGCCCTGGAAGGCGCAGGAGCTGTGGATCAAGATCTCATATCCGTTCTTCCACGCCGACAAGATCAAGACGCCGGTGCTGTTCCTCGGTGGTGAGAAGGACTTCAACGTGCCGCTCGTGGGCGGAGAGCAGATGTACCAGGCGCTCAAGAGCCTCGGCGTGGACACGCAACTGGTGATCTACCCAGGACAGTTCCACGGCATCACGACGCCGACCTACAAGATCGATCGGCTGCAGCGCTACCTGGATTGGTACGACAAGCACCTGAAGCCAGGCAGCAAGACATCGACCTCCGTCGGCCGCTAGCCTTGCGTTTCGTCCAGGTTCGCGCCGATGCGATCCTGGTCGATCTTGTCCCTGTCCTCCGGCAGGCCTTCATCGTCCAGCACCTGGGCGTTCTCGTTCCCTTGCTGCGGGCGGTCGGTGGTCTTGTCGCCTTCCACCGCGCCTTCGTGCTCCGGTAGTGGCATATATAATCCTCAGGATATGGAACGCACATTTGCCATCATCAAGCCGGACGCCGTCGCGGCGCGATACACCGGCCGCATCATTCAACGCATCGAAGAGGCCGGATTCACCATTCGTGCCATGCGGCTCCTCCACTTGTCACAGAAGGAGGCCGAAGGGTTTTACGCGGTCCACAAAGAGCGGCCGTTCTTCCCGAGTCTGACAAAATTCATGTCATCCGGCCCCTGTGTGGTCATGGCGCTCGAGGCGCCCGACGCGATCAAGCAGTGGCGGACCCTGATGGGGGTCACGGATCCCGCTAAGGCGGACGCGAACACGCTCCGGAAGGATTTCGGCAAGTCGATCGAGAACAACGCGACGCACGGCTCCGACGCGCCGGACACCGCCGCATTCGAGCTGGGATACTTCTTTGCCGGAATGGACCTCCAGTGACTCTAACTGGCAACTGGCAACTGGCGAATGGACCTCCAGTGACTCTAACTGGCAACTGGCAACTGGCGACTGGTAACTGATGGCGGGCATCAAGTCGGACGCGTGGATTCGGCGGATGGCGCTCGAGCACAAAATGATCGAGCCGTTCGAGGATCGGCAGGTACGCGAGGGCGTTGTGTCGTACGGGCTGTCGTCGTACGGCTACGACATTCGCGTCGCGGACGAGTTCAAGGTATTCACCAACATCAACAGCACGGTGATCGATCCAAAGAACTTCGATCCCAGATCGTTCGTCGACGTCAAAGCCGACGTCTGCATCGTGCCACCGAATTCCTTCGCACTCGCGCGCACGGTGGAGTACTTCCGCATCCCGCGCGACATCCTGACGGTCTGCCTCGGCAAGTCCACCTACGCGCGGTGCGGCATCATCGTGAACGTGACGCCGTTCGAGCCGGAGTGGGAGGGGACCGTCACGCTCGAGATCTCCAACACGACGCCGCTCCCCGCGAAGATCTACGCCAACGAAGGGCTCGCGCAGGTGCTGTTCTTCCAGGGGGACGAACCGTGCGAAGTCTCGTACGCCGATAAGAAGGGCAAGTACCTCAAGCAGCGCGGCGTAACGCTGCCGCGCATCTGACTTCCGCCTGAAGGCGGAGCTACACGCATCGGCTGTTTTCTAGCTTCCCCTTTCCAAACGGAGCGTCGGTTCTTCTTTCGTTCCTGTAGCTTCCGCCTTTAGGCGGAAGAAACAAGCGTCAGCGCGACTTCCGCAGGCAGCGCAATCGCGACGTCGACGTCCGGGCCGGTCGCCTCTGGATTGATTTCCACAGTCAAGGCGCCGCACGCCTTCGCCGCCGCCACGAGTCCCGCCGCAGGATAGACAACGCTCGACGTTCCCACCGACAGGAAAACATCACACGCAGTCGCGGCCTGGGCCGCCCGCAGCGCCGCGGGGGGGATCGGTTCGCCAAACCAGACCACCGCCGGCCGCGCCAGTGCGCCGCATTTCGGACAGCGCGGTGGCAGCGGATCCAGAGGGACCGAGAGGTCGTCCCAGTCGTTGGCGCCGCATCGCCCCGAGCACTTCATCGTCCAGATCGAGCCGTGATAACGCACCACGTTTCGCGTGCCTGCACGCTCGTGGAGACCGTCGACGTTCTGCGTGACCAGCGTGAACCCGGGACGTTGACTCCAGCGGGAGATGACGTGATGGGCCGGGTTCGGGGCGCAGCCCGAGATCACCTCGCGCCGCCAGGCGTACCATTCCCAGACAAGCCGCGGGTCCTGCGCGAAGGCTTCCGGTGTCGCCAGTTGCGGCGCCTGGCGGTTCCGCCAGAGGCCACCGGCCCCGCGGAAGGTCGGAACCCCGCTTCCCGCCGAAACGCCGGCGCCTGTCAAAACCGTTATCGTTCGAGCCGCCGCCAGGCGCTGTCGGACCTGGTCAATCGCCAACCCCAATCGCCAACCCCAATCGACAATCTCCAATCGGCAATGCCCAATCGCCAATCTGCAATCGCCAATTGCCAATGTAACCCGTAGCGGCTTTTCCCCGTCTAACTGGCAGGCATAACGGAGGAGACATGCAGAAAGTGGTTTGGACGGCCGTTCTGTTGACCTTCTGCCTGGCGGGCGCCGCACCGGCCATGGCATCCGGCGTCGATCAGTCCCGCCGGCAGGTCCGCGTCGAACGGCTGCAAGAGCTGCGCGAGCGCATGCAGGAGCGCCGGGTGGGACGCGCGCAGCGGCTCGGGCCCGAGCGGCTCGAGCAGTTGCGCGAGCGCCGTCTCGCCCGGATCGATCGCAATCACGATGGCCGCATCTCGCGCCGCGAAGCAATTCGCCATCGGCTTGCGGTGCGCCGTGCGTTGCGTCGCGCGATCCGTTAGAACCACGCGCCCCGACGCGGTCTTCAAGACCGTATGTCGCACCGGCAAATACGCCGCGCCTCGAGCGCCCAGGCGTATCGAGACCGGCTTCGTCGTCGCCGCGCGGGCGTAGTCACCCGCAACGAATGCACGGAGGCCATCTTCTCGGGTGTCCTGCGCGGCTGCCGCGCAGGAGATGAGAATCACTGCCAGCGACAGAAGACACGTGCGCATCGAGGTAGAACACCGCGGCAATTCCCGCACCGTTGCCGGCGGCGCTAAACACGGTGTTCTTTAAGGTGCCCCGACCGTCAGCCATTCCGAATATGTGGACGCATGACGGAGACAGGCTGGGTCGCCGCTAGAATGATCGTGTGACGAACCCGATCGCGCACGTGCCCGTCGCCGCTGGGCCTGCCTACGTCGAGCAAATCCAGCGGCTTCCCTCGAAATTCACGGCCACGCTGACCGCGGAGCCGGAAAACCGCTTCAACCGGGCGGCCGTCGCGGTGCACGCGAGCGGCGGCAAGATCGGCTATTTGCCGCCAGAGATTTCCCGCCGGTACTTCGACGTCTTGAAGAATGGACCGGGCGCGGAATGTCCCGGCCGCCGCGCTCCCGTGTCGTCACACGAAAACACCGGCACCGACATCCTGCTCGACCTCACGGGCGTCCCTTGCGCAACGTAGTACGCACACTGATCGTCGCGTGGACGCTGACCGCGATCACATCGGCCCAGCAGTCAACATCAATTCCCTCCAGCGCCGAGCGCGCGTATGGCGCGGTGAAAGATCGCATCGACGGCGCAGCCGCCATGGACATCGTCCGATTCATGGACCAGTACTGGCGCATCGCGGGCAATCCGGGTTTCAACGCGTCCGTCGATCGCATTCGCGACGGCCTCAAGACGGCGGGACTCGATCCTCGTGTGGAGGAGTTCCCGACGCGCGGACGTGGATGGGACTACCAGGTGGGCACTGTCGCGTTCGCGGATAGCGGCGACGTGGTGCTTTCCAGGGAGCGCGACCACATATCCCTTTGTATCAATTCGTTTCCGACGCCAGCCGGTGGCATCGACGCGCCGCTAATCGACGTCGGCCAGGGCAGGCCGGCGGACTTCGAGGACAAAGACGTCAAAGGCGCGGTCGTCCTCGGGTCCACGTCCGTCGGACAGTTGTGGCAGCAGGCGGTGAAGGCGCGAGGCGCGGCCGGCGTGATTTCGACCTCCGTCGCCGGCTACATTCGTCCGGAGGATCCCGCGCAATTCACGTCCGAAGATCAGTATGACGTGTTTCAGTGGGGCAGCGTGCCGTACGACGAAGCCGCGCACGCATTTGGCTTCAAAGCCAGCCTGCGCGCGGCATCGAAAATACGCGAGCGGCTGAAAGCCGGACCTGTGAAGGCCAAGGTCACCGTGCAGTCGACCTTCTACGACGGCCCGAACCGGATGGTCGTCGCCGAGATTCCCGGCACGGTGAAACCAGACGAGCGCATCGTCATGGTCGCTCACATCCAGGAACCTGGTGCGAACGACGACGGCAGTGGATGCGGGACGCTGTATGCGCTGGCGATCGCACTGAAGAGGGCGATCGAGGCGAAGACGCTGCCGCCGCCGGGACGCACGCTCACGTTCATCTGGGGGGACGAGAACCGCGGCAGCCGCGCCTGGCTGAATGCGCATCCCGAGCAGGCGAAGGGGGTGCGGTACATGTTCTCACTGGACATGACGGGAGAGGATGTTCGGAAAACGGGCGGCAGCTTCCTCATCGAGAAGCAGGCGGATCCGTCTGCGGTGTGGCCGCGGCCATCGGATCCGCATACCGCGTGGGGCGCGGGCGAGGTGAAGGCGTCCGAATTGAAGGGCAGCCTGCTGAACGATCTGCACCTGGCGATCTGCCTGCGGCGCGCGAAGGACACGGGATGGATTGTGAAAACCAATCCTTACGAAGGGGGAAGCGATCACACGGAGTTCAAGAACGCGGGCATCCCGTCACTGCTGAACTGGCACTTCACGGATCGCTACTACCACACGAATCTCGATCGGCCCGACAAGACGAGTGCTGCGGAGATGGTGAACGTCGGTCTCGCAGTTGCGACGAGCGCATGGTTCCTGGCAGCAGCCGGCGAGCAGGACGCGCTCGCGACTGTCGATTTGATCGGCAACGCGGCCTCGGCGCGCCTTGCGCTCGAGATGACGCAGAACGCCACGCCGGAAATCGCGGCCGCGTGGCAGAAGTGGTACGGCGAGGCGCTCGACAGCGTCGGTCAGTTGAGCACCGGCGGACCGTCGGCATCGGTGACTCAGGCGATCGCCGACCGGAAGCGGAGACTGCTCGCGGTGCGATGACCATCGGTGCTACGCTGTACTTCTTCGCGAAAGGGGTCTTCATGCGCGACTTTCTCGATCTCCCGCCGCTCGACGATCGTGAAGCCAAGCTGGAGCTCGCCCTCATTGAAGAGTTCCTGCGCGCTCAGGGGAACGATCCCGCGGCGCTGGGTGCGCTCGCGGATGAGGAGCGTCAACGCCTGCTCCACGACGCGTCCGTCTATGCCGCCGGGAAGCTGGCGGAAATCGAGGCGCGCGCGCATTACGTCGAGGACCTCCACCGCCGCGAATAGCTTCGTACGTCGTACGACTCTTGGCTGATGGTTACCCGCGCGCCGCGCGACTACTGCTCAACAGCTTCGCCACAGCCCAGCTCGTTATCGGAACCGCCGGCCGGCTGACGATTTCATCGCGTCCGCGTTCGTTGCGACCATGATCATCCGACGCTGCGCGCGAAAGATGTCCTCTACAAGCGCAACCAGCCCATCCACACCGTCTACTTTCCGGAAAACGCCGTGATCTGTCAGATGACCGTCATGAAGAACGGCGACACGCTTGAAACCGCGACGCATGGAAGGGGCGTCGTGGATTTCCGCGAGCATTGGTGCGCCGAGCATGCCGTGCGAGACGGTCGTGGCCATCGGAGGCGACGCGCATGCGCTCGACATTCACGATCTCGATTGCGAGATGAAGGAGAACGGGCATTTCCGGGACGTCCTGACACAGTATTCGCATGCCCTGCTGATTCACAGCATGCGGATGACAGGCTGCACCGGCTTGCACACGCTCGAACAGCGGTGCGCCCGCTGGATTCTGGAGACGTTGGATCGTGTCAGTGCAGACCGCTTCTCGATCACGCACGAATTCCTTGCGATGCTGCTTGGTGTCAGCCGACCGTCGGTGAGCGTGGAGATCGAAGCGTTCGTGCGGCGTGGAATGCTGCGCGTTGAATGCGGACGGATTCTGATTGGTGACCGCGACGGATTACTGAAAGTCTCGTGCGACTGTTACGCCGTCATCAAACAGAACTACGAACAGGTCGGTCGATGATTTCACTACGCCAGCCGCGCTTTGCCTGGACGCGTTCTTTGTAGAACAACCGACTACGTCCGCGTCGTTGCTCGGATGAGGACGACGATGAGGGCGATCACGACGGCGGCACCGCCCAGCATCCAGATGAGCCCCAGGGCCGAGATTCCGGTCATCATGTTCCCGGTCATCCCCATCATTCCCCCACAACAGCCGCGGCCCATTCCCGTCATGCCGACCATGCCGAGAAGCGGAATAACGACGAGCACGGCCGCCAGTGTTGCGAGGATCCAGACGAGATTTCGATTCATCATCGGATCTCTCCCGACTTTGCCATCGACGCAATCGGCGTGCCGATGACGCTTTTGGCGTTTGCCTTCAGGCCCTTTGTGAACGGTGCCGCCACCAATGTGCCGCGAATGCGACGGCGGCCAGCCCGGCAGCTGCGCCTCCGATCCTCGCAGCGGAGAACGCCTCGCCTGTCGCTTTGGGCTGTGGCACGGGCACTTGGCCTTCGGACTTCGCGTGAATCGTGTATCCAAGGAATCGGCCGACCGGCGCGAGCGCTACAAACAGGGCCATCAGCGCTCGCATTGATAATCCGGTGAAGTAGAAATCGTCTTTGATCTCGTCCATCAGGATTGCGGCGCGCAGGACGTGCCTGTGAATCCGTCTTTTGTCGGCGGCAAACTCTCGCGCGATGGCGAATCCAGACTCGAGCATCAGCTCCATGTGCAACACCGGCCTGTGCTCGGACACGATCCGCAGACTCTCCTGGCTACTCGGATTACGCCACGCATGCGGCACGTTTGGCGGCCCAATTACGTACTCGCCTGGCGTGTACTCTCGCTCCTCACCGCCTACCCGAGCCCTCAGCGTCCCCGAGAGCACATGGTGCCGCTCTTGTTGGCGGGGATGGACATGCTCGGCCATCGAGAAATTCGGTGGGAGCGCGACCTCGACGCGCATCAGCTCGCCATTCGTCTGCTCGGCGGTTTGAAGAAACGTTATGCGTACACCGAGGGCGCGATGTTCAAAGACATCACCTGGATGAGCCATCGACGTCTCCTTTGACCGTTTGACTGCGAACACCGCAACAGTCGCGCGTGCAAACGATTCGCAAAAGATGTTACAATTAGGATTCCAGACGCGGGGTGGAGCAGCCCGGTAGCTCGTTGGGCTCATAACCCAAAGGTCGCAGGTTCAAATCCTGCCCCCGCAACCAATTGAATCGGCACGAAGAGGTCGCCCGTTTCCGGCGACCTTTTCGTTTTCTGGGCAGCAGCCAACATCGCGGCCAGATTCCCTCTCAGCTCGATCCGCAACTGGCCGTCCTGCGGAGTCAAGACGATCGCTTCAATCAGCCCACGGAGCATTTCTGAGGCTTCCAGGCGCGTGTCCTCGCGTTGGAGGGCCGACGCGAGCTCCTCGACTTTGCTTCGGTAGAGGTCGGCCATGCTCGGGTGCAGGAGTGGCGGCGGTTCGTCGGCTGCGGCGAGCTGCGCCAGAAGGGCTTCCTTCCTCTCCTGCAGGCCGTTCATGCGCGTCTTCAGCTCCGGACCCGCGTACCCCTGGACGATGGCGTCGATGACCTTCTCGATCTCGCGCTTCACCCGCTCCAGCTCGCGCTTGGCACCACTCAAGCCGGCCCGGTGCTCCATGCGCAGCCGATTCATCTCCTTCGCGAACTCGCGGCAGAACTCCTCGAAGAAGTCCTTGCGCATCAACTTGTCCTGGAGCGCCCGCAGCACGCGCTGCTCGACTTCCTGACGCGCGATCGTCAGCTTGTTGGTGCAGGTACCGCGATCGCGAGTCCCGAAGCATCCGAGGTGGTCGCGCGAGTAGACGACGAACCCGGCGCCGCATTCGCCGCACTTCGTGAGACCCGAGAACAGATACTTTGGCCGGCGGAACTGGTTGAAGCGTCTGCCCTCCTGGCCCGCCTTCCACTTCCGCTGAACGCTCGCGTATCGCGTCTGTACTGCCTGCCAGACTTCATCGTCGATGATTCGCAGCTCGGGCACGTCCTTCGTGATCCACTCAGACGGCGGATTCGCCCGGGCGACACGCTTGCCGGTATCTGGATCCTTCAGGAAACGCTGCCGATTCCACACCAGACGACCGATGTACAGCTCGTTGTGGAGAATGCCAATGCCTCGCTCCGGATTTCCGTGAATCGTGCTCGGGCTCCAGAGCGCCCCACGCGGACCGCGCACACCTTCGGCGTTGAGAGCCTTCGCGATCTGTTTCGGTGAGGCTCCGGCCCTGTAGTCGTTAAAGATGCGTCGAATGATCGCGGCTTCGTCGGGCACGATCTCCCGTTCGCCGGTGGTGACGACGCCGTTCTCGAGCCGACGCACGATGCGATAGCCGAAGCTGACGCCGCCGCCTGCTTTCCCGAGCTCAATTCGGCCGCGGAGTCCGCGCCGGGTTTTTTCGGCCAGCTCTTTCAGAAACAACGCATTCATCGTCCCTTTGAGGCCGATGTGCAGGTGCGTTATGTCGCCTTCAGCGAGCGTGACGATGTTCACGCCGGCGAACGTGAGACGCTTGAATAGGCCGGCTGTGTCCTCCTGGTCGCGGCTAAAGCGATCGAGCGCTTCCGCCATAACGATGTCGACCTTTTTCTGGAGCGCCTGGCGCATCATCGTCTGGAAGCCGGGCCGCATGATCGTCGCGCCAGACACCGCATGGTCGGAGTACTCGGCGGCGACGTGCCAACCCTGACGCTGCGCAAACTCGCGGCAGATGCGGAACTGGTCACCGATCGATGCGTCCCGCTGGTTCTCCGACGAGTACCGGGCGTAGATGGCGACTTTCATTCGCGGTCCTCTTCGACAGAACGATCCGACTCCGAGACGGCCTGGTCGAAGGCTTCACGCGCGGCCTGTCGTGCCAGCAGGCGAACGAGCGCGAGCATTGACTCGTCGGCCTGCCCACCGACATGCGGCCGGCGTTGCGTGTGACGAGCGACACCGCTCGTTCGCGCTCGCCTTCGAGCTGGCGGCCAGTACCGTAATCCTCTTCGTCCACGCATGATAACCCCGCGTTGACCAGCAACGATGACCTGTTGTTGTTGAATCAACTCGAGGCTGGCCGCTCCGTCCTGAGAACGGAACGGCCATCTGCGCGCGGACGATGCGGACCATGAGGACGCGCATCGCGCCGCCGAGCCTGACGCCGTGCGGCCTCGCGATCAAGGACCGCCCGCACGGTTGGTCGCCGCGCCAGTGGCGCAGCCGAGTGCGGGACGTGGCGCGAGGTGGTGACCACGACGCGCCAAGCGCCCGCGGCACGGTGGGGCGGGCTCTCCTGAGGAGGAACTCGCGCGCGGTGCCTCTGTCGTTGGGAGCTCCGGTAGGTGTCGGTCGGCGCCGACCGCCGCGACTGCCCTGAGGGCGAGCTCGCGTGTGGTGAGCGCTCTCTCGTGCTCCGTCGCGCTGGTCAGATGACGCTGGGTCGAAGCTGAGCGGGATCGGTCAAGCCGAGTGATCCGACGCCGGAACGAGTTGGTGTGCCCGACCCTCGTGCCCTGAGAGCGACGAGAGGTGAGCGCCTCCATGGGCCTGGGACCGATGGAGGGGGTGGCGAACGACTCCGCCACAGACGAACGATTGAATGAAATTACGCTCGTCGCGGCCGGCCGTCAAGAGCCGTGGCGCCTAGCGCAGCTCAGCCGGACTGCGAGAGACGGGTACGGGAGAGCGCCCACCCCACCCTCTAGCGGAACGCCTTCAGCAATTCGTCGAAACGAGCACCTTGGGCAAGGCGCTGGAGACCATCATCGACCTGCTCCGTGGTGGGCAGATCGCGCCATTCAAGCACAGGGTGATCAGCGACGAGCTCGCCGATAGATTTGAACGTACCTCGGAGTGTGGAGAGAATTTCATCACGCACGTCGATGCAGACGCGTTTCCACTGCAGTTCTCGCAGCGCCCAGTGGAAATCGCTCTGGTCCTCACGTATTCGACCCCTAAAGTTCCACCCGATCGGTGCTGACAGTCGCGCTAGGTGGATGTTGTACTGCCGGCGCACCTCCTTCACGCTCTCAGTGAATCTGCCCTCGGCTCCCTCTCGCATCCAGGTGCCTTCTGAGCGCCCCAACACTCGAAAGCCACGCTGAACCGCCGAAAACGAAGCGCGCCATCGCCGAGGAGGGCGAAATGTCACAACGCGAGACGCGTCAAGCCGAGTAATGCGCTTCTCGTGAGGCCCCCCGGGCGCGTCGGTTGGTAC